>JACQYR010000165.1 GCA_016208115.1 Desulfarculus sp.
CTAGGAGCCTGTCGGAGTAATACGCAGACAGGCTCCTAGGCGGGCCATGGACGGCCCGCCCGAAATCAGGCCAAATTCCCAGTTGGCCTGATTTCGCAAGCTTGCCAAAATTTACTTTTGGCAAGCGCCAAGAGGAGAAAGCCAGGGATGGCTTTCTCCGACACACACCTAGCAACCTGGACGGCCGGCGGCCAGCCGCCCGGCCCCAAGCCTGGGGCCACGCTAGCAGAAAGCGCCCCCAGCCACAAGGCCCAACCCCAAGCACGGCGCGGCGAGCCATGAGCGACGAAGACCTGATCGCGGCCCTCAACCAGGCGGTCAAGCAGGAGATACTGGAGAACTACGCCCGCGAGCGGCGCATCATCGAGGAGGAGGGCAACCTGCTCTTCGAGACCTGCTGCGCCTTTCACGGGGGCTTAAGCGCCTGGGACAAGGGCAAGATGCTCCTGGCCAAGGCCCTGCTCACGCCCGAGGCCGCCCGCCGCTTCTTCCTGCTGGCCGGCCTCAACCCGCCCGAGGAGCAATGCCCACCCCCGGACCTGGTCTTCATCCCCCCCAAGGCCTGGACCCGCTGCCGCCGCTACCTCAAGTTGATCCAGCGCCTGTATCTGGACCTGTGGGAGAACCGCCAATCCCTGGACCAGGAGCGCCAGAAGGCCCTGAGCCTGCGCGAGGAGGTCAACCGGGACATCCTGGAGTTCGAGCGCAACCACGACTTCCTGAGCCTGGCCTCCTACCTGCGCGACCTGAACCCCGTGGAGTTGCAGCGCCGCAAGATACTGGGCGTTAACTTCTCGCCCGGCGAGACGGCGGCCTCGGCCGAGGCCCTGTGCTTCCGCCCCTTCTCGGTGGAACGCCTGGGCCTGGACCAGGAGCCCGAACGTATGCGCCCTCCCGAGGAGGTGCTCTCGGCCAGCCAGGTCCTGATTTTGGAGGTCTGCCGCCAGCACCCCGACCAGGTGGACACCCTCTGGGCCTAACCGGGTGCCCCCGGCTGGGCATGGCGGGTCGTGTGACGCTCTCGCCCGGCCCGCCATGCCGGCTCCCGTGGTGGGGCCGCCGGTCACACAGAGCACCGGCCGCCCCCCACTGTCCCCCACGCGATTAAGTTGACAACATTTTCGGCTTCGGGTACAGGGGGGCATCGTCCCCAATCGCGCGAGGAAACACCGTGGCCAACCCGGAAGCGCCCCAGCACCCCCCGGCCCCCCAGGAACTGCTGGCCCCCTTGAGCAACCAGGAGGTCAAGGAGCGGGTGCTGGCCCTGGCCCAGCCGGCCGACCAGGCGCTCACCGCCAATCTCACGAGCCACGTGCCCTTCATCGAGGAGGTCAGCGGCTACATCATCTTCAGCGGGGGCAAGCGGCTCAGGCCCGTGCTCTTCCTTTTGGCCTCCCGCGCCCTGGGGCGCATGGCCCAGCCCCGCCACGCGGCTATTTTTGAGTACCTGCACGCCGCCACCCTTTTGCACGACGACGTGGTGGACGACGCGGGGTTACGCCGCGGCCGGCCGGCGGCCCGGGTCAAGTACGGCAACGACGCCGTGATCCTGGTGGGCGACTTTCTCTTCTCCAAGAGCTACTCGCTGTCGGTCGAGGTGGACGATCACCGCTTCGTGCAAGCGCTCACCGACTGCACCACCCACATGGCCGAGGGCCAGGTGCTGGAGCTTATCCACACCGACGACCTGGAACTCGGCCACCAGGGCTATCTGCGGGTCATCGTGGCCAAGACGGCGGTGCTCCTGGCCGCGGCCTGCCAGATGGGGGCCATCCAGGCCGGGGCGCCCGAGGCCACGGTGCGCGCCTTTTACGACTACGGCATGGAACTGGGCATCGCCTTCCAGATGGTGGACGACGCCCTGGACTACGTGGGCAGCGAGCACGAGTTCGGCAAGCCCGTGGGCCACGACCTGGAGGAGGGCAAGATCACCCTGCCCTTTATCCACGCCCGCGACCACGCCCCGGCGCAAGTCCGCGCCCGCCTGCTGGAGCTGGCCCGCCAGGGCCGCCAGGAGCCCCAGGTGCTGACCGAGGCCAAGGAGATCATACGAGCCCAGGGAGGGGTGGAGGCCACCATGGCCTGGGCCAATTTCCACGCCGCCCGCGCCCAAGCGGCCCTGAAGCCCTTGCTGGAGGCCGGCCAGGCCAACCCCGACCTGCTGACCATGCTGGGCCTGGCCTCCTACGTCATAACCCGCAGGGCGTGACCCGCCAAAGATAAAGGAGAAGCGCATGGCCTTGATAAAGGTGGATGTCCAGGGACAGATTGGCACCATCACCCTTGACCATGAGGCCAAGCGCAACAGCCTGAGCCGGCAGATGCTGGGCGAGCTTTTAGAAGCGGTGGAGGATTTCGAGGCCCGCAAGCTCAGGGTGGTGGTGCTGCGCGCCCAGCCCGGGGCCAAGGTCTGGTCCGCCGGCCTGGCCATAGACGAACTGCCCCAGCCGGGCCGCGACCCCCTGTCCTACTACGACCCCCTGGAGAAGCTGCTGCGCGGCCTGCAACGCCTGCCGGCCCCGGTGCTGGCCATGATCGAGGGGGGGGTGTGGGGCGGGGCCTGCGACCTGGCCTTCATATGTGACCTGCTCTTGGGTGGCCCCAGCGCCACCTTCGCCATCACCCCGGCCAAGATCGGCGTGCCCTACAACGTCTCGGGGGTGATGCACTTCATCAACGTCGTGGGCCTGCACATCACCAAGGAGCTCTTCTTTACCGCCCAGCCCATGAGCGCGGTCCGCGCCTACGACCTGGGCGTGCTCAACCACCTGGTGCCCGCCGAGGAACTGGAGGCCTTCACCTACCAGATGGCCGGGGGGATCGCCCGCAACGCGCCCCTGGCCATCGCGGCCATCAAGGAGCAACTGCGGCTGTTGGGCAACTCGCGGCCCATGAGCCCCGAAACCTTCGAGCGCATCCAGGGCTTAAGGCGCCAGGTCTACGACAGCCATGACTATCTGGAGGGCACCAAGGCCTTTTTGGAGAAGCGCGCCCCGGTCTTCCAGGGCCGCTAGAACAACGCCCTGGGCGGGCTTTGTGACCTAACCAGCCAATAACCATGGACAACAGGGCCATGGCCGCCCGGTCTTGTCTGGTATCGGCCAAAAAAATGCCATCTCCCCTTGCCCTTCGCCAAAATCATTGCCATATTTTGGGAAAAAGCAAACAAGCCCCGCGCCGGGCAGGAAGGAACACATCAACATGATCGAGGTTACCGAGAGCGCCAGCAAGGCCATCAAGGCCTTCATGCAGGAGAAGCAGTTGGACTCCGCCCTGCGGGTCTATCTGCAAGCCGGCGGCTGAAGCGGTCCGTCGCTGCGACTGGTTCTGGACGAACCAAAGGACAACGACGACAAGTACGAGGTGGACGGCCTCACCTACCTGATTGACAAGGAACTGAGCGGCCAGAGCGGCGACGTGAAGGTGGATTTCGTGGACAACGGCTGGCAGCAGGGCTTTGTTCTCTCCACCGCCAACCCCTTGGGCAGCGGCGGGGGCAGTTGCGGCAGCACCTCTTGTAGCTGCTAGCCAGGGGAGCAGATACAGCCGGTCAGATTCTGCTAGGCCAACAGCGGGCGGGGGTAAACCCCGCCCGTGCTTTTCGCCTGGACAACGGACGGGCGGGAATTAATCCCGCCCTTGCATCATCAAGAAAGCTCATTGATTTATTTGTATTAATGCAGGGGCGGGGGTTGCCCCCCCGCCCCTGTTTTGGCCTGGCTGGCGCCAGCGTCCCGGTCAGCCGCCCAACTCCTGGCTGCGCTTGGTGGCGGCGGCCACGGCCTCCATGAGGGCGCCGCGCAGGCCGGCGTTCTCCAGGACGCGCAGGCCGGCGATGGTGGTGCCGCCGGGGCTGGTGACCATGTCCTTGAGCAGGGCCGGGTGCTGGCCGGTCTGGATCATGAGCTCCGCCGCCCCGGCCACGGTGCCGGCGGCCAGGGTCAGGGCGCTCTGCCGGTCCAGACCCATGAGCACCCCCGCGTCGGCCAGGGCCTCGATAATCAGAAACACATAGGCCGGGCCGCTGGCCGAGAGCCCGGTGACCACGTCCATGAGGCCCTCGGCCACCACCACCACCTGCCCCACGGCGGCGAAGACCTGGCGGGCCAAGTCCAGGGCCTCGGGCGGGGTGTGCTCGGCCGGGCACAGGGCGCTGACGCCCTTCATAACCAGGGCCGGGGTGTTGGGCATGGCCCGCACCAGGGGTTGGCCCGGGGGCAGGTGCCCGGCCAGGGCCTGGAGTTTCACCCCGGCGGCGATGCTGATGACCAGGGCCTGGGGTGACAAGCCATCCCGGCAGGCGTGCAGGGCGGTAGCCACATCCTTGGGCTTGACGGCCACCAAGAGCAGGTCCACCGGCCCCAGGCCGGCGGGGCCATCCACCACCGCCACCCCCAATTGCTCCCTGAGCTTGGCGGCCTGGGTGGCCAGCTTCTCGGCCACCACCACCTGCGCGGCGCTGGCCGTGCCGCCCTGCAAAAGCCCCTTGACCAGGGCCGAGCCCATGTTGCCGCCGCCCAAGACCCCTATGCGTCCCTCGATGGCCATGTCATTCCTCCTCGGGCGGCCTGACCAGGTAACGGCGGCCGCCGCGCTCGCCGATCACCTCCACCAGTCCGGCCTGGTTTAGCACCTTGAACAGGTTTTTGACCGTGGAATCGGAGCAGCCCAGCCGATGGCGCAAATCGCGGTTGGCCAGCTCGCCGCCAGCCGCGGCGGCCAAGGCCTGGGCCAGGTCCCGCTCCCGGCGCCGGGGCAGGCCTTCCAAGCCCTCCAGACGCCGCAGGTAATAATCCACCCGGCCCTCCGCCGGGGTGTTGAGTTCCGGCGGCAGGCTGTCCAGACCTATCTCGTAGGCCGGCGACAGGGCCACCAGGCGCTGCATCAGATGGCGCATCTGGCGGGCGTTGCCCGGCCAGTCATACTCCAACAGCCACTGGCGCAGCTCCGGCGACAAGCGGCGGGTGCGCCGGGCCAAGAGGCAGGCCTGGCCCAGGAAGTGGTCCAAGAGCAGCGGCAGATCCTCCCGGCGCTCACGCAGGGGGGGCAGGCGGATGGGCACCACCAGGATGCGGTACAGCAGGGCCTGGTTGAAACGCCCGGCCGCCGCCTCTTCCTCCAGGTCGCGGCTGGAGGCGGTCAGTAGGCGAAAATCCACCCTCTGACCCTTGCTGGCCCCCACCGGCACCACCACGCCGTCCTCCAGCACCCTGAGGAGGCGCACCTGGAACTCGGGCGTGGTCTCGCCAATCGCGTCCAGGAACAGGGTGCCGCCCTGGGCGGCGCGGATGTAGCCGCTGGCCGGCGTCCCGGCGCCGGTGAAGGCCCCCCGCACGTGGCCGAAAAGCTCGCTCTCCAACAGGCCCTTGGCCAGGGCCGCGCAATTGACCGCCACCAGGGGACCTTCCCGCCGGGGCGATAGCCGGTGCAGGCGGCGGGCCACCAGCTCCTTGCCGGTGCCGGTCTGGCCCATCAGCATCACCGGGAAGTCGGTGGCGGCCACCAGCTCCAGGTCCTTGAGCACCTTGGCGAAGGCCGGCGAGCGCCCGCCCACCAACTCCTCGCCGGGCTCCACCTGGGCCGCCAGGGGGGGCAGGGAGAGGCCTTGACCAGCCAATTCGGCCAGGGCCGGCAGGTTGAGCAGACGGGGCACCTCGGCGGCCAGGCGTCCCCAGGCCGCCCGCTGGTGCTGGTCCAGGCCCTCCAGATATTCGCTGGCCGCCTGCTCCAGGGCCTGCTCCAGGGCCTTGGGCCCCAGGGGCTGGGCCGCCAGCTCCAGCACCACCTCCACCACCTGGCGGGCCAGGCCGGCCAGGCCGGGAAAGTCAGACGCCCCGGAGCCTTGCTCCTCGTCCTCACCCGGCAGCACCAGCGTGGCCTCGGCCACCCGGGGCCGGGCCAGCTCCGGCGGCGGGGCGGACAGGCGCCGCAGCAGGTCCTGGACGGCGGCCTCAATGAATCGCTCTGAAGGTTGCAAGGACTTGGCCCCCCTAGGGTTCGTCCCTTTCTACCCCAGGCAGCCCCCATAGGCAAGGCCGAGGGCCGGGTGCCCGGGCTGGCTTATACGGGTCGAGCCCGGTGCCCGGGTGGGCATAACGGGTCGGGCGGCGCTCTCCCTTGGCGGGCGCCGCCGGCTCCCGTTGGGGGCTTGCGGGGTGACAATCAACAGCGCCCGCCGCTGGGGCCAGTCTCTCTTGCCCCCTCGCCCCCACCGGGGGAGAGGGTCGGGGTGAGGGGGCCGGGTGGGAATGTCGTTATGCCCGCCCGGGCACCGGGCCGGGTTGCCTTGCATGACCCGCCTTGCCCGCAACGGGAGCCGCCAGCCTCGGCCAACTCCACAGCCCCACCCGACCCGTTATGCCCACCCGGGCACCGGGTTGCCTTGCCGCCGCCCCGGCGAGGTGTTATGCTAAAAAATCTTAGGATTTGGTAGCAGGGGAAGGTAGCTTGCAGTATTATCCCGCCTTTTTGGACCTGCGCGGCCGCCTGGCCGTGGTGGTGGGCGGCGGCCAGGTGGCCGGACGCAAGGTGGCCTCGCTGATCGAGGTTGGGGCGTCGGTGCGCCTGGTGGCCCCGGAACTGAACCCGGCCACGGCCGCGCTCTTGCCCCACGCCCAGGTGGAGCACCTGGCCCGGCCCTTCGCGCCCGCCGACCTGGAGGACGCCTGGCTGGTGATCTCGGCCACCAATATAGAGGAACTCAACCGGGCGGTGGCCGCCGAGGCCGAGAGGCGCCGGGTGTTCGTCAACGTGGTGGACGTGCCCGAGCTGTGCAGCTTCATCGTGCCGGCGTCCTTGCGGCGCGGCGACCTGTGCCTGGCGGTGAGCACGGGCGGGGCCGGCCCGGCCGTGGCCCGGCGCCTGCGCGAGGGCCTGGAGGGGCAATACGGCCCCGAGTGGGGCGATTACCTGCGGCTGATGCGCGCCGCCCGCCAGTGGGTCAAGGCCCAGGGCCGGCCAGCCGAGGAGAACCGGCCCCTGTTCTTCGCCCTGGCCGACTCCGGCCTCTTGCAGCGCCTAGCCGCCGGCGACCTGGCCGGCGTGGACGAGATTCTGCGGCGCGTCCTGGGGCCGGGCTGCACCCTGGCCGCCCTGGGCTGGCCGCAAGGCCCGCCGCCCACGGGGGCCCGGCCATGAGCACCACCCTGCACTGGCTGACCCTGGCCGCCTACCTGCTGGGCACCGTCGTGTATCTGGGCTTTGTCATCTGGCAGCGCCGGGGCCTGCACGCCATGGGCCGGGCGGTCTTGTGGGCGGGCCTTGGCCTGCACACCTTGGCCCTGGCCGCCGCCTGGATAGAGACCGGCGCCCTGCCGGCCCTGAACCTGCGCCAGTCCTTGGACCTCTTCTCCTGGGCCTTGATGGCCGCCACCTTGGTGGTCAACCTGCGCCTGGAGATCATGGTCCTGGGGGCCTTGAGCGCGCCCCTGTGCGCGCTGTTGCTCATGGCCGCCGCCGTGCTGCCCCTGCCGGCGGCCCCGCCCTCGGACCTGCTGAAAAGCACCTGGATCATCATCCACGTCCTGAGCCTCCTGGCCGGCTACGGGCTGTTGGCGCTGACCTGCCTGGGCGGCGGGCTGTACCTGGTGCAGGACGGACTGATCCGCAAGAAACGCCTGGGGGCGGTCTTCAAGCGCCTGCCCTCCCTGACCCGCCTGGACTCCCTGGGGCAGCAGGCCCTGGTGGCCGGCTTCTGCCTCCTCACCGTGGGGCTGATTACCGGCGCGGTCTACGCCCAGATCACCCTGGGTTCCTACTGGCGCTGGCACCCCAAGGAGGTCTGGTCCCTGGTCACCTGGCTGTGCTACGCGGCCCTGTTGCACACCCGCCTGGTGCAGGGCTGGCGGGGCCGGCGGGGGGCCTGGCTGGGGGTGGCGGCCTTCGCGGCCCTGATGTTCACCTTCGTGGGCGTGGGCCTGCTCTACAGCGGCTACCACAGCTTCGAGGCCCTGCCCACCCTGACGGGACCGCTGCCGTGAATCTCGTCCTCATCGGCCTGAATCACAAGACCGCCTCGGTGGAGCTGCGCGAGTGCCTGGCCCCGCCGCCCGGCACCCTGGAGGAGCTTCACCAGCAGGCGTTGGCCCTGGCCGGGGTGCGCGAGGTTTTGCTCCTGTCCACCTGCAACCGGGTGGAGGTGCTGGCCGTGGCCGACCAGGCCCAGGCGGCCCTGGAGGGCCTGGGGGACTGGCTGGCCCGGGGCAAGCCGATGGCGCGGGCCAGCTTCCTGGTCGCCCTCTACCGCCACCAGGACCAGGAGGCGGTGCGCCATCTGTTCCGGGTGGCCTCCTCTCTGGATTCCCTGGTGGTGGGCGAGCCCCAGATCCTGGGCCAGATCAAGGAGGCCTACCGCGTGGCGGCCGGGGCCGGGGCCACGCGCACGGTCTTGAACAAGCTGTTGCACAAGACCTTCCAGGTGGCCAAGCGGGTGCGCTCCGAGACGCGCATCGGCGGGGCGGCGGTGAGCGTGTCCTACGCCGCCGTGGAGCTGGCCAAGAAGATATTCGACGACCTGAAGGGGCGCAAGGCGCTCCTGGTGGGGGCCGGCGAAATGGCCGAGCTGGCCGCCGAGCACCTGCTGACCCAGGGCGTGGGCGAGATCATGGTGGCCAACCGCACCCTGGAGCGGGCCGTGGAGTTGACCGGGCGCCTGGGCGGCGGCGCGGCCTACAGCCTGGAGGGCCTGGAGCGGGCTTTGGCCCAGGTGGACATCGTCATCAGCTCCACCGGGGCCAGCCAGCCGGTCATCACCTGGGAGATGGCCCGGCGCTGCCTCAAGGCCCGCCGGGGCCGGCCCCTGTTCTTCATAGACATCGCGGTACCCCGCGACGTGGAGCCCAAGGTGGGCGAGCTGGACGGCTGCTTTGTCTACGACATGGACGACCTGACCCAGGTGGTGGAGCACAACCGCGCGGGCCGGGCCGGCGAGGCCCAGGCCGCCGAGGCCATTGTGGCCGAGGAGGTGGTGAAGTTCAGCGCCTGGCTGCGCTCCCTGGCGGTCATCCCCACCATCGCCGAACTGACCGGCAAGGCCGAGGAGCTGCGCCAGGCCGAGCTGGGCCGCACCATGAAGGACCTGGGACCCCTGGACCCGGCCCAGGCCGAGGCCCTGGAGCGTCTGACCAAAGCCCTGGTCAAGAAGCTCCTGCACGACCCCATTCGCTTCATCCGCGAGCAGGGGCACAAGAGCGACGAGGCCCAGCGCACCCACCTGGCCCTGGCCCGCCGGGTCTTCAAGCTCAGCCAGGACGACCAGGACGACCAGGAGTAGGCCAGCCAGGCGGCCTCAAATCCTGCCCCGAAGACAAGACAGGCGGGGATAAACCCCGCCCCTACACCAAGAAAAGGCAACTACCACACTGCCTTGATGTAGGGGCGGGGGTTACCCCCGCCCGGGTTTTTTGGTCTATGCTCCCGCCTCCTGGCCGTTGGGCTTGGTGGCCACGTGCACCAGGAACTCGGTCTGCTCGCGGGAGAAGGGGTCCTGGAAGTCGCCGTAGGACTGGATGGCGCCGAAGCCGCCCTGGCTGATGAGCGACAGCAGGTAGTCTATGCGCAGGGGGCACATGTTGAGGTAGAAGGTGGTCTGGTCGGGAAAGACGTAGCAAAAGCGGGCCAGGCCCTCGTCCATGTACTCCGGCCGCACCACGATGTCGCGGCCGCAGTAGTAGTAGATGTGCCGGCTCTGGTAGCCCTGGTCCAGGATCAGGTCGTAGTTGCGCTGGTCCAGCACCAGGATGCCGCCGGGCTTGAGCAGCCGGTGGTACTCGGCCAGGGCCTGGCGGCGCTCGGCGTCGGTGAACAGATGGGTGAAGGAATTGCCCAGGCAGATGATGGCGTCGAAGCCACCCGGCACCTGGCTGCTCAGGTGGCGCCAGTCGGCGCGCAGGGGTTTGAGGCTTAAGCCCCGTGCCTGGGCGTTCTGGCCGGCCTTGGCCAGCATGGCCGGGCTGCCGTCCACGCTGGTGACGTCGAAGCCGGCGGCCAAGAGGCGGCAGGAGTGGAAGCCCGTGCCCGTGGCCACGTCCAGCACCCGTTGCGCGCCGTGGCGGCGCAAGAGGTCAATGAAGAAATCGCCCTCGCTGGTCGCGCGCAGCTCCCAGTCCACGATCTCGTCCCACTTCTCGGCCAGGCTGGTGACGTATTCCTGCAGGTAGTGGTCGGTGTGGCGCACCGCCAGGGGGTCTGGCCCAAAGGTCTGTTCCACGAGGTCTTCCTCTTCTGGCCAGTCGGCTCTCTCGTTGGCGGCGGGCGGCTGGTCTGGTTGCTGCCGGGGCATGGACGTTCCCTTGTGACAGTTGGCAGAGGCAATAATAACCATTTGGCGCCGCCGGGGCAAGGAGGGCTTTCCCCCGCCCGGTTGGGTGGCCGGCGACGCCGGGCGAGCCTAGCGGCCCATCTTGGCCGGGTATGTGAGCCCCAGGTGGGCGGCGGCACGGCCGGCCATGCGGGCCGTGGCCCAGTGCACCATGTGGTAGAACAGGTCCACCTCGGGCTTGAGGAAGAGGTTCTCCTTGCGGGCCAGCTCGATGCCCCAGAAGCGCTTGAGGGCGGCCTTGGTCAGGGCCAGGTGCTTCAGGTACTCCAGATAGACCATCCAAAAGGGCAGGCCGTGGGCGCGGCGCAAGTGGCGCAGAAATCCCCGGCGCAGGCTGGGGTTGACCGGCCACATGGCCCGGGCGCAGATGAACTTCTTCTCGAAGCCGAAGAGGCGCCGGGGCACCCCGGCCTCCTCCAAGAGGCGGCGGGGTATGGGGCGGTCGTAGTCGTTGCCCAGGCGCCAGGGGGCCATCTCCTCCGAGAGGGTGATCTGGCGTATCTTGAGTATCTCGTGGGCCCAGATGAAGGGCACCGGCACCGTTATGTAGCCGGCGTGCAGGCGTATCTCGGTCTGGTTCAGACCCGTGAGGCAGCCCCGGCGGATGTGCTCGGCCAGGTGACGCTCGGGGGTGTTCACGTCCCAGACCGTGTCGCCGTGGTTGCCGGTGAAGACCACCCCCAGCCGGCCGCTGGCCGCGATGTGCTGGGCCATGGAGTGGAAGCTTAGTTCCGACCAGTGGCCGCTGTGGTGCTTGGGGTAGTTGGTGCACAGGTAGTACAGCTCGTCCTGGCCGATGCCCTGGCGGCGGTCGTCCAGCCAGTGCACGCTCAGCCCCAGGGCGCGGCCGATGCCCCGGGCGTCCTCCTTCCAGCCCTTGGGCAAGAGCGGCTCCAGGGGCTGGCGCACCGGGTGGCCGGTGAAGGCCTCCTTTATGCCCAGGCCGCGCAGCAAAACCGCCACCGCCGCCGAGTCGTAGCCGCAGGAAAGGGTGCTGTAGCCCCGCACGCAAAAGCGCCGGGCCGGGTCCTGGCTGTTTAGCAGGATGCCCCCCAGGATATCCGTCAGCCCGGCCACGTACTGCTCGAAGGACTCGATCCGGTGGCGCTCGATGCGCAGATGGTAGCGCGTGGGTTCGCCCGAGACGACGATGTTCTCGTAGAACACCTGCTCCAGGTGATCGAGGGTGGGGTGCCTGACGGCGAAGCGGCGGTCGTGGCGGTCCACGCCCTTGATGATGGACAGGCACTCGCGCCAGTAGTCGTGATCGTCGTCCAGGGTTGCCCCGGTGGCGGCCAGCATGAGGATGAGGCTGTTGGTGACCAGGGCCTGGCCCTGGTATTCGCAGTAGAGCAGGCGGTCTATGCTGGCCGTGGAGGGCACGAAGTGGACCGTCTCGCCCTCCAGACGGATGCCGCTACCGAAGAAGTTCTCGCAGCGGTGGAACCCGCCCTGGCTGAAGGGGCCGTCCCAGACGCCCTCCACCAGCCAGCCGTCGCCCGTCTCCAGGGCGGCGCCGTGGGTCACCCGCACCACCTGTTGCCCGCGGTCCACCCGGGCCAGCCAGGCCAGCTTGGGCAGGGCCTCGTTCTGGGTACATTGCAGGGCAAAGGGCATGGCGGGACCTCCTGGCGGCCGGGAGCAAGCGGGCCAAAACGCATCGCTGGAGTGCTATATTAGCGCAAGGCCGGCGCTTGGCAACCAATTTGGGCCGGGCGAGCGGCCAAAACCCTCCCCTGGAGCCGGGTAATAAGATAGGTGTTGGGTTTGCGCGCCCGGGGTTGATATAGTTATGGGGTAGCCATGCCATGGGGAGGTGGATGGGGTCACTCCTGTTAGACTTAAGCCGGAAAGCGCGGCCTTCAAGCCAGCCCGGACCCTGGGCGGCGGACGGCCTTGCCCCCGCCGGGCGGCGCGCCTGATGGGGCGGACGGCGGTAAGCCTGCACGTGCGGGGCCGGGCGGTCCAGGACGACTTGGCACTGCATTGCCAGGCGCCCGGCCAACTACCCCCCGGGCGCCTGGACCAGATCGAGGCCCTGGTGCGCGCGGGCCAGGCCGTGGGCACCCAGTACGTGCGCCACAACCTGGAGCGCGCCCACCTGATCGCCTACGCCCTGGAGGGCGGGCGGGTGGTGGCCACCGTGACGCTGAAGAACCCGCGCCCCGAGTACGTGCAGCGCCTGAGAAGGCGCACCGGCCTGGACCTTTCCGGCTACCTGGAGCGCGGCTACACCTCGGTGCATTCCGGCTTCAGCGGCCGGGGCCTGGGCACCCGCCTGGTGCGCCACCTCACCGAGGAGGCCCCGGGGCGCCAGATTTACGTGGTCATCGCCATGCACAATCTGGCGGCCCAGGCCATCAGCATCCGTTGCGGCACCCAGTTGGTGGCCCGTTTTTTCAGCCGGGCCACCGGCCAGGAATACGGGGTCTGGATTCAAGGGCCGCTGCCCGAGCAGGCCTGAAACCTGCCTGGGGCCTGGACCAGCGGCTACACCACCCGTGGAGCGAATGTCGGCGCCATCATGATTAAACGCCCAAGCAACGACAGGCGCCTCCGGTGCTGGATGACGGCCCTTCTGGGGGTCATGCTCCTGGCGCTGTCGCCGCCGGCCGCACAGGCCGTTGAGTGGGACCAGAATATCCTGAAGATCGGCGTGCTGGAGGAGCCCAAGAGCCTGAACCTGTGGCTGGCTGGCGACGCCTGGTCCAACCACGTGCTCCAGCTCTTCTACCAGCAGCTCTACGTCAACCGGCCCGGCGACCTCAAGAAGGTGCCCTGGCTGGCCACCGGCGATCCCCAGTACGACCCCCAGACCCTGAGCTACACCGTGGACCTGCGCCCGGCCCGCTGGTCCGACGGCAGCCCCTTCACGGCCCACGACGTGGTCTTCACCGGCCAGCTCATCCAGAAGTTCAAGGTGCCGCGCTTCTATAGCCTGTGGAGCTTCGTGAAATCCATCGAAGCCGTGGGCGACCACCAGGTGCGTTTCGTGCTCAACCGCCCGGACGCCAGCTTCACCGCCCGCACCCTGGCCACCCCCCTGGTGCAGAAAACGCAGTGGGAGCCCATCGTCAAGCAATGCCTGGCCACCAAGAAGCCCCTGGCCAGCCTCTTGCGGGTGTCCCTGGACCATCCGGCCAGCAGCGGCCCCTTTGTGCTCAAGAGCTGGCGGAGGGGGGTGTTCCTACACCTGGAGCGCAACCCGCACTTCTTCGGCCAGGGGCTCAGCCTGGACGGCCGGCCCCTGGGGCCGCACATCGAGGGCATCGTCTTCAAGGTCTACGGCACCAGCGACGCGGCCATCCTGGCCCTGCGCAAGGGCTCCATAGACTTCTACTGGAACAACGTGCAGCCCGGCTATCTGCGCGACATCGCCGGCGACCCGGCCATCCAGGTCTTCCGCAACCAGAAGAGCGCCCTGTACTTCATGGGCTTCAACCTGCGGCGGCCGCCCTTTGATGACCTGGCCCTGCGCCGGGCGGTGGCCATGCTGGTGGACAAGCGCTTCATCGTCACTCGGGTGCTGCAAAACGCCGGCGAGGTGATGTCGGCCCTGGTGCCGGCGGGCAACGCCTTCTACCACCTGGACCAGGTGGCGCCCTACGACCAGGAGCTGACCCGGGGCCAGCGCGTCCAGAAGGCCTACGAGATATTGACGGAGGCGGGTTATACCTGGAAGACCAGGCCCATGGACCACGCCGGGCGGGTGCAGACCTGCTCCTGCCTGCTCCGGCCCGACGGCAGCGAGGTGCCTCCCCTGACCATCCTCACTCCGCCGGCCGACTACGACCCCCAGCGGGCCATGAGCGGCATGATGATCCAGGAATGGCTAGGCCAGGTGGGCATCATGGCCGCGGCCCGGCCCATGGCCTTCGGGGCCATGCTGGAGAAGGTCAAGGGCCATCACGACTACGATGCCTTCGTGCTGGGCTACGGCAACCTCTCCCTGGACCCGGCCTGGGTCAGCGCCTTCTTCGTGTCCAAGAACGCCGGCAAGAGCGGCTGGAACATGAGCGGCTACCACGATCCCCAGTTCGACGCCCTAGCCGAGAAGGCGGCCAAGACCCTGGACCCCGAGCAGCGCCGCGACCTGGTGCTTCAGATGCAGCGCATGGTCCAGCGCGACGTGCCCTTCCTGCCCCTGTACAACCCGCTGTTGGTGGAGGCGGCCCGCAACGACCGCTTCCAGGGCTGGGTGCCCATGGTGGGCGGTATCGGCAACCTCTGGTCCCTGTGCCAACTGCGGCCCAGCGGCGCCCCGGCGGCGGAGGTCAGGTAGGCCATGGCCAGATACGTCGCCGGCCGCCTGGCCCAGATCGTGGTGATCCTCTTCATGATCGTCACCATCCTTTTCGTGCTCTTCCGCCTGGCCCCCGGCGACCCGGTCTCGCGCATGGTGGACCCCTCCTTAAGCCCCGAGGAGGCGGCCAACCTCATCGCCCAACTGGGCCTGGACAAGCCCATCGGCCAGCAGTACCTGCAGTACCTGCAAAACTTCGTGAAAGGCAACTTCGGCCATTCCTTCCACTACGGCCTGCCGGTGGGGCAAGTCATCATGGCCAAGCTGCCCAACACCATCCTGCTCTTCACCACGGCCATGGTTCTCTCGGCCCTGGCGGGCATCGCCTGGGGCAAGGTGGCGGCCTGGAAAAAGGGCCTGGGCACGGACACGGCGCTGACCGTGGCCGCCCTGGTGACCCACACCCTGTTCCTGCCCTGGCTGGCGCTCTTGGTCATCTGGATATTCGGCTACAAGCTGGACTGGCTGCCCATCAACGGCATGATCTCGGCCGAGGTCTGGCTGGACCCCATGAGCGGCCCCGTGGACAAGGCCCTGGACGTGGCCTATCACATGGTGCTGCCGCTGGCCACCCTGTTCATCATGCACTTCGGCAGCTACCTCCTGGTGATGCGCTCCAGCATGCTGCAAACCCTGCGCGAGGACTACATCATCACCGCCCGGGCCAAGGGGCTCACCGAGCGCGAGATCAGAAACCACCACGCCGCGCCCAACGCCTGGCTGCCGGTGATAACCAGCGTGGGGCTGTCCTTGGCCTTTTCCATCAACGGCGGCGCCCTGACCGAGACGGTCTTCAGTTGGCCGGGCATCGGCCGCGAGTTGGTCATGGCTGTCAGCCAGAACGACTACCCCCTGGCCCAGGCCTCCTTTTTGCTCATCGCCATGGTGGTGCTGTTCGCCAACCTGGTGGTGGATTTGCTCTACGCCTTCTTCGACCCGCGCATAAGGTACTAGGACATGAGCGCAGAGCCCCAGACCGCAAGCCAAGCCACGCCCCGGCGGCGCTCGCCCTGGCGGGAGCGTTTCCGCGAGGACTGGCTGGTCTTCAACCATAACCCCCTGGGCCGGGCCGGGCTCATCCTGCTTTCGGTCTTCGGGGTCATGGCCCTCTTGAGCTTCCTGCCGCCCCTGATAGACCCCATGTACCACCCCATGACCGGCGTGGACCCCCAGGTGCTGTACTCGGAAGGCCCCAGCGCCCGCCACTGGCTGGGCACCGACTTCATGGGCCGCGACATCCTGAGCCAGCTTTTGGCCGGCACCCGCGTGGCCTTCATGGTGGGCGTGAGCGCGGCCTTCATGAGCATCGTGCTGGGGGTGAGCATCGGCATGGTGGCGGGCTACGCCGGCGGGATCATAGACACCCTGCTCATGCGCCTGGCCGAGATCATCATGGTGCTGCCCACGCTTTTGGTGGTGCTGATGCTCAGCGCGCTTTTTGGCAAGCTCAACATCTGGACCATCGTGCTGTTGATCGCCCTGTTCCGCTGGCCCGGGGTCTCGCGGGTCATCCGCGCCCAGACCTTGAGCCTCAAGAGCCGGCCCTTCATAGACGCCGCGCGGGTGGCCGGGGCCTCGCACACGCGCATCGTATTCAGGCACATCATGCCCAACGTGCTGCCCCTGGCCTTTTTGTACATGACCTTTAGGGTCACGGCGGCCATCGTCATCGAGGCGGCCCTGGCCTTTTTGGGCTTCGGCGACCCCAGCACCGTGAGCTGGGGCATGATGCTGCAATGGGTCTGGAAGACCGGGCACATGTTCCAGGCCCCCTACTGGCTCTTCCCGCCGGGGCTGTGCATCTCGCTCATCACCCTGTCCTTCTACCTGCTGGGCCGGGCCATGGACGAGGTGTTGGACCCGCGCTTGCGCGAAGAGAACGGGACGGTCTGACGTGGCGCTGTTGGAAGTAGAAAACCTGTCCATCGGCTACCGCACCAAGCGGGGCGTGCTCCAGGCCGTGGACAACGTCTCCTTCAGCGTGGAGGCCGGCCGCTCCCTGGGCCTGGTGGGCGAGAGCGGCTGCGGCAAGACCACCATCGGCATGGCGCTGATGGGTTTGTTGCCCCGCAATGGCCGGGTCACCGCCGGGGCCATGCGCCTCATGGGCCGCGACATGCTGGGGTTAAGCCGCGAGCAGTGGCGCGGGCTACGCTGGAAGGAGATCGCCATGATCTTCCAGGCGGCCATGAACGCGCTTAACCCCGTGCAGCGGGTGGGCCAGCAGATCGCCGAGGCCATCCTGACCCACAACCCCGGCCTGTCCCGGGGCGAGGCCCATAGCCAGGTGGAGGGCCTGTACCAACTGGTGGGGCTATCCCTGGAGCGCCTGCGCGACTACCCGCACCAATACAGCGGCGGCATGAAACAGCGGGCGGTGATCGCCATGGCCTTGGCCTGCAACCCCAAGATCATCGTGGCCGACGAGCCCACCACCGCCCTGGACGTCATCGTCCAGGACCAGATACTGCAAGAGACCAAGGCCCTGCAAAAGGAATTCAACATCGGCATCATCTTCATCAGCCACGACATCTCCATCGTGGCCGAGGTCTGCCACCACATCGCCATCATGTACGCCGGCCAGATGGTGGAGACCGGCACCACCGACGAGGTCTTCCGCGAAGCCAAACACCCCTACACCCGGGCGCTGTTGGGCTCCTTCCCGGCCCTGGGCGGCGAGCGCCGCCCTCTGCGCCCCATACCCGGCGAGCCGCCGCTCTTGATCGGCCAGCTTGCGGGCTGCCGCTTTTGCGACCGCTGCCCCGAGCACGGCCACGCCTGCAAGCTAGATCCGCCCCAGTGGCGCCGTTTCAGCGACACCCACTTCGCCCTGTGCGACCATTGCGACTGAACCAGGAGCCAGCCAGCCCCATGGAACAAGCCCCTCAGTCAAAGCCCATCCTGGAATTGCGCGGCATCGGCAAGCAGTACCGCAGCAAGGGCCGCTTGGGCAAGGGCGGTGGCCAGACCGTGGTGGCCCTGAGCGAGGTGTCCCTGGAGTTTCGGGCCGGGGAGATATTCGGGCTGGTGGGCGAGAGCGGCAGCGGCAAGACCACCTGCGGCCGGCTGATCGTGGGCCTGGAAAAGGCCGACCAGGGCGAGCTGCTCCTGGAGGGACGCTCCTACGGCACCCTCAAGGGAGAGAGCCTGCGTGCCTACCGCCGCCAAGTGCAGATCATCTTCCAGGACCCCTACCAGTCCTTGAACCCCCAGCTCTCCATCCTGGACAGCGTGGCCGAGCCTTTAGTTACCAACCGCGTCGGCGACAACAAGGCGCGCCTGGAAAAAGTCCTGGCCACCCTCAAGGCCGTGGGGCTCTCGCCGCCCGAGGACTACGCCTTCCGCTTCCCCCATCAGCTCAGCGGCGGTCAGCGCCAGCGGGTGGCCATCGCCCGGGCCATGATCCTGGGGCCCAAGGTGCTGGTGGCCGACGAGCCCACCTCCATGCTGGACGCCTCCTACTCGGCCCAGATCTTCGACATCCTCTTGGAGGTGCGCCAGCGCCTGGCCACCACCATCATCCTCATCACCCACAGCCTGGCCGCGGCCCGCTACCTCTGCGACCGCATCGCGGTGATCTACCGGGGCCGCCTAATGGAGACCGGCCCGGCCGACGCGGTCATCAGCGACCCCCGCCACCCCTACACCCAGGCCCTGATTGACGCCACGCCCAAGTTCGGCGACTGCGGCCCCATCAAGCGCTACGGCACCCTGGTCTCGCCGGAGCGGCCGGCCTCGGGCTCGGCGGGCTGCGCCTTCTTCCGGCGTTGCGGCCTGGCCCACCTGGGCCGCTGCGCCCGCCAGGCCCCGGAGCTTACGCCCCTGACCCTGGGCCACTTGGTGGCCTGCCATTACACCCAGGAGGCCCCGGCCCCGGAGACGGGCCAGGCCTGCCGCCTGGGCGGGATGGGATGATGCCTGGCAGGCATTTTGGGTGAAAAGACGGACGGGGAACAGGGTCAAATCGGCCTGGCTATCACCGTGACCTTCTTGTCCAGGAGCTTGCCGTACAGACGGACCGCCCGCTCCAGGTAGTCGGGAAAGGGCACCCCGTGCTGGGCGGCCTTGCGTCGGGCGCGCTCCAGCATGGCCGCGTCCATCACCACCAGCGAGGCCACCCGTACCTTCTCGCCCCTGAGGGCCTTGTCCTTTGCGCTCATTTCTTGCCGGCCGCGTTGTTTGCTATATTGGGTGGGCCTGTCGGCCACCGCCACGTGCAACGCCCTGGAGGCAATATACCATGGAAATAATCTTCCTGGGCACCGGCGGCGCCTGGGGCCTGCCCGAGCACCAGTGCCCTTGCGCCACCTGCCGCCACCTGCGGACCATCGGCCAGGGGCGCAGCCGCACCAGCCTGTGGATCGAGGCCCCGGCCCCCATCTTGGTGGACCCCGGGCCGGACCTGCGCGCCCAGATCATGGCCCACGACCTGCCCCGGCCGGCGGCGGTCCTGATATCCCACGAGCACCACGACCACTACCTGGGCCTGGACGAGCTCTTGTGCTATCGCCGCAACCTGCCGCCCGAGCAGTGGCGCCCCATCCCCACCTACGCCCACCCCCTGGCCTGGCCGGCCATCGAGCAGCGCTTCGGCTACCTGCTGCCCACCTTGCTGGAAAAACGCCTGGCCCCGCCGGGCCAGCCCCTGCGGGGAGAGCCCTTC
>JACQYR010000166.1 GCA_016208115.1 Desulfarculus sp.
GCCGGCGGCGTTTTGCTGGGTCACCTTGTCCATGTCGGCCATGGCCCGGCTGATCTGCTCGATGCCCTGGGCCTGCTCGGCGGATGCCGCGGCGATCTCGGACACCAGGGCGGCCACCTGCCGGGCGCTCTGGGCCACCTGGCCGAAGGCCTCGTCGGTACCCCGCACCAGGGACGAGCCCTGCTCGATGTTGCGCAGGTTCTGCTCGATGATGGCCTGGGTGTTCTTGGCCGCCTCGGCGGCGCGCATGGCCAGATTGCGCACCTCGCCGGCCACCACGGCGAACCCGGCCCCGGCCTCGCCCGCGCGAGCCGCTTCCACGGCGGCGTTAAGGGCCAAGAGGTTGGTCTGGAAGGCGATCTCGTCAATGGTCTTGATGATCTTGCCGGTCTGCTCGCTGGCCTGGGTGATGCGCTCCATGGCCTGGCGCAGGGTGTCCATGGACAGAACGGCCTGGCTCACCACCTGGTTGGACTGTTCCATCAGGGAGTTGGCCTGCTGGGCGTTGTCGGCGTTCTGGCGGATCATGCTGGCCACCTCCTCCAGGGAGGTGGAGGTGTTCTCCAGGGATGCGGCCTGCTCGGCCGAGCCTTGGGCCAGGCTCTGGCTGGTGGAGGCCACCTGGCTGGAGGCCGCCGCCACCTGGGAGGCGCCCTCGTTCATCTGGGTGGAGATGCGCCGGAGCGCGGCGCTGATGCCCCTGGCGATGAAGAAGGCCATGAACAGGCCCACCACCAGGGCCAGGGCGCCGGTCAGGGTAACCTTGGTCTTGCAGTCCTGGGCCTGACTCAGCATGGCCTCGTCGGTGAGGATGGCCTGGCGTGCGGAGGCGCGCATCTGCTGCATCAGTCCCTGGGTGGCCGCCAGGGCGGGCAGGGTCTGGCTGGTGTAGATGGCCTCGGCCTGCTGCTTGCCCTGCACCGAGAGCCTGGCCTCCTCAATCATCTTCTTGAGCACCCCCCCGGTCTCGGTCAGGGCGGCCTGGGTCTGCTGTTGGAATATCTCCTGGGCCTTGGCGGCGTTGCCGGCGCCCAGAGCTTCCTGGATGGCGCTAGCCGAGGCGTGCAGCCGCTCATGGGGGGCCTTGATCTGCTCCAGGAGGGCCTTGATCTGGGGGTTGGCCGCGGCGGCCGCCGCCTGGGGGCTGGGCAGCCATTGGCCCAGGCCGCACTTGGTGTGGTCGGTTTCCACCCCCAGTTGGGCCTGGTTGTTCAGCAGGGCTTGGGCCACGGTGTTGGACCAGCGCAGGTGGTCGGCCTCGCGGGCCGAGAGGAAGCCCGGCAGCTCCACGTCGCCGGGGCGGAAGACCTTGGCGATCTCCGCCGCCGTCTGGTGCAGGCGCATGTGGCTGTCCTCGGTCTGCTTGAGCAGGGGCGACAGGGCCGGCACCTGGCCCTCGGCCTGCCGGCGGCCGTCACCGTAGAGCCATCGGCCCAGGCCGCATTTGGTGTGGTCGGTCTCCACCGTCACCTTGTCGGCCTTGGGGTCGCTCAGGGTGGCGTTAAGCTTGTTGGCCCAGGTCAGGTGGTCCACCTCCCGTTGGGCCAACAGGCCGTCCAGGCGGTTGCCGGCGATCACCTCCTCGGCGTTTTTCACCACGCTGTTGACGCCCGACTGGGTGAAGGCCACCGAGACCACCATCAGGGCCAACACCACGCCGAAGCCGGCCAGGATGCGTTGGCCAACCGTCATGTTACTTAGCTTTTTCATGAGCTTTCCTTTGGTGGGCAGGCAAAGGGGCGCCCAGCGAACCAATGTTGTGGTTGATGACCGGAACGAACCCCGCCCGGCCCATGGAGCCGAGGCCGAGGCTTTTTCCCCACTACCCCCCGACCAACGTTTGTACTTTTCGAACGTCCGGCAAGATAGTTACAAATATCACAGGTCGCGGTCAACCAAAATACAAGAGACCGATTCAGTCGGCGCGGCTGCCATGCAGGGGCGCCATGGACTGGCCGGGGTTGAGCACGATGATGCGACCTGTTGCGTGTCCCCGCCTTGTATCCCACCGGCGAGGCCGCGACCAATCCCGCCAGGCAAAAATGCAATTATTGAGCCTAATATGCCTACTACATTTGTATGATTAATTTCGTTTTTGTTGCCGCAATGTTGTCCTGCGGGGGCCCAGGACGGCCTCCACCGCGCCTGGCGCCGGCCGCCGCTTGTGTCCTGCCGGGCATGACATTGTCTGGCCGCGCATGACACCCCACCACCGGCGGGTACACCCACCGGCCTTGCGCGCCGGCGGGGCCATGGCTATGCTTGGGGTCTGCCCCTGGCATCGTCCAAGCCCCAACCCATAAGGGAGCATCGCCATGGACCTGGCCCAACTGCCCCCGGACCTGCAAGAGGTGGCGCGCTTCCACGGCCACCTCTGCCCGGGCCTCTTGATCGGCTACCGCGCGGCCCGGGCCGCCGCCCGCGCCCTAGGCCTGGGCCGCAGCCAGGACGAGGAACTGGTGGCGGTGGTGGAGAACGACTCTTGCAGCGTGGACGCCTTCCAGGCCCTCTTGGGCACCACCTTTGGCAAGGGCAACCTTCAGTGGCTGGACCACGGCAAGCAGGTCTTCACCGTCACCGACCGCCGCCAGAACCGGGCCGTGCGGGTGGCCTTCACCGGCGACTCCTTAAGGCCCCGCCGGCCCGACGGCTCGGTGGACCGTCAGGCCTTCATGGAGATACTGCTGGCCGCCCCGGACGAGCAAATCCTGAAAATCCAGGAGGTGCCGCCGGTCCCGCCGGAGATGGCCCGCATCGAGCCCGCGCTTACCTGCGCCCGCTGCGGCGAGGCGGTGCAGCAGAGCAAGGCCCTGCAAGTGGACGGCCAGACCCTGTGCCGCCCCTGCGCCCGGGAGGCCCGCCCATGAAGGGTCTGGCCCGCTTTTTGTTCGAGGCCGGCATGCTCAAGAAGATGCGCCGCACCGGGTACCCCTTCTTGGGCAGCGGCGGCGAGTCGGTGGCTGACCACTGCTTCCGGGCCTCGCTCTTGGGCTATCACCTGGCCCTGATGGACCCGGCCCTGGACGCCCCCCGGGTGGCCCTGATGCTCCTGCACCACGACCTGGCCGAGTCGCGCACCAATGACCTTAACTACGTACACAAGCGCTACGCCAAGGCCGATGAGCACAAGGCCCGCCGCGATCAACTCCAGGACCTCCCGGCTCCGGTGGCCGCCCGGGTCCAGGAATTGAACGCCGAGTTCGAGGAGGGCCAAAGCCCCGAGGCCCGCCTGGCCCACGACGCCGATCAGTTGGATTTGCTGGTGGAATTGAAGGAGCAGAAGGACCTGGGCAACCCCTATGCCGCCCACTGGATCCACTATGCCTTGAAGCGCCTGGCCACCCCGGCCGGCCAGGAGCTGGCCCAGGCCATCCTGGCCACCGACTGGACCGACTGGTGGTTCGAAAAACGCGACGACTGGTGGGCCCCGCCCAAGGAGTGAGGCCGGGTGCCCCCGGCCAACCTCCTATCAAGCAGTCTCTCTCACGGATGGCCCAGACACTGAGGAGCTTTCAGGAACAAAAAACATTAACTAGAAAAACATGCACGGTTACACAGCGGCCTTCATCTTCCTTGGACCGAAAAATGAACCGCCACTCTCCCTGTTCCGAGTTTGTACCCGGCCTTAGGAACAAAGGATGGCTCTGCATGGTGGCGGGCACTTTATCAAGGAGGTCGGAAAAACCAGCCACGGACTTGTTGAAGATGATTAGGGCCGCCTTGCAATCCAGCCAGGTGAGGTATCCCAGAAGTTGGTCAACGGCTTGGGTAAGCTGCTTGGCCCCGTACCAGACCTTGCACTCGGCCACGAAGGCTGCCCGATCACCTTCTTTGATTAGGATGTCGGTCTTGCCCTCTAGCCTAAATACCTCCCCGCCAGCTTGGCCCTCGAAATACCCGTTCAGGTTGGCCAATAAAATGTCACGCAGTTCCTCTTCATCAAGGCCCTTGTAGGTTTTAGGGGTGGTTTCGAAGGTGCGCGTCACGTGGCGGATCATTTTGAGGATCGCCTCGTACATGGAGCTGTCAATCCCTGGCTCTGGCTTAAAACCTGACGCCGGCGGCTGCGGCAGCGGAACAGTTATTTTTTTGTTGACCTTGATTGGTTCGATGGAAGGAGCCCCTGGCCTGTTCCGCAGGGGGATGCCCAACACCGCCTCCAGGCCTTGATGCTTGCTCAGTCGCTCTCTCCTGGCACGAATTGTCTGCAATAGTTGCCCCGGCAGATTATTGTTGAAGCTTTCAATGTCTTGCCTCTGATAGTTTAAGTATTCCTTGATGGATTTGATTTTTTTGTCCAAAACCGCCTTGTAGGACTCCATAGGCTCATCATACGTCATGGATATTTCTACTATCAAGGAGCCGGGTTCATTGCCCCTCGGGCCAATGTAACGAGCGCGAGGAAATACTGTTGACCAAGTGCTAGGCCTCATTTCCCACAGTTTGGAGTCCCCAGTATAAGGGATCAAAACCGTTATCTTGGTGCCAGGCACACCGGTAGCCCCTTCCCCATAGTCAAAACGGTGGGACATGTCCAGGGTGGTTTCTTCCTTGTCCATAGTCGCGTGGTCTTCATGCAGAGTGATGGGCTCGACTATTAATTCCGCTAGAAAATGTTCCAGAAGCTGCTCGTCGGAGCTAGCTATAAACTGATTAGTGGGAACTTTTTCAATGATTGGGTTTAAATTGTCGGCAATGTTGGATAAGTAGGATTGGAGGTTGCCACGCGCAAACAATAAATCATTACGCCCCACTATAGCTACTCCTCAATTTGGGCTCAATGGACCTTTCGTTTCTTCTTTTAAAATCCCGATCCTTCAACTCGCTCCCCCCACAGGGTGGCGTGGGCCTCGGCCAGAATCGGCAGATCCAGGCCCTTCTGGCGGGCGGCGGCAAAGGCCAGGCGCAGCTCCTGGTGGGCGCGCACCTTGTGACCGGCCTCGGCCTCCTGTTGGCAGAGCTTCAGGGCCAGAGCCGGCAGGTCCTTGGCCTTGCGCGACTCCTTGCCCAGGCGCCGGCCCAGCTCCTGCACCGGCCCCGACAGGCCCAGGGCGGCGAAGCTGGCGGTCCAGGCCGGGCTGGCGGCGCTAAAGGTCTGGGCCTGGCCGCCCAGGGCCGTGGCCAGGGCGATGGCCTCGGCCGAGGCTAAAGCCATGTAGTGCCCCACCTGGGCGGCGCCCAGGATGCGCCCCACGCGGATGAGAAAGCCTCCCCACAGGCTGTAGACCTGGGCCAAGACCCAGGCCAGTTGCACCCCCACGGGGTCCGGGCTGGTGCTCACCGAGACCGGTGGCCACTGGAAGAGATCGGCCAACTGGCTCAAATTCTCAGCCGGGCCGGCCAGCACCCCGGCCGCCTGGCGGGGTTTGACCAGGTCCTCGCAGAACAGCGGCCCGCCCAGCACGTAGACGGCCACGTCGCCGCGCCCCAGCTCGGCCGCCAGGTCGCGGGCCACCCAGTAGCAGAGTTTGCCGCTCAGGGGCTCGAAGGCGTTGGTGGCCACCATGAGATTTAGGCCCTGCTCAGACTCCTCCAGCAGGGTGCGCACCTGGGTGGCGAACTGCTCCGGGGGCGCGGCCAGGACCACCTCGGTGGCCTTCTTGAAGGCGCTGGGGGGGTCGCTGGTGACGAAGACGTTCTTGGGCAGGCGGTGGTCCTCGAAGCGCCCCGGCGGGTTGCGGTTGATACCCATGTCGGCGGCCACCTCGGGCCGGGGGTCGAAGAGGGTCAGGCTGGCGTTGAGGTAGCGCTTCTCCTCCAGGATGCGGCTGCCCACCAGGTGGGCTAAAGCGAAGCCCCAGTCGCCGGCGCCCATCACCACCAGATTTTCCTTGGCCTGGGGCGAGTAGAGACGGCGGTCGCCGTGGGTGGCGTAGTAGGCCAGGCCGGCCTCGCTTTTGACCCGGGGCAGGCCCAGGTCGTCCTTGCCCAGGCTCTTCAGCACCGCCCGGCGCCTGAGGGTGGCCAGGCCGTCGGCCACCACCTCCTTGAGCGGGCGCTCATTGATGAGGTCCTCCAGGTCGGGCGCCTGGCCGAAGGTGGCCTGGTGATACTCCTTGAGCCCCTCCAGTTCCTGGGCCACGGCGTCCACCAGGTCGGGCCGGGGGGCCGGCTGGCCCTCCTGGCGGTCGGACGGGGCGCGCCGGGCACGCCGGGCGCGCATCAGGCCCCGGGCCACCAATTGGCTGGCCATGACCTTCTTGGCCCGCGCGATGTCCTTGATGGCGGTGAGCGCCGTGAACTCATCCAGGCTCAGGCCCCCGGCGTCGTCCTGGGCGTGCAGCTCGCGCAGCTCGCTCAAGAGGCGGGGCCGGGGCAGGGTGCAGTAGGCCCGGCCGTAGAGCCCGCGGGCGCCGCGCCACAGGCCGCTCTTGGGGTGCAGGAGAGAGTAGGCCAGGCTGCGCAGAAGCCCCAGGCCCCTGATCCAGCACATGCCCCCCTGGCGGGCGGCCAGGGAGAGGTCCTCGGGCACCGCGGCGTAGGAGATGGCCACCGGCTGCACCACTACGTCACCCTCCACGTCCAGGGCGCCCCGCAGGGTAACCAGGCGGCGGGGATAGCGCAGGCTGCCGTCACGGCTGCGGGCCCCGCCGTGCCAGGCCTCCAGGAAAATGCCCTGGTGCTGGCCGGTGTCGCTCAGGGCGCGGCAGTAGTTGTACAGGGTGGCCAGGTAGGCCCTGCCCGCCCCCCGGCGCTGCACGGTGTAGGCGCCGTTGAGCAGGAGCTTGGCCAGGCTCTTGATGGCCATCATGTTGGTGCCGGCGGCGAACAGGGGCAGGCCCAGGAAGCGCGATTGAAAGACCACGTCGGCGATGAACTCGTCCACGTGGGAGGAATGGTTGCACAGAAACACCACGCCCAGCCCCTGGCGGCGGTACTGCTGGAGCAGGTCCAGGTGGGCCAGCTCGCGCTGGTCGGCGGAGACGAAGGGCTGACGGGGATCGGCCTGCTCGAAAAGGTGGGATATCACCGTGCAGATGGCGGCCGCGGCCTCCAGGTGCGCCTCGGGGTCGTAGCGGCAGGAGATGGCCTCGGCGTGGGCCCGCACCTCCCGGGGGTCGGCATGATCGCCCTGGGCGGCCAGTTGGGCCAGGGCCAGTTCCACCGCCCGCTCGATTATCTCATCCTGGCGCGGCCCCTCCAGGGGCGCCTTCGACTGGAACAGGTCCAGCCAAGGCCGGCCGGGGGCGCTACGGTTGATGCGCTTCAACAGGGCGATGAAATCCACGCGCTCGGCGATGCCCATGAGGCCCTTTTGCAGCAGGCGTCCGGGGCTCCACGCCTTTTTGCGCCGGCGGGAGGGGGGCTGGGCGGGGGTGTCGCTGGTCATGGGGACCTTTCGCTGAAGGCACGATGGGTGCTGATACTAAAGCCCCTGCTGGGCCAGGGTTAATCTGGGCGTGGCGCCTATGGTACGCGCCCGGTGGGGCCGGTGCAAGAGGCGGCGAGCCGCCGCCGGCATAACGTGCCGGGCGCGTCTGTAATCCCGGCTGACTTGCCCGGCTCCCGTTGAAGGCCCATCTCCGCTCATGGCCCACCGCGGCAAGCCGCCGCCCCGCCCAACCGGCGCGCTGGCGGAGTTACAGGCTGAAGCCCTCCACCCTGGCTTGCAGTTGGGCCGCCAGCTCGGAGAGACTCTGGGCGGCGGCGGCGGTTTCCTCCACCAGGGCGGCGTTTTGCTGCACGGCCTGATCCATCTGGATGACGGCCTTGTTCACCTCCTCGATGCCCGCGGCCTGTTCCTGGGTGGCGGCCCAGATGGTGCCCACGGTCTGGGCCAGTTGCTGGACCTTGGCGATGATTTCCTCCAAGAGTTGGGCGCTCTCGGACATGAGCTGGCCGCCCTGGGCCACCTGGGCGGCGCTGTCGGCGATGAGACCCTGTATCTGCTTGGCCGCCGCCGAGGCCCGGCCGGCCAGGTTGCGCACCTCGGAGGCCACCACCGCGAACCCCCGGCCCGCCTCTCCCGCCCGGGCGGCCTCCACGGCGGCGTTCAGGGCCAGCAGGTTGGTCTGGAAGGCGATCTCGTTGACCAGCCCGATGATGTCACTGATCTTCTGGCTGGAATCCTGCACCTGGCGCATGGCCTGGGCCGTGCGGCCCACCACCTGGCCGCCCTGGCGGGCTTGCTGGGCCGCGGCTTTGGCCAGTTCGTCGGCCTGGCGCACGCCTTGGGCGCTGTTGCGCACCGAGGCGGTGAGCTCCTCCACGGCGGCGGCGGTTTCCTCGATGGCCGCGGCCTGCTGCTGGGTGCGCTCGTTGAGGTCCTGGTTGCCGGAGGAGATGTGGCCGGCGCTCTCGGCCAGGGCCGCGGCGTCGTCGCGGATTAGCCCCACGCTGGAGTTGAGGGAGCCGCGCAGGTCACTCAGGGAGCGCGCCACGTCGCCGATCTCGTCCTGGGGCAGGCCCTGGTGGGCATAGGGGCGCAGGTCGCCCTGGCTAAGCAGCCCCACGTCCTCCACCACCCGGGCCAGGGGCCTTATCATGCGCGCGCGCACCAGCCACCAGGTGAAGCCAAAGACCGCCAGCCCCAGGGCCAGGCCGGCCAGCATCACCGCCTTGAGGGTGCGCACCTTGGCCGCGGCCAGGGCGGCATACATCTCGGTGGCCTGGTTCATGCCCTTCAAAAGCTCCAGGTTGCCCTGGATGAGGGTCTGGAGCGCCCCCTGAAACTCCCCCGCGCCCGGCTGGCTGGCGGCCAGCACCGCCAGGGCCGCCTGCATGGGGGTCCACTGGGTCCGCACCCGCGCCAGTTGGGCCAGGATCTCCGGGTCGCCGGTGGGGGGCAGGTTCATCCGGGGGTCGCCGTCCCTTAGCCCTTGCAGTGATTGCTGGAACAGGCGGCCGGTGGCCTCCAGTTGCTGGCGCAACTGGGCCGGATCGCCCAGGCCCTGGCCCAGGAGCAGGGCCTCCTTGGTCATCTTCTGGGAGAGCATGCGCTGGCGGCCGGCGATGTTGACCACCTCGCCGTCGGTTTCCTGCTGGCCAAGGAGCCACCAGGCCGCGGCCACCAGCACCGCCAGGCAGGCCAGCAGCACGCCCATGGCGGCCAC
>JACQYR010000167.1 GCA_016208115.1 Desulfarculus sp.
ATCCTCACCCTGGCCTGCGGCAAGTTCCGTTTCTTCGACAAGAACCTCGGCGCCATCGCCGGCATCCCGCGCCTGCTGGACATCGGCCAGTGCAACGACGCCTACTCGGCGGTGCAGATCGCCTTGGCCCTGGCCGGGGCCTTCAACTGCGGGGTCAACGACCTGCCCCTGTCGCTGGTGCTCTCCTGGTACGAGCAGAAGGCCGTGGCCATCCTGCTGAGCCTTCTGCACCTGGGCATCAAGGACATCCGCCTGGGCCCCAGCCTGCCGGCCTTCATCACCGCCGACGTGCTCAAGGTGCTGGTGGACAACTTCAACATCATGCCCATCACCACCCCCGAGGCCGACCTAAAGGCCATCCTGGGCTAGCCAGCAGGCCAGCCATACGACCCTAGCCACCGGCAGGGGCGCCCGCCTGGGCGCCCTTGCCTTTTTTGCCATGCATCCCTGGCCTCTGTCATCGCTTAGCCAAACTTCGCCATGGCGGGTTCTCGGTATGGGCGCGCTTCTTGTGGATTTATCGGCATGGGCCGCCAGGCCCTTGACAGGGGCCGAGGCCAGGCTCTATTTTATAATTCTAGTGTTTTTATGGCATTACGCCCCAGACGCCAGGCGCTGCCCCCATGGCGGCCCGGCCAGCGAGCAGGCCCTTGGCAGAGCCTTCGCCCCCCGAGAGCCCCCAGGCCATTTCCTCGCGCCTGATCCTGGACGCCGTGGCTATCGGCGTCTTCGCGGTGGACACCGAGGGGAGCATCATTTATTTCAATCACGCCGCCGAGCAGATCACCGGTATGACCGCGGCCCAGGCCCTGGGCCGCCCCTGCCGCGAAGTCTTCCAGTCCACCCTCTGCGAGGATGACTGCCCGCTGAAACGGGTCATGCACGGCGGCCAGGGCCAGCACAACCTGGACGCGGTGCTCATCCGCCAGGGCGGGCGCTCGGTCATGCCGGTGAAGGTCTCCCTGGCGCCGCTCAGGGACGCCCAGGGCCGGCTGATGGGGGGCGTGGAGACCATCCAGGGATTCCACCTGGCCCAGATGCTGGACAAGAAGCAGGCCCGCTCCTACACCTGGGAGGACTTCATCGGCCAGTCGCCCCAGGTGCAGCGTCTCTACGAAACCATCAAGGTGGTGGCCCCCTCCACGGTCACGGTGCTGATCGAGGGGCCCACCGGCACCGGCAAGGACCTCCTGGCCCACATCGTCCACAACCTGAGCCCGCGCCGGGTCAAGCCCTTCATCAAGGTCAACTGCGCGGCCCTGCCCGAGAACCTCCTGGAATCGGAGATGTTCGGCTACCTGCGCGGGGCCTTCACCGGCGCCAGCCGCGACAAGCCCGGCCGCTTCCAACTGGCCGACGGCGGCACCCTGTTTTTGGACGAGATCAGCGAGATGCCGCTCAGCCTCCAGGCCAAGCTCCTCAGGGTGCTGGAGGACATGGAGTTCTACCCCCTGGGGGCGCGCAAGACCGTGCGCGTGGACGTCCGCGTGCTGGCCGCCTGCAACAAGCCCCTGGACCAGCAGGTGCAGGCTGGTCTCTTCCGCGAGGACCTCTCCTATCGCCTCAACGTGATACGCCTCTACGTGCCTCCCCTGCGCGAGCGCCGCCAAGACATCCCGCTGTTGATCCGGCGCTTCCTCCAGCGCAAGAACGTGGAGCGTGGCACCTACATCTGCCGTTTCTCCCAGGATGCCCTGGATGTGCTCTTGAATTACGACTACCCCGGCAACGTGCGCGAGATGGAGAACATCCTGGAGCACGCCTGCCTGTTGTGCCGGGGCGACGTGATCCGCTGCGAGCACCTGCCCCGCGACCTGCGCGAGCTGCCCGGCGTCTGCCCAGCCCCGGCCGCCCCGGCCACCCTGGCCGGCGATCTGGACAAGGCCCAGCTCCTGGCCGCCTTGGAGGACCACCAGTGGAGCCGGCACAAGGCGGCCCTGGCCCTGGGCATTGACCGCACCACCCTGTGGCGGCGCATGAAGCGCCTGGGCATCGCGGTCCCCCCCGGCACGGCCTGACGGCCGTGGCTACCTCGCGCGGCAACACCCTGGTTGCACCCCGCAACGCGCCCTGCAACACCGCTGCAACGGGACGTTTACCAAAAGCGGCCTGAGTTTGCCCACTTGTGAGCAGGGCCGCCCGCCAAAGCCGCCGGCGTTGCGGGGCGCTTGCAACGCCGGGCCCGGGGCCGGCCGGGGTCCGCCGAATAACATCCTGAAATAACAAATAAAACAAAAACAGAAGTCCTTGGCACGCCTTCTGCTCTTCTTTGGGGCAAAGGAAGGGTTGCATGACTGCCCCGGCCCAAAAATACAAGCCGGTCAAGATGACCCACCGCTTGTCCTTCAAGCTGACCGCGTCGGTCAGCCTGTCCCTGATCGTGCTGGTGGTGCTCCTGGCCAGCCTGGCCATCCGCACCCAGGAGCAGAACTCCATCAACAGCATGCTGCAAAGCGGCAACTGGTTCTCCGACACCGTCAAGCGCGCCACCCGCCACAGCATGCTCAAGGACCAGCGCGAGAGCGTGCACGCCACCATCGTGGCCATCGGCCAGCAGGAGGGCGTGGAGGCCATCCGGGTGCTGAACAAGCGCGGCCGCATAATGTTCAGCAGCCGCGGCCACGAGATCGGCGAGTTGGTGGACATGCAGGCCGAGGCCTGTTTCGCCTGCCACCAGAGCGACCGCCCCCTGGAGAGTCTGCCCCGCACCAAGCGCAGCCGCATCTTCACCACCAAGGGCAGCCAGGGTCAGCCCGGCCACCGCGTGGTGGGGGTCATCAACCCCATCTACACCGAGCCGGCCTGCTACACCGACCCCTGCCACGTGCATCCCCAGGACCAGACCGTGCTGGGGGTGCTGGACGTCTCCTTAAGCCTGGCCGCCGTGGACCGCGAGGTGGCCCAGTCGGCCCGCATGGTGGTGGCCTTCGCGGTTTTCCTTTTCATCGTCATCGGCGGGTTGGTAAGCTCCTTGACCTTCTTCTTTGTCAACCGTCCGCTCTCGGAGCTATTGGAGGCCAGCCGCCAGATCGCCCAGGGCGACTACGAGCACGCCGTCTCGCCCCAGACCGACGACGAGATCGGCGTGCTGGCCGAGTCTTTTGAGATCATGCGCGCGGGCATCAAGGAAAAGACCGAGGCCCTGGACCAGAGCCGCGCCCAGTTCCAGACCCTGTTCGAACAGGTGCCCTGCCACATCACGGTGCAGGACCACGACTTTCGTCTGGTGGCCTTCAACAAGATGTTCGAGCGCCAGTTTGGCAGCCGGCTGGGCGAGTACTGCTTCGTGGCCTACAAGGGGCGCGACGCCAAGTGCCCCACCTGCTCGGTGGAGGCCACCTTCCGGGACGGGCAGATGCACTCGGCCGAGGAAACGGTGGTGGGCCAAGACGGCCAGGCCATGCACATCCTCAACCTCACGGCGCCCATCACCGACAAGCAGGGCCGCATCACGGCGGTCATGGAGATGGCTACCGACATCACCCCCATCCGCCGCCTGGAGACCGAGTTGCGCAAGTCCGAGGAGAAGTACCGCCTGTTCTTTAACAACGACCCCAATCCCATCCTGGTCTTCGACCGCGAGAGCCTGGAGATACTGGACGCCAACGACCGCGCCGCCGCCGAGTACCGCTGGCCCAAGGAGGATCTGACCGGGCGCTCTTTCCTGTCGCTGACCAACGGCGCCGACCAGGCGCGCGTGCGCCAGTTCCTGGAGCAGGGCGAGGCCTTCCTGCCCCGGGTGCACCAGGTGCGCAGCGACGGCCAGCCCTTCTTCGTCAACATACGCGCCTCCTACGGCGAGCACCTGGGCCGGCGGGCGGTGATCGCCACCACCGCCGATATCAGTAGCGTCATGGAGACCGAGCAGCAGCTCATCCAGGCCGCCAAGATGGCCACCCTGGGTGAGATGAGCGCCGGCGTGGCCCACGAGCTCAATCAGCCCCTGTCCATCATCTCCACGGCCGGCAACTACCTGGCCAAGCAGGCCCAGCGCAACGAAGTGCCCGAACTGTTGATCCTGCGCCAGATATCCCAGGAACTCCTAAGCCAGGTGGACCGCGCCACGCGCATCATCAACCACCTGCGCGAGTTCGGGCGCAAGGCCCGGGTGGAGCGGGGCAAGGTCAGCCTCAACCAGCCCATCGAGGGCGTCTTCCACCTGCTGGGGCAGCAACTGGCCCTGCACGACATAGAGGTAATCCTGGAGCTGGCCCCCGAGCTGCCCCCCATCTGGGGCGAGTCCAACCGCCTGGAGCAGATATTCATCAACCTGGTGCTCAACGCCCGCGACGCTATCGAGGAGCTGCGTGGCCAGGGCAAGGCCTCGGCCGGGCAGATACGGGTGCGCTCCTGGGCCGAGGACGGGCGCGTCATGGTCAGCGTCTCCGACAACGGCGTGGGCATACCTCCGGAGCAGCGGGGGCGCATCTTCGAGCCCTTCTTCACCACCAAGGACGTGGGCAAGGGCACCGGCCTGGGCCTGTCCATCTCCTACGGCATCGTGCGCGACTACGGCGGGGTGATCGAGGTGGTAAGCCAGGCCGGCCAAGGCACCACCTTCCTGCTGGCTTTCCCGGTGGCCAGGGAGGAGGCGGCATGAGCACCAGCGGTCAAACCAGCTTCGACCGGCTGCTGTTGATTGACGACGAGCCGGGCATCCGCCGCATGATGTCCCTAGACCTCTCCGCCGACGGCTATCAGGTGCGCACCGCGGCCGACGGCCAAAGCGGGCTAGATGCCTTCGGGGACGAGCGGCCGGACATTGTGCTCACCGATCTGAAGATGCCGGGCATGGACGGCATAGAGGTGCTCAGGCGCATCAAGGCTCAGAGCCCCGAGACCGAGGTGATCGTCATCACCGGCCACGGCGATTTGGAGTTGGCCATTCAGTCCCTGCAACTGGGGGCAAGCGACTTCATCACCAAGCCGGTGAGCGAGGCGGCCTTGAGCGTGGCGCTCAAGAGGGCCAAGGAGCACCTGCGCCTCAAGATCGAGCTCAAGGCCCACACCCAAGACCTGGAGCGGCGAGTGGCCGAGGCCACGGCCAAGGTGCTGGCCAGCGAGCGCCTGGCCGCCGTGGGCCAGAGCGTCAGCGCCCTGGTGCACTCGGTCAAGAACATCCTCTCGGGGCTCAAGGGCGGTAACTACCTGGTGCGCCAGGGGCTCAAGACCGACAAGCGCCACATCATCCAGCAGGGCCTGGAGATGCTGGAGCGTAACGTCAACCGCATCTCAAGTCTTTGCTACGACCTGTTGAGCTTCGGCAAGCCGCGCAAGCCCGAGCTGTGCCCCGTGGACCTGCGCGAGATCTGCGCCGACGCCGTGGAGTACATGTGGCCCGAGGCCGAGGCCCGCGAGGTGGACCTGGACCTGGTGGAGCGCCCCCAGGCCCTGGTCTGCCAGGTGGACCGCAAGGCCGTCCTGGACGCCGTGTTGAACCTGGTCAGCAACGCCATTGACGCGGCGGCCACGGTCAACGGCGGCCAGGTCAGGCTGGCAGTGGAAGAAGGTGAGGAACACTTCGCCCTGGCCGTGAGCGATAACGGTCCGGGCCTGGACGAAGAAGCCCTGCGCAAGGTCTTTCAGGGCTTCTACAGCAGCAAGGGGTCCGCCGGCACCGGCCTGGGGCTCATGGTTTGCCAGAAGATCGCCCAGGAACACGGCGGCCGGGTGGAGCTGGACAACCGGCCGGGCCAGGGCGCCACCTTCCGGTTGATCGTGCCCCGCTGCGCCAAGCCGCCGGTCGAGCTAGTCAAGGCCAAGGAAATCTGGGACTGACCCGCCCGGCACTTACGCCGCGGCCGGAGAGAGGAGGGTGATTCGCCATGATGGGCTACCAGAACGTGCTCTTCTGCACCGATTACTCCGAGGACGCCGAGATCGCCTTTGTGCACGCCGTGGACCTGGCCAGCCGCTACGGGGCCAGGCTGCACGTGCTGCACGTGCTGCACTCCACCCTGCGCTACACGCCCGACGAGACCAGCGAGCAGGCCCCGCCCGGCGAGGTGACCTATGCTTCACCCGAGGTCATCGCCAAGACCAAGCAGGAGCTGATGAGCCGCTATCAGGGGCGTCTGGAGGGGGTCACAAACGTGGCCTGGGTGGTCAAGACCGGCACGGCCTTCGTGGAGATCCTGCGTTACGCCCGCGAAAACCCCGTGGACATCATCGTCTTGGGCTCGGCCGGAACCAGCGCGCAGGAGCAGACCCACTACGGCAGCACCGTGGAGCAGGTTTCGCGCCGGGCGCCCTGCCACGTGATGGCCATCAAGAACCCCGAGCGCACCTACACCCTTTAGACGCCAAGGAGGAGCCAGACATGGCAAAGCGAGTTTTGGTGGTGGACGACGAGATGGACCTGCGCACCTTCATCTCCACGGTGCTGGAGAGTAGCGGATACAAGGCCGTGGTGGCCGAGAACGGCGAGCAGGGCATGGCCAAGGTGCGCGAGAAGAAGCCGGACATGATTACCTTGGACGTGATGATGCCCAAGGAGAGCGGTATCAAGATGTACCGCGACATCAAGACCAACCCCGAGTACCAGGGCATACCGGTGCTCATCATCTCGGGCTTGGCCAAGAAGACCTTCCTGCACTCCCAGAAGGTGTTGGACAGGTTCAAGAACCAGGTGGTGCCCGAGCCCGACGGCTACATCGAGAAGCCGCCGGAGCCTGAGGAGCTGTTGGGAGAGGTGCGGCGCATCTTGGGTTAGGGGGAGAGCATGTCCAGTCCAGAGAGCCGCGCAACCGTGGAGGAGGCTGGCCCCCGGGCCGGGTCCGGCCCGGCCGGAGAGCAGGCCTGGCCGGGAGACCAGGCCTGGTCCCCAACGAGCGATTTCCTGCGCCAGGCCGAGCAAGAAAGCGGCGTGGCCATCGGCGCCTGCTTCAATTGTAAGAAGTGCTCCAACGGCTGTCCGCTGACCTTCGCCATGGACCTGCACCCCTTCCAGGTGGTCCGCCTGGCCCAACTCGGCCAGGTGGAGCGCTTGAGCGGCTGCCGCACCATCTGGGTCTGCTCCTCCTGCCAGACCTGCCTGACCCGCTGCCCCAACCAGGTGGACCTGCCGCGCTTCATGGACTGGCTCAAGGAAAGGGTGGCCAAGGAGGGCGGCCAGGTTGAGCAACAGCGGACGCTTTTGTTCCACCGGCTGTTCCTGGACGAGGTTAAGCCCCGGGGACGGGTCTTCGAGGGCTCACTCATGACCCGCTACCTCGTCAAGACGGGCGGGGCCTTCGGGCCGGAGGCCATGGCCAACGCCCGCCTGGGCCTGGCCATGTTCAAGCGCGGGCGCCTGAAGCTACTGCCCGCCGGCATTAGAAACCGGCGCTGGCTCAAGGACCTGTTCAAGGCATAGGGGAGGGCCATGAAAGCGCACGCTAGCAAAAGCGGCCAGCAGGACGACCGGCGCCAGGTGGGCTATTACCCGGGCTGCTCCCTGGAGGCCACGGCCCGGGACTACGCCGAGTCGGTGGCCGGGGCGGCCCAGCTTCTGGGCGTGGAGTTGCATGAGGTGCCGGACTGGAACTGCTGCGGGGCCACGGCGGCCCACAGCCTGGACCACCGGGCCACGCTCAACCTGGCGGCCCGCAACCTGGCCCTGGACGCGGGGTGCCCCTCGCCCCTGGTGGTGCCCTGCGCCCTGTGCTTCAACCGCCTGAAAAGCGCCCAGGCCGAACTGGCCCGGGACACCAGCCAGGTTATCCCCGAGATCGCCAGCCTGGGTGGCAACTACGGTGGCGCGCAAGTGCGGGAGCTGAACAGCTTCTTCAGCGAGGATTGGGCCGTGGAAAAGGCGCGGCGGCTTAAAGTGCGCGACCTGACGGGCCTCAGGCCGGTCTGCTACTACGGTTGCCAGGGCCAGCGCCCGCC
>JACQYR010000168.1 GCA_016208115.1 Desulfarculus sp.
CCTGCTCGTCTTGGCCGCCGCCGGCGCCCAAGCCCGCGGCCCGCTCCATGGCGATCTGGATGCTTGATTTTATCTCGGCCATGGGGCTCTCCTTATGGCTGGCGTGTTTCATGAAGGTTTGAGCGTATTATACCAACAACGAGCGGGGGGCCGCCAGACGGCGGCCCCCCGCGATTGCACGGCTAGTCGGGAAGGGGAGGCTACTCCTCCTCGTCTTCCTCTTCGTCCTCCAGCACCACGCCCAGGACTTCCCACTGCGCCGCCGCCTCGGCCTCGGCCTTGGCGATCTCCTCGGGGCTCCAGGGCTCGATGATCAGGGAGTCGGCCAGCATTTCCCAGATGTACAGGGTCTCGACGCCCAGGTCGTATTCCTTGGTCAGGCCCTTCATGATCTGGTCGCGGCAGTTGTGGCAGGGCGCGCAGACGATCTCGGCGCCGGTGGCCTTGATCTGCTCGGCCTTTTTGCGGCCATAGTACAGGCGCTCGTTGACGTAGGGCATGGCCCAGGCGCCGCCGCCGGCGCCGCAGCAGAAGTTGTTCTCGCGGGTGGAGTAGGTGTCCACCCAGGTGTCGCAGATCTGGTCCACCACCCAGCGCAGCTCGTCGTAGTAGGCCTTGCCAAAAGTCTTCTCGGATTTGCGGCCGTAGTTGCAGGGGTCGTGCACGGTGGTCAGCTTGCCCGCGAACTTCTCGCGGTCAATCTTGACGCGCCCTTCCTTGATGTACTCGATCATCAACTCGTAGATGCTGTAGACCTTGAACTCCTCGAAAGCCTGGGGGAACCATCTTTTGAGACCAAGCCTGGTCGCAAAGTAGGCGTGGCCTCACTCGGGTAAGAGGAGTATATCGGCCTTGAGGCGCTTGGCGTTTTCATACACCCGCCCCACCTGCTCCTTCATGGATTCGTCGTCGCCGGAGAACAGGCCCCAGTTCACGCCCTCCCAGTTGGTGCTGGAGATGGTCCAGGATTCCTTGGCGGCGTAGAATATCTTCCACCAGAAGCGCATGTCCTCGGGCTCGGCGAAGGGCTCCTTGGAGTTGATGGTGGTGATGACCCGCGCGCCCACTTTGTCAATGGGCACGTAGAAGCCGGGGCAGCACTCGTCCATCTCCTCGTGACCCACCTCGGCCAGGAGCTGGGTGAAGTCGTCCTTGGGGATGCCCAGGTTGTTGCCGCGCTGCAGGTTCATCATGGTGCCCTTGTGGATGGGTCCGGGCACCTTGTCGCGCTCGCGCAGTCCGCGGGCGCGGCGGGTCATGGCCACGATCTCCACACCCATGGGGCAGGCGCGCTCGCAGCGGCCGCACAGGGTGCAGATCCACGGCCACCTGGAGTTGATCAGCTCGTCATCCAGCCCCAAGGCGGCCATGCGCACCGCCTTGCGGGGATCAAAGCCGTCTACCCCGGTGACCGGGCAGCCGCCGGCGCAGGTCCCGCAGGTCAGACAGACGTCCGCCCACTTGGGGTCCACGCGGAGCTTGCTCTCGCGCTTGCCCAGTTTCAATGGCTCTTGGCTCATGTTCGTCTCCCCTTGATTTGGAGCCTTAGGGATGCCGTCGGCCCGCACACCTTGACATCCCGGTTCTTCGCTTGGGGCCCCGGCCTTGGCTGGGGGCAATAGACAATCCTATATCACAATTGTGCCATCGGGCAATACTAGCGGATGGCTAGTACTCCCTGGGCAGCTTATCGAGCTGGGTCTTGGTGAAGACGGGTCCGTCCTTGCAGACGTACTCTGGTCCGACGTTGCAACGGCCGCAGATGCCGATGCCGCACTTCATGCGGTTTTCCAGGCTCATGATGATCTGGTCGGATTGCCAGCCCAGCTTGTCGAAGACCGGCTGGGTGAACTTGATCATGATGGGCGGGCCGCAGATGAGCGCGATGGCGTTGTCGGGCTTGGGCGCCACGTCGCCGGTGACCGTGGGCACGAAGCCGACCAGGCCGGACCAGCCCGGGGCCTCGCGGTCCACGGTGACGCAGACCTTGGCCTGGCCGCTGTTCTGCCAGGCGGTCCACTCCTGGGTGTAGAGCAGCATGCCCGGGGTGCGCGCGCCGTAGATGAAGGTGATCTCGCCGTAGTCGCCCCGGTGGTCGGGGTGCAACAGCCAATTCATGGTGGAGCGCAGGGTGGTCACGGCGAAGCCGCCGGCCACGATGACGATGTTCTTGCCCTTGGCGGCCCGCAGGGGATAGCTGTTGCCCAAGGGGCCGCGCACGCCCATGATGTCGCCGGCCTTCATGTTGTGCAGCCGGGAACTGACCGAGCCCACCTTGTTGACCGTGAACAACAGGTCGCGCCCCTCGGTGGGGCTACTGGCGATGCCGATGGGTATCTCGCCGTAGCCGCTGATGGATAGCTCGGCGAACTGGCCAGGGGTGTAGTTGAAGGCGCTGGCGTCCTCGCTGTTGAGGAACTGGAGCCAGAAGGACTTGAGCTGCTTGTCCTCGGTCTCCACCCGCACTTCCTTGATGCTCACCGGGTAGGGGACGTAGGTATTTCTCATTTGCTCCCTCCCCGTCCTAAGCGTTCATGTCGTTGACGACCTGGCGGACGTCAATGTTAACCGGGCAGAGCCGCACGCAGCGGCCGCAGCCCACGCAGCCGATCTCGCCGCCGCGCTTGACCGGGATGTACTTGAACTTGTGCATGAAGCGCTGGCGCACCCGGTCCTTCTTGGTGCCGCGCGGGTTGTGGCCGGTGCCGTGCATGGTGAACAGCCAACTCATGCAGTAGTCCCAGTTGCGCACCCGGCGGCCATCCTGGCCCTGGGTCTCGTCCTGGATGTCGAAGCAGTGGCAGGTGGGGCAGCAGAAGGTGCAGGTGCCGCAGTTCAGGCAGCTCTCCATGACTCGGTCCCACAGGGGCGCGTCGTAGAGCTCCATGACCTCGCGGCTGTTGACCTTGTCCATGGCCACCCCGCCACTGATCTTGCCCTCGGCGGCTTTTTTCAGCTCAGCCGCCTTGGCCTCGTCGCCACCAGCAGCCGCCGGCAGGTCCCCCACCAGGGCCTCGCCCTTGGCGGTCAGCGCCTGGGCCAGGAACTTATCACCCAGGTCCACCAAGAGCACGTCCAGGCCGGTGGTGCCATGGGGGTTGCTGCCCACCGTGGTGCAGAAGCAGGTGGGGCAGGGGTCGTTGCAGGCCAGGCCGATCAGCGTGGTCTTCTCGCGCTTGTCGCGCCAGTACAGGTCGTTGGTCATCTCGTCCTGCACGAAGATCAGGTCCAAAACCTGGAAGGCCTTGGCGTCGCACGGACGGATGTTCAGGAGCACCCGCGGCCGATTGAGCGCGGGTTCCGCTTGCATGATCATGCCCTGGGGGTCGCCCTGGACATTCTTGAAGCGCATCATGCACTCGGTCTGGGGGAAGAAGAAGTCCTTGGGGCTCATCTCGGTGTTGGAGAAGTCCCAAAGCGCCTGGTCGGCCGTGGCCACCGGGGCCCAGCCCACCTTGCCGTCCTTCATGACCGGCGCGAACAAATCCTGATCGCGGCAAAGGCCCTGGAGGAAGGCATCCAGCTTGTTTTTGGCCAATATCTTTTGCGACATGGTCCGCCTTCCTACTTGATGAAGTCCTGGGGGTCGTTGGGCTTGAACAGCGACATGGGCGGCTGGGCGCCTATCTCCATGCCGGGGCGGTAGCCGTAGAGCGCCCGGATGTCTTTTTCAATCTTGCTGGTCAGCCGCCGCATCTTGATGCCCTGGGGGCAGGCGCTCTCGCAGGCCCCGCAGTCGGTGCAGCGGCCGGCGCAGTGGAAGGCCCGCAGGATGTGGAAGGTGGCCACGTCGGCCTCGTCCTGGGTCTTGCCGCACCACTGGGGCTGGGCCTCGTCCACGAAGCAGACGTGGCAGTAGCACAGGGGGCAGGCGTCGCGGCAGGCGTAGCAGCGGATGCAGTCCTTGAGCGTCTCCTGCATCTCGGTCCAGCGCTCGGCCGGAACAAGCTTCTCCCAGGGCGCGGCCACCTTGTCTATGTTGCCGCCGTGGCCCTCGGGGCCAACCTCGCCGATCATCTCGTCGCTGATGACCGGGTTCCTTTGCACGCAGGTCAGGCAGTTGGAGCGAAACACCTTCTTGCGCTCCAGGCGCTCTTCGAAGCCCTGACCCTTGACCAGGAGGTGCTCCGGCTCCTCGATCACCTCGGTGATGGTCTTACCGGGGAACAGGGCCTGCACCTTGCGCCGGTCCACCATGCCCGGGCTGTTGACGCCGATGACGTAGAGATCATCGCGCTTGAACTGGTTTTCGTTGATGAGGTTGACCAGGTTGCGGCTCACGCAGCCCTGGGCCACCACCGCCATGCGGCCGGGCCGCCGGATGGTGTAGAGCGCCAGGTTGTTGCAGCAGAAGCTACTCCATGTCAGGTTCTCGGCCTCCTCGGGCGTGTAGGCGAAGTAGGGGTACTCGCGCATCGGCACCGTGCCCTTGGCATAGCCGATCACCACGTCAACCTTGCCCTCACTAAGTAGCCTTTTGGCCGCCTCGCGGATTTTTTGTGCGATAGCTTCCATCAGGCCACCTTCCTGATGTCTTTAATCATGTGCTGGGCCGGTCCCAGGGCCTTGACGTCCTCGGTGACCGCGGCCACGGTCTTTTGGAACTTCTCGGCCTCGGCCGAGGAGATCCAGGAGAAGTGCAGACGGCCGGGCTCTATGCCCACGTACTCCAGCAGGTTTTTCAGGACGGCGAACCGCCGCCGGGCGAACATGTTGCCAGCTATATAGTGGCAGTCGCCCGGGTGTCAGCCGGAGACCCAGACGCCGTCAACCCCTTTGCGGAAGGCGGCCAGGATGAACTTGGGGCTCATGCGGCCGGTGCAGGGGATGCGGATGACCTGGATGTTGGGCGGATACTGCAAGCGGCTGACGCCGGCCAGGTCCGCGGCTCCATAGGAGCACCAGTTGCACAAGAAGGCCGCTATGCGCGGCGAGAACTCTGCATTTTCACTCATGGGCTTACCCCGTAGTATCGTTTAGGGTCAGGCTCGCCGGCCGTTATCGGCCCTAGAGCATGGCCTCGATTTGAGCCATGACATCCTGGGTGGTGAAGCCGCGCAGGTTGGGAGCGCCCGAGCGGCAGGAGGCCACGCAGGTGCCGCAACCCTTGCACAGGGCCTCGTTGACCACGGCCAGGCCCTTGTCATCCTGGGTGATGGCCTGGTAGGGGCAGACCGTCCAGCACACCCCGCAGCCCACGCACTTCCTCTGGTCTATGAAAGCCACCGTGCCCGAGAGCGACATCTCGGCGCTGCTTAGCACCGTCACCGCCCGGCTCACCGCGGCCAAGGCCTGGGCCACCGCCTCCTCCAGCGGCTTGGGATAGTGGGCCAGGCCGGCCATGAACACGCCGTCGGTGGCGAAGTCCACCGGCCGTAGCTTCTGGTGGGCCTCCAGGAACCAGCCGTCCTCGTCCAGGGGCACCTTGAACATCTGGGCCAGCTCGGTGTTCTTGTGGCTGACGATGGCCGAGGCCAGGCCCACCAGGTCGGCGTCTATGAGCAGGTCGCGGCCCAGGATGTGGTCGCGCACCGTGACCGTGAGCTTGTCGCCGTCCTTCTTTACCACCGGCTTCTGGTTGACATCGTAGCGCACGAAGAGCACGCCCTTGGCGCGGGCTTCCTTGTAGAGAAGCTCGCGCTCGGCGAAGGTGCGCATGTCGCGGTAGATGATGACCACCTGGCAGTCGGGGTTGTGCTCCTTGAGGTGCAGGGCGCTTTCCACCGAGTGGGTACAGCAGACCTTGGAGCAGTAGGGCCGCTCGGGCTCGCGGGAGCCCACGCACTGGATGAAGACCGCGCTGTTCACCTTCTTGGCGTCCAGCTCGCCGTTCATCATGGCCGCGTCAATCTGTAGATGGGTCATGACCCGGGGGTCCTGGCCGTACATGTACTCGCTGGGCTGGTACTCCTGCCCGCCGATGGCGATGATGGCCCCGCCGTGCTCCACCACCGTCTCGCCGGCCGGGCCGGCCAGGGTGGTCTTGAAGTTGCCCACGAAGCCTTCCACATCCTTGAGGGAGGTGGCCAGGTGGGTGGTGATGAGCGGGTTGTCCATCACCTTCTTGGCCAGGCCGTCCAGGTAGGGCTGGACCTCCTCGCCCTGGGCGGTGATGCGCAACAGGCGGGCGTTGCCGCCCAACTGGGCGTCGCGCTCCACCAGGTGGGTGGTGAAGCCCTGGCCGGCCAGTTCCAGGGCCGCGTTCATGCCGGCCACGCCGCCGCCGATGACCATGGCCGCCGGGTTGACCGACAGCTTGACTTCGTTCAAGGGTTGCAGCAGGGCCACCTTGGCCACGGCCATGCGCACCAGGTCCTTGGCCTTTTCCGTGGCCTTCTCGGGTTCGGCGGCGTGCACCCAGGAGTCCTGGTTGCGGATGTTGGCCATGTCGAAGAGGTACTTGTTGAGCCCTGCCGCCTGCAAGGTCTCCTGGAACAGGGGCTCGTGGGTGCGCGGCGTGCAGGCGGCCACCACCACGCGGTTGAGGCCCTTTTCCTTGATGGTCTGGGCCATCTTGTCCTGGGTGTCCTGGGAGCAGGAGAAGAGGTTGTTCTCCACGAACTCCACGAAGGGCAGGGTCTTGGCGTAGTCCACCACGGCCTTCACATCCACCATGCTGGCGATGTTGATGCCGCAGGAGCACACAAACACGCCCACCTTGGGCACCTCGCCGCGCACGTCCACGGCCTGGGGAACTTCCTTGGTCTGTGCCAGGGTGCCGCGGGCGGAGCTGAGCTTGCCCGCCGCCGCGCAGGCCGCCGCGGACGCCTCCACCACCGACAGGGGGATGTCCTTGGGGCCGGCCAGGGCGCCGCAGACATACACGCCGGGCCGGTTGCTGGACACCGGGGCGAAGGAGGTGGTCTTGACGAACTGGGTGGACTTGAGCTCGATGCCCAGCTTGTTCGCCAACTCGATGCTGCTCTTGGCCACCTCCAGGCCGTGGGAGAGCACCACCATGTCGAAGACCTCGGTCTTGGCCTGGCCGTCCTCGGTGGCGTACTCGATCATCAGCGACTTGTCGGGCTGCTCGGTGATGGTGTGGATGCGGCTACGAATGAAGCGCACGCCGGAGGTCTTGGCCTTCTCGTAGTACTTCTCGAAGTCCTTGCCAAAGGTGCGCATGTCCATGAAGAAGATGGCGGCGTCCAGCCCGGAGTGGCTGTGCTCCTTGGCGATAGCCGCCTCCTTGATGGCGTACATGCAGCACACGCTTGAGCAGTAGGGGTGGTCGCAGGTGTTGACGTCGCGGCTGCCCACGCACTGCAACCAGGCGATCTTCTTGGGCTCCTTTTCGTCGCTGGGGCGCACCAGGTGGCCCATCCAGGGGCCGCTGGCCGCCAGGATGCGCTCCATCTCCAGGGCCGTGACCACGTTCTTGTACTTGGAGTAGGAGTACTGCACGTAGGCGCTGGGGTCGAAGGGCTTAAAGCCCGCCGAGATGATGACCGAGCCCACCTGGATGTCGCGGGTGGTCTCCGTGTCCTCGTAGTTGACCGCGCCGGTGGGGCACTGCTTCTCGCAGTTGCCGCACTTGCCCTTGGTCAGCTTGATGCACTTGGCGGGATCAATGCCGTACTTCAGCGGCACCGCCTGGGCGTAGCGCACGTAGATGGCCTTGCGCTTGTCCAGGCCCTCGTTGTAGTCGTTGCTAACCTTGGCGGGGCATTTGGGGGTGCAGGCGCCGCAGGCGATGCACTTGCTGGTGTCCACGTAGCGGGGGTGGGTTACCACCTTGACCGTGAAGTCGCCCTCGTCGCCCGCGATGTCCGCCACCTCGGAGAGGGTCAGGAGCTCGATGTTGATGTGCCGGCCGACCTCGACCAGCTTGGGGGAGATGATTCACATGGCGCAGTCATTGGTGGGGAAGGTCTTGTCCAACTGGGACATGACCCCACCAATGGCCGGCCCTTTTTCAACCATGTAGACATAGTAGCCGGAGTTGGCCAGGTCCAGGGCGGCTTGCATGCCTGCAATGCCACCCCCGACCACCATCACCGCGCCAGTCACTTTCTTGCCTGCTGCCATGGGCGCTACCTCGCGCTGGGTGTGGGGGGAGCAAACACACGCAAATCACCTATTTTTCAGGAATATCCTAGGCGATTTGTCTCCTATTGCACAAGTCTCTACCTTGTATACTTGAAAATTCGCGCTGTCAAGGCTTTCTGTTGCCCATTTCCACCGGTGAATGAGGATTCATTTATCGGTATTATCTGTTTTGCCGATATGTTATGCCGGGCGGCTCACCACGGCGTCGCCGGGCGCTCCAGACTCGGCCAGCACCACGTCAATCACCTGCCCCGCCTGTGGCGACACCCTGGCCCCCACGTAATCGGGCTGGATGGGCAGCTCGCGCTGGCCGCGGTCAATCAGCGCCAGAAGCTCGATGCGCTGGGGCCGTCCGAAGTCAATCAGGGCGTCCAAGGCGGCCCGGATGGTGCGGCCGGTGTAGATGACGTCGTCCACCAGCACCACCACCCGGTCGTCAATGGGGAACTCGATCTCGGTCTTGCCCACCTTGGGCCGGCTGTGCAGGCGGGTCCAGTCGTCGCGGTACAGGGTGATGTCCATCACCCCGGTGTCCGGGGCGCGGCCAGCCAGGGCGGCCAGGTGGCCGCGCAGGCGGTAAGCCAGGTGGGCCCCGCCGGTGCGGATGCCCACCAGGGCCACTTCGCCCAGGTTGGGGTGGCGTTGCAGCAGGGCCTGGGCCAAGTCGTCCAGCATTTGCCGGACCTGGACGGCCGCGAAAATGGTGCCAACCTCCTGGACGTCCATGGGCGCTCCTGGGTGGGCCGGTTAGGTCTTAAGGTTGTGAAGAAAGTCTTTTATAACCTGGGCAGATGGCGCTTACAAGCATTTTCCGCCAGCGGGCAAGCCGCCCCCGCGCACAATCCGCCAGTCAGGGCTTGACCGGCGCCCATTTGCCAACTATAAATGCCCCAGGGCCGGAGTGGCGGAATTGGTAGACGCAGGGGACTCAAAATCCCCCACTCCTTGCGGGTATGAGAGTTCGAGTCTCTCCTCCGGCACCAAAGATAACAAGTAGTTATGTGATTAGGGCTGGCGGTTACGCCGGCCCTCTTTTTTGTCCCCGCCGATTTTGTGCCACACCTGTGCCACATTTTTTCGTGAAGCAGGGTGAGGATGGCCCGAGTACCTCCGTCCTCAGACTGGGGCATCACGACGGGGCGTGAGGGAAAGCGTCATGGCCCAGGGATGGATATGGCCAGTCGGTCCGGGTTGGCGCGTCGTCTCCGTTGACTCTGGAACCCACCACTTGCTAAGGTCAGAAGCAGGAAGGGGGGCGATATGCTGCAATGGCTTAAGGACAAAATAGCTGGCGGCCCTCAACCGAAGGCCGCCGTGGCGCTGGCGGGAGTTACCTACAACAACCCCGATGGAGTGAGCCGACAAGAGATTCTAGCCCGTATGCAGCAGTGGGAGACGGTGGACTTGGTGCGCGAACCGAGCAACCCCCACGACAAGGATGCAATCGCCGTGGTCGGGGGCATGGGGCAGATAGGTTGGGTTACAAAGAACATGTCGGGGATTATTGCCGAACCTCTGGACGCGGGGTGCTCGGTCTTGGCCAAGCTCGCCTCACTCGGAGGAGGAGGAGATAAGCCTTACGGCGGGAAACTGGAAATCCACCTCACACCCCCGCCGGGGGCGGTCAGCCTCCATGCCAGGGTGGTCGGCATCACGGGCAAGGACAGTCAGGGGAACTCCCGGCGGGAATTGGCCGAGTACGGGACACGTGCGGGGCAGTTGGTGCTTCTGGGGTTGGATTACGAGGCGGATTGGGAAAATTCCCAAGTCACCGTTGACATAGCCGGTGATAACCTTGGCCGCCTCGGCAAGAAGGATGCGGCCATAGTCGCTCCTATGTTGGAAGAGGGCTTTTACATTTTCGCCTCTATTTTCAAGACGGAAATGCAGGACGATAAGCCCAAGGTTACTGTTGCCATTGTGGGATGGAAATCACGTTAAATACATTGCTTATTTTTGCGGAGATATCCTTATCAGGATTGATGGTCGGATGTTAACGATGTTAAGGGGTGGGCATTTTGTTTAGTTCTCGGCAAACAGTAGCGCACTAATCGGGAGAGCGGCCAGCGGATTGCGCCAAAGCATGAGATTGCATTCCACCGGTTAGGGTTGGCAGATAAGTCCTTTTATCCGGCCCCGTGAAGGTCCTGTCAAACCAAGCTCCCACCTGGCTTGAAAATTGTTGAGTCCCTGGGCACCCGCACGCCGAAGCTCTGCCCAAAATCATGCATATGTTGTCAGTTTATCTATGTCACTTGCAGATGCGGCCTTTGCTGTAGAAGGTAAAAAGCAAAGGGTACTTGCTGCGCACGCAATCAAAACAACCTTTTTCATGCCCTTCCCCTCGGCTAAAAAATCCTGCGCTGACTGGCAGTTATCACAATGAGCTTGCGTCATGACTTCTTTCCTGGAAAGCCCCACGGTTAGTATGGGAAACCGGCGGTTAAAAGAGCCCCAACTGCCTTGCCACCACTGACCCCCTTTTCCCTATTCACTGGCATGGTGCGTACTGTCCCTTTCGTTTGGCAATGAGGGCAGATAAGCACCTCATTAACTAGTCCCCATCTTTTTATAATATTTTTGCATCCATTTTTTCTTCCACCCTACCGAACAGGTATGGTTGGTTGGCGCTCTACGAATCACCCTGGATTTCCTGCAAAATCATCGTCGCCACCAAAGCCAAAAGATGTTTTGCGGCACCCGCAACCTTCATAGCTCCATCTTCTCCACCTTCGGCGGCATTGAGATGAAACGGCACATCGAATGACACCTTACAGAAGTCAGGATATTCTACGTGTAGCCATACAGTAATCATGTCACCATTGCGCTCAACTTTCGTGAAGTTAATTGCCATTCCCCTGCCTCCCGTGCCAGGCTTCCGGGCGTAAACTGTACCACCCGGGATTAAATGTCTGTTGCAATAGCATAGACCACTAACGGCAGCCATCATTGACTTCACGGGGGCAGACCGGGCTCCAAGATGAAATATTCAATGCAGAATAGGCGGCAGGCCACCCAACTTTCGTCATAACAGCACAGCCCAGGCCCGCTTGGCAAGGCCGTGGTGAATATTTCATCAATTCTGGCAGCGGGAGGGACTGGGGCCTACTCCGGTCCCCCGGCGGATGCTCCAGAGATTCGCCACCCCACTCCTCATTGCGGCAGAGAGGTAATTTCAGGGACCACGCCGGTCCTGGGATGTGGCTGGCGGAGATTGAAGGGGGCTCGTCCCGCTGCCCGAATCCGAGAAATTTCGGGGCAAAAATTCCGAGAAACTACGCGCGAAGATGGCCCACACCGGTCCCGTATAGGGGGCTCCAGAGATCGGCCCCCCATTGGGGGGTGGCGAAAAGTTGTCCGATTTCGAGCGAGAGAGAGAAGGCTTGGCCACACCGGTCCTGGTATGGGACCGCCAGAGATTGAGCCCCCCATGGGGGCCGACCACCACACCGCACGCCCCCGCTCACTGAGCCACCCCGCCCACCGGCAGGCTGGCCAGCAGGGCCGCCAAGACGGCGCTTGGCAAGGCGGGCTCCGGCGGCGCTGGCAGACCCAGGCGGCGGCAGGCCAGGGCTGGGGCCAGCAACCGGGCCTGGTCAGGGCTCCATCCGTCAGCCACCAGCCGGCCAGCGGTGGCCACCACCTCGGCCTGGGCATCTGGCGGCATGGCGGGCGGCGGCGGGTCTGCGGTCAGCACGGCGGCCAACTCACCGCCATGGGCCAGGGCGACGGCCACGGCGCGGCAGGACGGCAAGCGCGGCCTCAGACGGCATATGTCCTTCCGGCTCAGGCAAAGCTAACCCCCGCTGGTCCGCCGTGATCGAAAGGGCCAGGTCTTGGGCCTGGGCGGGAGCCCAGCCACCAGCGCGTAACCTGATGCTCCGCTCCTGCACCTCGGCAAGGGCCTCTCGTGGCCAGACGCTCAGGTCCGGGGCAACGTGGCCAGGCTGGCCCTGCAAGATGAATAGCCAGGCGTGGCGCTCCATCAGAGTCTTGATTGTGGCATAGGCAAGGGCCTCGGCCTCCAGGTGGCTATGCCCCTGGCGCTGGATATGCTCCATGGCGGCCAGCATCAGGTGTTGGGCTGGGGCTGGCCAGGCAAGGGCTTCAGCGGCTTCGCCAGGGCCAAGGGCGGGAACCATACCGGACAGCTTTCGCGGCCCCGAAGTGTTAGGGACAAAATGGACAGTATGGACATAATTCCCAGCCAAGCGAGTTCTGTCCATTTGGTCCATTCTGTCCGTTTGGTTTGGGGGGCTGGGTTTGAGCCCAGGCTCCCTACCCACGGACACAGCTAGTCGGTCCCGCCAGGTCATGGCTACCCCTCCAGGGCCTTGGGGTTGATCGCGTAGCTGGGGCTGGCCGGCCTACCAGGTCCACCCTTGGCGGCAGGCTCCTTGGAGAAGATGAAGGCCCGTTCTTCCAAGACGCCTAATGCGGCCTGTACCTGGGCGGCCCTGGGGTAGCGGCCCCGCATGGCACGATGGCAGTCTCGCATGGTGAAGTGCTCCACCCGTTCCCGCCGAATCCATGCCAGGGCATGCTTGGCCGCCTCCAGGTCCGGGTCCGCGCCCATGATACGAAAGGCGGCCAGGGCATGGCCAACCAGCCCGGCGGCCAGGTCCAGGGCGGCGGCCATGGTGGCTTGAGATATTGGCCTGCCTGAAGCCATTGCCTGGTGCTCCATGCAGTGCAACAGGCCTGCCAGCCGGGCGGCCAGGCCGGGCAGCTTGCCGGCCCAGTCCCGGACGTGCTCAAAGTTTCCGCCGTCCCGGAGTTCCTCCTCCACTCCGGATGCAAAAGCTTTCCATTCCTGGCGGGCGTAATCGGACAGGTGCAGCACGTGCGGGGCGGTGTCAGCGTCACCATTGCTTGCCTGGGGCAGGCCCAGCAGCTTGTGGACGGCTGCGTGATAGGCCGTTTGAACGCTGGCAGTGATAGGTGGGGCGTCTATGGTGCGGTGGCCCAGCAAGCTTTGGGGCAGGATGTACACGAATCGCCCCAACAGCCCGCGCCCCCTGAAGCCGGGCTTGTCCATAAGCCCCTGCATCACCTCTGGCTGGGGAGACAGGCACAAAGTGAGGGCCGGCGCCTGCATCACCACTGGCGGGGCGTGGCGGCGGTCCACCCTAACGCTGTCCCCGGCATGGGCTTTGAGCACCAAATCCAGGTTGGCCACCCCGTTAGAGTAGCGCCCGGCCAGGGTGTCAAACAAGCCGCCTTCGGCAGAGATAATCCCCAGGCGCTCACTGTGTTCGGCCATAAGCGCCCCCATGGCTTCGGGGGTCAAGTCATCGGCCAGCAGGCGTGGCGCCCTCGGCACTTCGGGCAAGGCGGCCTCCAAGTCGGCAATCTCTTGGATAAGCTCCTGGCGTTCATCCGGCTTGGCCTTAGCCAACCGGCCTCTGAGTCCGGCAATGATGGCCTCTTGGGATTTCCGCTCGCTGGCTTTGGCGGTGATGTTGTCCCGCATGGCCTGGGCTTTCTCAGATTCCCAGGCTAGGAGCGGGGCCACGGCCAGGGCTTGGGCGGCGCTTTTACGCTCGGCAGGCGGGGCCGGGGCAAGGATGTAGAGGTTCACGGGCTCCCTGTAGCCGGGCTTCACTTCCACCACCAGCTTGCCGGCACAGGCGGTGGACACGACCCCTAGCACGTTGGCCAGTACCAAATCTGGGGCCACCTGGAGATGTTCAGCGGCGGCCAGGGTGAAGTCTTTGGCCCAGCCGGGCAGGGTGTCTACGGGCAGGGGTGCGGGCTGGCAGGAGTCGAACGGCACGAGGTCTGGCCAGTCCTGGGCCTGCCCGGTAGGGGCCACCCCTGGCGCGGGCTCCGGGGCTTGGGCCGCTTCCATCTGGCGTCTTACCATCTCCAAGCCCTCGGTCTGGGCCAGGTCGTTAAAGTCAGTCCCCACCCCAGGCTGGGCGAACACCGGCAGGGCCAGCTTGCCCCCCACGGCCAGGGCGGAGGCGGTGGCCTTGGCCCGGCCAGGGTTGCCAGGCGTGGCATGGTCATCGTCGCCAGCCAAGACTATTGTCCGCTCGGGATAGCGCCCCCTGGCCATGGTGGCGACGACCTCCAGATTGCCAGCGGAGAAGGCGCATAGGACGGTAAAGCCCGTGGCCTCATGTAAGGAGAGGCCCGTAGCCAGGCCCTCACAGACCAGCAACGGGCCGGCCCCGCCTTTGATGGCGAAGTAGCCCCCGGTCATGCGGCCCCCGGGCATAAATCGTTTCTCGCTGTCCGGGGATATGGTCTGGAGAGATTGAGCTTTGCCGTCCGGCCCCAGCACCGGGACCAACAGTCGGCCCTCCGAATCCAGCTTGAGCCCAGGGCAAGGCTTGACCTTCTTGGCTTCCAGATATGCGTGCTCCTGGCAGGGCTGGGCCTGACCCAGCATGGTTTGGGCGCGCTGGGCAGATTCGGCCCACGCCTGAGCCTGGGCGGCCTCGCGCTCCCGGCGGGTGGCTTCCATCCGCTGGGCCAGGGCGCGGCGCTCATCAGGCGTCATGGCGCGGTCATCACCGCCAGCACTCCAAGTGCCCTGTTGGCCGGTCCTGAAGTTTTGCCACCAGCCGCTGGCCGGGGCGTCCAGGTGCAAGACATAAGCACCGTCCTGGCCCCGGGGCTTGCCATCCACCGGGCAACGGTGAAGCTGGCCATCGGCGATGATCTCAGGCGGGCGAAGGCCGGCGGCTTCCACTTCCTGGCGGAAGGCACCCTCAAGCGCCTCCATTGCTAGGCCGCCTTCCCGCCCTGGCGGTCTTCAACCCGGAGCCGGGCGGCCAGCCACGCTAGGAAGGCTTCCCGCTCATATCCAACCCGCCGGCCCATGACCACCTTGCCGGCCGGCCCTTGGCCCAGTGAGTCAAGATTGGCCAAGGTGCGCGGGTGAAGACCCGTCAGGGCGCGAAAGTTGGGGTGGCTGCGGAAGAGGATCGGTGGAAGTTCAGCCCGGAGGGATTCAAGAACTTTAGTGGTCATCGGCCTATCTCCATCAAGGTCACGCGGTCATTCGCGTGAGCATGGGGATAGGCTAATGACTTCTTACGGGAAAATCATCGGACGGAAATATTTTTTATTTTATATTTACGTGGGATTCTCTCAATGTCTAATTAGCCTGACTGCCCTTTCTATATGGCGTCGTGGGTCAACGGTAGCAAGGCCGGCAGACTCAAAACATATGCAGATTATTTGCCAGAAAGGCCCGTTGTTTGTTGAAGTTGGAGTTGCGATATGGTCAGCCATAAGGCGCGCAACCGTATTGACAAAATCCGTTATCCTCTTGTGCTTATCGCTTTGGCCTGTCTGGCCTTTGATGGGCAACTCGTCTAGAAGGTAAATCAATCTGTCCAAATGGCGTATAGCCATGCTGGCCATATTTTGGATTTCTAGGTAGTGTTCTCCCCCCTGACCTATGTATTCGTCTGAGTCGTCGTACAGATTTTCGAGCCTAGCGTCTCCCATGATATATGGCTTCATTTTACCAGAACTATATTGCCGGAGTGTGTTGCGGGCTCTTTTCAACCGCTCCAAATTGGCCTTGTTCTCTCTGTAAAGCTCACCTTGTGATGGATAATTTAAATCCCGTTTGAAAATGTGAATATATCGCAGTATCTCTTGAATAAAATGGTCATGCTTTTCGTGGTTTCCAATCTTGTCTAGGACGGTCATCAACCCTTTGACTTCCCTAGCATTTGATACGCTGGGCCGAATGACTGTAAAGCGATCAAGTAGCTTATCTAATAAAGGGTCGCTTTCAAAAATTATTTCATCTTCCCAGGGTGGCCCGTCGCTCATTTCAAGCCGCCCAAAACCGTCTGGGGTCCACCTTCAAGGCTTCTCCCAGCTTGCGCGCATTCTGCTTCCCAATTGGCCGCTTGCCGCCCTCCATCTCGCTGATGTGCCGGCGGGGAATGCCCGTGGCCTCTGCAAGCTGAGCCTGAGTCAAGCCTTCGCGGTAGCGCGCCCCGGCCAGGAAGACCCCCGGCAGTTCATCATCGGCATAGGGCAGGGCTTCACGCCAAGGCCGGGCTTCTTCCTGGGCGACAAAGCCAAGCTTGTGCATGGCCGCAATGGCGGCGGCCCTCTTGGCGGCGGGGCCAATGAAAGTCAAGAAGGCCCTGGCCTGGGCCTCAGTAAGGGGCTTTCTCGTGGCTGCCAACATAAGTCACCTCGATCAATCTGACTCTACCCGAAACCTCTTCCCACACGACAACGTAGGTGGGCTGGCCTTTTTTGATATGGCAATGGTGACGACGATTGCCCAGCTTGCCATAATTGGGCCAGTCTCCCCGCACAGGGCCGCCGGCCTCCATGTCTTTCATCAGCAGGGCCAGGGCCTTGCGGGCAGCCTCCGGCAGCTTGTCAATGCCCTTGCGGGCCTTGGCGGAGACCGTCACAGTCCAGGCCACTCGCAACTCCAGTGTACCAAATAATAGTACAGGCTCAAGCCATTATTTGCGGGCTTCAACACCCCGTTGGCCATTGACCCTGGACAGGGGCAACACCTTGGCCGGCTCAGCGGTAAGCATGTTCTCCAGGCCGCTCAAGGCCCGGTGCTGGGCCTCTGGGTTGGTGTGGGTGTAGCGGGCGGCCATGGCCACCACCTTCCAGCCCATGGTGTCCATCAGTTCGCGGATGCTCAAGACCTTGGCCAATTCAGTAGCCACGCTATGCCTGATGGAATGAAAACTCAAGCGCTCACGCGCCGGGCGGCCCTGGTTCAGGCCCAGTTCCTCCACCGTCTTGGTGAATGTCTGGGGTACGCATGAATATGGGCCGCCGCGCTGGTTGACAAAGACATGAGCATCATCAGCCCCCCGCCCGATTTCGGCCAACAGGTCCGCCAGGGGCGGGGTGATGGGCAGCCGCCGAACGTCCTTGTTCTTGGTGTCCGCGAATGTCAGGGTGGTCCGTTCAAGGTCCACGTGCCCCCACCGCAGACTGAGGGCCTCGGAAAGCCGGCACCCGGTCAGGAAGGCAAAGCGGGTCAACCTCCAAGCTCGCCTGTCCCGCGCCTCCAGGGCCTCCAGGACGGCCTGAGCCTCTTGGTTGCTGATAACCCTTAGCCGGCGGTTGTCACGTGGCGCTGTGGCCCCTAGCTGCTTGCCCGTGGGGATATCCACGGCCAGGCCCCGCTCCTTGGCGTGGCGAAGCACCCGGCGGGCGGTGCCGCTGATGTATTCCTTGCTGCGCTGACTCAGGCCGGCCTTGTCCAGGGTCTTCATCAAGGCGTCCCACTGGGGCAAGGCAATCTCCACCACGGCCAGCCGGCCAAGGGTAGGCGCAAGCCATTTCGTGAAGTGCTGTTCCTCCTTGATCCAGGAAGACCGTTTCTTGGTGCGCTGGGCATGAGGCCAGTAATGGTCACGCCAGTAATCGGCAAAGGTGGTGGAGCGGTAGGCTTCGGCCTTCATGGTGGCCAGGTCCGCCTGCCGCTGGGCTTCCGCCCGTTGGCGCTTCTCCGCCAGGCTGGTAGCGCCTTGGCCTGTTCTGAGGGCTTCCTTAAGGCGGGTCAACTCGGCCTGGGCCTTGGCCAAGGTCCAGCCCTCAGAGGCCCAGCCCAGGGCCTCTTGGCGATGCTGCCCGCCGGACCTGTAGCGCAGCACGAAATACTTGTCTGGCCGAACGCCATGCTTGCGGGTGGGATGCAGTCTGGCCCGGATGCCTGGGGCCACCTTCACCCACTGGTCTTGCTGTGCCACTTTTGCCTCCCCCTCTAATCCCCCATGGTGTTCTGTGCCACACCTGTGCCACATTTTCGGATGAAGCGGCGGGGGATATCGTGAAGCCTAGTGACTTATATATAGCATGTATATCTGCATGTTACTATATTATTGTGGCACTGAGTTATGCCACGTGAAATAGATTTTGAGGGACTCAAAATCCCCCACTCCTTGCGGGTATGAGAGTTCGAGTCTCTCCTCCGGCACCAATAAAAACAGCCGCTTAGGGTATATTGCCTTAAGGGGCTGCTCTTTTTTGGGGAACGTGTGGGGAACGAAACGGGAAAAATTGACCTAGTTGGCCAGAAATCGCTGCCAAGTTGGCCAGAAAAGATTGCCAAAACCCACGACTACCGGCAACCTCCTTGCCGGCCCTGGCCGGCGCTTTAGCGTCAACGCATTGGCGAACCGAAGAGGGAAGCTCCCTATACTGTAGGGAGGATCGCCAACGCTGCCGGCACGGTGATCTGGCTCATGCTGATCTGGGGGTCGGTGGCCACCCAGCCGCTCAGGTCCACCTGGTAGGCGGTCACCTCCTCGGGGGTGGTGAGCGCCCTGATCTGGGCCACCCGGCTGGACCCGGCCATCGAGGAGCCCACCAGCAGATACTGCCATAGCTGCACGAACAGACCCAGCACCGGCGTGATCTGGTCCTTAACCGCCTGGGGCACGTCGTCTCGGGCCAGCAGGTCCTTGTAGTGGGCATGCACCTGGCTGGCCGCCTGCTGCCACGGCTGGTCATAGTGTTTGTCCATCTCGGCGCGGATCGCCGCCCAGACCATGTCCTCTTTGTGGGCCTTCAGGGCATCCAGCGGTGGGCCTGGGGGCGGCGACCACTGACCGTCAGCATAGGTCCAGCCAGGCTGCACCTGGTCTGGGGCCTCGATCATCTGCTCAATGAGCGCCGGCGCATACCGCTCGGCCAGGGAAACCCCGTCAACCACGTCCTGGAACAGCTCTCGCACCTGACCGTCAACAACCAGCACCGCCTTCATGCCCCCACCTCCTACCACTGAATACGAACTTGCCCAAGGGCCCCGGCGCCGCCCTGATAGTAGTTGCTGTTACCGGCCCCGCCGCCGCCGCCAGGAGCAGCCCCAGGGAGTCCGTTGCCCGGAGCAACCCAGGGGGCACCTCCAGCACCACCATTGGCGCCCGCCCCACCGTACCCGGCGGGAGAACCGTTGTTGGCTTGGCCAGCCCCCCCAGCTACGTTGATGTCTCCGCTAATGCCCGCACCTGCGGCCCCGCCTGCCGCGGGGATGCCCGTTCCCTGCGCCCCCCCAGCCCCGCCAGTCGCGGAATGGTACGAGCCGGTGGAGGATGTGCCTCCTGTTCCACCCGATCCACCGGACCCGGCGGCGCCAGCCGCACCCACAGTAACGGTGATTTGCTGCCCAGGGGTAACGGGAACCCACTTACAAGAGTACCCGGCGCCGCCGCCGCCACCACCGCCATAGGAAGTCGCACCGGAGCCTCCACCGCCGCCGCCGCCCCACACCTCGGAATAAATCCGCGTAACCCAGGAGGGGCAGTCCACGCCCTGCGTCCAGGTGAAGGTTCCAGCGCCCCCGTAGGTAGTCGAGCCGACCAAGCCCGAGGGGAGTGATGGATTCAGCAGCACCATGTTGGTGCCATCGTACTTGAGCATGTAGACGCCGCCCGCCCTGATCTGCCCTGAGAGCGGATTGGTGCCGTCAGCCAACTTGATGCCCTTGGCCCCCAAACCGCTGACATTGACCGCGCAGGCCCCAGTGTTGCGACCGGAGTTGAAGGTCATGACCTGCCCAGTGCCGGCCGCCGGCACGGCGCTCAGCAGGATGTGGGTGCTGTCCACCACGGAGGAGATGGTGGTGTTGCGCACGATCAGCGATCCCTCGGCCTGCCAGCCCACGCTGAGGCCGGCGGTGCTGCCGGCGGTCAGGACCACCTCCACCACGGGGACGGTGACCGTCACGGCGACACCGGAGCCTCCCGTGCAGCTCAGGCTGGAGGTGAAATGGGTGGAGTCCACCACGGTGGCCACCAGGCAGCCAGCCGGTATGCCGGAGCCGCTGATGGGCATGCCTGGCAGGATGTTGGCCGTGGTGCCCGAGGTGAGAGCGAAGCTGGTGTTGCTGGCGATGGTGGCCGTGACGCTCTTGGTGAACGTCATGGCGATGCCGGAGGCGTTGGTGGCCGCCTGGCTCAGGGTGAACGTGGTCAGGCCGGTAACGGTGATGGTGGTACCCGCCGAAATGCCGGAGCCGGTAACGGTCATGCCCGTGGCCAGGCCGGTGGTGGTGCCTGTGGTCAACGTGACGGACGTCCCGCCGCTGATGGTGCCCAGGCGGCTGGAGGCCACGCCGCCCACCCTGGTGCTGTCGCCGCCCCGGGGCCTAAAGAAATAGGTGTCGTCGGCGCTGTAGGCGGTCTTGGCCGGGCTGGGGGTCAAAACGTAGGTATTGATCGCCGTGCCGGTGTCGCTTAGCAGGGTGTCAATGGTCCCCAGCGGCGCCCAAACCACCGGGTCGGTCGAGGTGCATTTGTAGGCCAGCCCCGTATCCGTCTCGCTGATTATCATGCCCAGGGTGAGGTTGGCCGGCCTGGTGGTGCTGGTGCAGACCACCAGCGCCACCGTGCCTGTGCTGCCGTCGTGGCCGTGGGCCAGGGGCGCCCGATTGGTCACCTCGGCGTGCAGATTGGACATCGTGGTGCCCAGGCTGTTTAGAAAGGCCAAGAAGGCCGCACCCCAACCGGTGACTGACGGCTGCCAGTTGACCAGGGCCGCGATCTTGGAAACCAGGTCGGAAACCAGCGACATCAGATCATCTCCCTGATCGAGAGGTCAACGCGGTATTTGTCCGGCCCCGTCTGCTTGGGCCAGGGGTCCTTGGCCATCTTTCCCACCAATGTGGTCAACCGCTCATGCTTCAAGGTCTTGTCCATCAACTGCGCGATGAACAACCGCCGCTTGCCCACGTAATGGAAGAACCGCCAGAATGAGCCGCCCACCGCCTCGGCCTCGGAAAGCTTTTCGAGGGTCAGGGAGAATTCGTGGTATTGCTCGCCCTCGTCGGTGAACACCACCCCGCCCAGGGACTGGTCATCGTGGGAGCCATCGGTGAGCCGCAGGTCGTTACCAAAGGAGAAGTTGATCCCGGGGGCCAGCAAGTCGCCCATGAACAGCGCGCCCAAATAGAACGGGTCGCCACCGTTGTCGAAGTCCAGGGCCACGTAACGTGCTCCAACCGTGCTGGACAGGGGCAACAGGCTGGTGACGCGCGGATAGAGCAGTTGGTCCCCCGGCAGGGGATAGCCCAGCCAGCCACTTTCCAGCCAGCCGCCCTCCAGCCAACCCAGGAGCGGTCCCACCACCTCCATCGTTTGCGAGAACACCTCGGTTTGCCAGGCGTCGGAGTAGGACCTTAGGGTCACGAGGGAAGCCGCCGTGAGGCTGTGGGCCGCCAGGCCGATGGCTGAGATGGCCTGGGATTCCTGCAAATCCACCCGCAACTGCACGCTGCCCACGGGGCATTTCCAGGCCTCGGAGAGTATGCCCGTTTGCAGGTTGGTCACCGGCCAGCCCGCGACCTCCTGGCTCGCGGGGACGGTGGCCAGGACCGCGTCGTCAAATAGGGTGTTGTAGAGAAAGCGGACGTTGCTCATTGTAGAAGGTCCACTTTCACCTGCTGGCTTTTGCCGGCCAGGACGCTATCGAAGCCCACCACTCGCAGGTTGCCGGCCAGGCCGAAGCGCGCCCCCCGCCGCTCCAGGTAAACCTGATCGTGCAGGTCGAGGGCCAGGGGCTCCAGCTTGGCCGCGACGCGATGGACCACGCGGCGGACCGAGAACAGGCCCCACAGCCGGGCCAGCACCGTGTTGGCGTCAGCCTCCACGGTCAGGCAGGTGTCTCTTTCGACATCTGTGGCGCGGGCGTTGAGGGCCAGGATGGAGCTGTCCTGCTGGGTCACGGTGCCGTATTGCGGGCTCTGGCCGGTCTGGGTCAGATATTTGAGGGCGATCTTCCAATAATGCCGGTCGAGCACCTGGCGCTCGTAGGAAAGCAGGCGCACGTCGTCCACCAGGCTGATGGCCGCCGCGCCCTGGTCCGGAGCCGCCAGGGTGCCCACCACGAAGCGGCCCAGGCGGTCGAAGGTGTACCAACAACCGATGGGGCCAAGCAGGCGGTCCAGCAAGCCGCGCACGTCCTCGCCGGTGCTGTGGATCCACACCTGGAAGGGGTTGGCCGCCGCCCAGGCGTCCCAGGCGACCTGGTCCTTGGTGGTGACGCCGGCGGCGGTCAGGCAGGTCTGCACCACGCTGGCCAGGGTGCCGGAATATTCACCCTCGGCCAGGGTGCGCGCCAACAGCAGGGCCTGACCGTCCTGGATGGGCACGGTGTGCAGCCCGTCATTGGTGCGCGGGGTGCCCATGAGGCCAGTGAAGATGGTGCGGAACTCGCTGGTGTTAAGCTCGGGGAACCCCAGGGCGATGCCCACCGGCCCGCCGGCCCATTGCCAGCCCTCGATGTAATCGTCCAGGCGGCCGTCGCCAATGAGCACTTGCAGATAGCCGAACGTGGCCTGGCTGAACCCGAAAAAGGGCTCGGTCATGGCCTGGCTGAGTTGGGGGACTCCCTTGAGGCAGGGGCGGTGGAACTGCACGCAGCGGTCGGGGTTAAGGGCGTGAGTGGAGAGGTTCAGGGTGGCCGTTTCCAGGCCGCCCTGGCCGTCGGGCCGGGCCAGCACGGGGTAGGCCGCCACTATCTTCTTGCTGCGTTGGCGGCGGACCAGCTCATCCCAGGTGGCCACCTTAATACCCCCTGTCCTGGCCGTAGAGCCCGCGGATGTGGATCAGCGGTTGGCCGGCCTCGGAGCCATCGCGCAGGGCCCGCATCACGCCGGCGGTCACGGCGGCCGAGGTGGCCTCCCGCACCCGCTCCAGGGCGCCGGCCTCGCCCACGACGTCGCCATCCACCCGCACCTCGATGGGGCCGACGTTGACGTGCACGTTGACCGGCCCGGCCTGCGCGCCCGGCGGGACCACGCCCTGGACCGGACCGGCCGGGATCAGGGGCATGGGCACCGGCCCAGTCAACAGGGCGTCGTCACGCCAGCGGGGCATGCCGGCCATGAGGGTGGCCAAGGCCCCCTCCACCGAGCCGCCGTCGTGATAGCGGGGGCCGGCCAGGATGGCCTCCAGGGCCTGCCTGGGCACCTGGGTGTTGTTCAGGGCGTTCAAGAGACCCAGGCCGTAGTAGCGGGAGGCCTGCTCCTTGAGCACGAACTCATCCTGCAGGAGCACGGCGGCCACCTCCCGGGCCGCCAGGCCTGCCTGGCCGCCGCCGTGCAGCCTGGGCCAGGCCCTCACCGGGCCACCGTCGTGATAGGACGACCGGCCATGCTCGTTGTAGAAAATATCGATGGACTTGCTCGAGGGCAGGGCCTCCAAGGCCTTGGCCAGGGCGTCTATGCTGGTGTTCAAGCTGGTGAGGGTCTTGTTCAGATTGCCCATCGCGCTGTCTTGCAGGCCCAACTCCTTATAAAGTGCCTGGCCCTCCGCCACCAATTCAGCGGTCTTCTCCGCGCCCAATTGGTTGGCATGGGTGAGCAGATCGCGGATTTCGTTGTAGCGGGCATACTTGGCGGTCAAATCCTCCACGTTGCCCGATTGCTGCATGAGCAGGTCTATCAACTGCTGCTGCTGGCCGGCCTCCAGGTCGCCGCCGGCCAGCAAGGAATCCACGGTGGAGGCCAGTGCCCGCTTGTGGGCGGTCAGGCGGTCCATGCCCGAGGCCAGGTCGTCGGCCAGACCCTTGCTGATGATCCAGGCCGGGTTGAGCTGGGTATTCAGCACGTCGGCGTATTCCTGGGTGCCGGGCGTCAGGCCCGTCAGGGTGTCGAGAATGCCACCCATGATGTAGCCATAGCCGCCCAGGTATTCGCCAGCCCCGGCGGCCAGGGGGGCCATCTCTCCCAGGCTGCCGCCCAGGTCCTCCAGGCTGATCTTGCCCTTCTGGGCCTGTTCGTCCACCCCCGCCAGGACTACCTTCAGGCGCTCCCAGTGGGCCAGGGTGTACCCGGGCTTTTCCCAGTCGGGGGTATCCTCCTCGTCGTCGAACAGGCTGCCCAGCCCGCCGCCGCCGGCGCCGCCCAGCAGGCCGCCCAGCAGGCCGCCCGCAATGGTGCCGATGCCGGGTAGGATCATGGTGCCCAGCATGGCCCCGCCGATGCCGCCAGCCGCCCCGCCCAGTGCCCCGCCGAGTTGGGCGCCCATGCCCTGACCATAGAGCAGTTGGGCCAGTTGCCAGCCGCTCAGCGCCCCGCCGATGCCGCTGGCGGCGTAGCCCATGCCGCTCAGACCCAGGGCCTCAATCGCGCCCTCGCCGGCGCTCCAATTGACCAGGCTGGACCCCAGGCCGGCCGGGGTGCCCCACAGGGACGGATTGAGGCTGCTGGTGGCCCATGAGCCACCGCCGGAGAACCAACTGTAGGCGTCGTAGGCGCCCTTGGCCGTGGAAGCCATACCGCCCAGGCCGTTGCCCCCGCCCAAAATTCCGCCCACCAGGGGCAAATAGGGCTGGCCGGTGAACAGCCTGGCGATGTTGGCGCTGGCCCAGATCACCAGGATTTGCGACACCACCTGGCTGGTGATGTCTATGAGCCGGGCGCCCACGGCGCCGTAACGCTCCTCGATGTCGCCGAAGACCTTCTTGATGCCGCCGGCCAGGTCATTGGCCAACATGCCCTGGATGTTCTTGAGGGTGTGGGTGGTCAGGTCGCCGATGTGCTTGTCGGCGTCGGCCAGGTCGGCCACCACCTTGCCCAGGGCCGAGCGGTTCTTCTTGGCGTACTCGTCCTGGAGAGCCGCCACATCGGCCGCGCGGGTGCGTTCAGTGTCTAGGGTTTTCTCATGGTATTGATAATAAACTTCCCACCATTCTTCGAGCTTGGCGATCTTGTAGGCCAGCTCACCATCGGTGAGCTTGACAACCTTGAGGGTGTATTCTTCGCCCAGCTTGCCCCTTTTTTGTTCCCATTTCTCGGCGGCGTCGAGGGCGATCTTTTCGTCCTTGGCGCGTTGGTCCTGCACGGCCTTGTAGGACTTGATGATCTCGTCGTTGGCCCGCTTTTCTTCTTGTGCCCGCCGCTCGGCCGACCGCTTGGCCTCCTCCTCCCGCTTCTTGTTGATTTCCCTCTCCAGCTCCAGGACGGCCAGCTTGAGCTTGGCCTCCTCATTGGAGCCGGCCTGCGCGAAGGCCAGCTCACGCCGCAGCAGGTCCAACCGGGCCTCGGTGGTGTCGTGCTGCTTCTTCAGCACCTGGTCGGCCACCTTGAGGGCCTCGGCCGCGCCGGCCTGCATGGCCTGCACGGTCTTGTCACCACTGTAGGCCGCGTCACCCCCCGCCTTTTTTGACGCGTCGCTCACGCCTTCCAAGAGCAGCTTGATTTGGGCCAGGGCGTTGGCGGGCGCCCCAGACAGCGCCGTGAACCTGGCGGCCATCGCCTCCAGGTCCTGGACCACCCGCGTCTTCATGCCCTCGATCTTGTCGGCCAGCTCCGGGAACTGCGTCCCCATCTTGGACAGCTCGCGGATGGTTTCCAGGGCTTTCTTGCTGGCGGCCTCCAGCGTGCCCACGGCCACCGCCGCGCCCTGGGAGCCCTCGCTGATGCCACGAACGTCTATGGGTGCGCCGGCCAGGTAGTTGGCGATCTGCTGCTGATAGCGCCTGGCAACCTCGCCCACCCTGGCCAGGGCTGTCTCGTAGGCCGACACAAAGGAATCTAGACGCGCCTGGGCGGCGGTGACATTGGCCTTGCGTGTGGCCGTCTCCTCTTCCTGCAAAACAGCCACGTGGGCCTTGACCATCGCGACCAGACGGTCCAGCGAGATCTCGGCGTTGTTGTAGGAGCGGACCAGGTCGGGGAAAACGCCGTTGAGTTTTTGCACCGCCTCCCATTCCAGGCGGTGACTGCCCGTGGCCGAGGCTATCTGGGTTTCAAAACTGCCCAGGGCGGATCGGGCCTGATCCAGCTTGGCGGCGGCCTCGCTGTGCTTCTGGCCGGTGTCTTGCACCGCCTTGGCCAGCTTGGCCTGCTTTTCCTCGGCTGAGTCGGTGGCGGCCATCCAGACGGCCAGGCCGGTGGCCACCGCGCCGATGGCCACGGCGGCAGCCGTGAAGGGGTGCGCCAACACCAAGGCCCATAGTTTCCCCACGCCGGTGGCCAAGTCCCCGATCTTGGCGGTGGCGATAAGGCCCTCGGCCTTGAAGATGGCCACGGCGGCGCCGGCTGTCCCCAGGGCGCGGGTCAGTATTTCGCTGTGGCCGATCAGCCAGGTGGCGGCCTGCACCGTCTTGCGCAGGGCTGGGTCCAACTCCTCGAAAAAGGCGATGGCCGCTTCCTCGGAGGCGCTGGCCAGCATCTTGAGATCGCCGCCCAGGGTGTCCACCTGCTGCTTGGCCATCTCGGCGGCCTTGCCCGAGCCGCTGAGCTTGCCTTGCAGCTCGTCAATGGCCGCCTTGCCCCCGCTGACCAGGGCGATCATGCCCGGGCCGGCCTCCTGGCCGAATATCTTGAATATCTCGGCGGCCCCCGCGCCCTTCTGCTTCAGTTCCTCGATGATCTCGGCCAGGGGTTTTAGCTGCCCCGAGGCGTCCTTGGTCTGCACGCCCAGGGCGGCCAGGGCCTTGGCCTGCTGCTCGGTGGGGTCCAGCAGGGTGCTGATGGCCGAGCGCAGGGTGGTGCCGGCCTGGCTGGCCTCGAAGCCGCTGTTGTAGAGGGCCATCAAGAGGGCGGTGGTCTGCTCCAGGGACAGGCCCAGGGCGGCGGCCACCGGCCCCACGTAGCGCATGGAGATGCCCAGCTTGTCCATCGTGGCCTGGGAGCCGCCGATGGCCAGGGCGAAGACATCGGCCACGTGGCCCGCGTCCGCGGCCTCCAGCTTGAACTGGCTGAGCGTGGCGGCCACGATGGCGGATGTCTGGGCCAGGTTGCTCTGGGTGGCGGCGGCCAGGTTCATCACGCCGGCCTGGGCGGCGATGATCTGGTTGACGCCCATGCCGGCGCTGGCCAGGTGGTACTGGGCGTCGGCCGACTGCTTGGCGCTGAAGACGCTGACCGCCGCCTGCTGGCGGGCGGCCTGCTCCAGCAGTTGCAGCTCCTGGCGGGTGGCCCCGGCCACGCTGGCCGTGTTGGCCATCGCGTCCTTGAAGGCGATGTAGGCGGATGCCGCGCCGCCGATGGTGGCCACGGCCCCGGCGGCCAGCAGCATCTCCTGCAAATGACCGCCCAGGGCCTCCACGCTGGGGCTGGCGGCCTTGACGGACTTGTCGAGCTGCTGGACCTTGCCGTCCACCAGCTCCAGGGATTGGACCCCCTCGGCGCCGATCCTGATCTTGAGGTTTATGGTCTGCTCGTCCGCCACGCCAGCCTCGCGATCTCCAACGCCTCGGCCACCTCGCCCAGGTCCAGCCACGTCTCGGGGCTCAGGTCACACCATTCGGCCAGGGGCACGCCGGCCTGACGCAACCGGTGCAAGCGCAACAACCAGGCCGTGTACCAATGCACGCTCTCCGGCCGCCGGCTCTTGCACTTGCCGCAGGACCAGGCCAGGTGGGCCGGGTCGGGCATGCGCTCGCGGCAGCGCTCACGGTCCTGGGGCGTGCAGGGGCGCAGAAACAACCCCAGGACCTCGTCACCTACAAAGGGGCCGGCCCCGGCTCTCCATCCACCGGGGGCTGGGGCTGGTCCTCGGGCTCGCCCGCCAGATTTTCGGCCAGCCCGCGCACCATGTCGTCCATGCGGGAGATGTCGTACACCCCGTGGAAGATGTTGATGCCCAACTCCACCAGGAGCTTGGACTCCACGCGCTCCAGCACCGCGAACCAATCCCGCCGGTAGCCCGGCTCGCCGGGCACGCAGGACAGCGGCACCCACTGGCCCTCCACCTCGATCTCTATGGCCTCCCCCTCCATCGGGAAGGTGAAGCCCCTGAGCACCTCGGGCAGGTGCCTCACCGCCGCGCCCACGCGGTCCATGACCACGGTCTTGCCCCGGCGCGTCACGCAACCGGCGTTGTAGGCGGTGATCTGGCGGGTGGTGGGCCGGCTGAACTCGAACTCGATGGTCACCCCGGCGCCGGCGTCGCGCAGGGTGGATTTGTAGGTCTGGACGTCCTCGCTGTAGCGTATGGCCATGCCGATTCTCCTTAAGCCGCGTAGGTGGCCACGGTGTTGGTGATCTTGGCCAGGAAGGGGCCATAAGTGGGGTCGGAGAGGACCGCCACCTCGGACGACTCCTTCCAGGTTTCGCCGTCCAGGTCGGGGCTGGCCGCCTTGAGGGCCAGGCGGGGCCAGACCAGGTCGGCCTGGTAGGCGTAGCCGCCGGCGATCACCGGGCCGGTGGCCCGCACCAGCAGGCCGAAGGTGGGGGCCTGGCCCGCCGGGGAGCCCACCCCGCTGTCCAGCATGGCCTGGTACACGGCGTCGGTCATGCGCCGGTCGAAGCTCAGGGTCTGCTTGCGCTGGCCGCGCAACAACGAGCTGGTGTAGTCCTGGTCGCCGGGCCGGAACTCGGCCGTCAAACCGTTGGCCAGGGTCCATTTAAGGGAGTTGAGGTCGCCGCCCAGGGCCCGGCCTCCGGCGAAGCTGGCGCCGTCCCAGTGGCCGCCCACCACCACGCTGATGTTGGTGATGTACATGCCCGGCTCGCTGACGAAGCCGGGCAGGGTGCCCCCCAGCCAGCCGAACTGCAACACCTGGTAGGCGTCGCCGGAGCGCGCGCCGGCGGTGTAGAGGTCCACGCCCTCCAGGGTGTAGGCGGTGGTGGTGTTGGCGGCGATCCGCGCGATCAGTCCGGCCGCGTCGCCGTCGGTGATCCTGATCCAACGGCCCACCTGGGCGCCGGCCGTGAGCCCGGCGGCCGAGTCGGTCCAGGTGCTCTGGTTGTTGGCGTAGTCGTAGCTGGGGTCGGCGGTGGCCGTGCCGGTCTTGAGCGCCGCCGACTCCACGGGCACGTAGAGCACCCGGTAGGTGCCCGCCGCGCTGCCGCCGGGCGTGGGCGGGAGGATGGTCAGCGCGGCGGGAGTGGCGGCGCTGGCGGCGGTGCACTTAACCCCGCTCCAGGCGTTGCCGCCCGTGGCCCGGAAGAGCACCTCGTGCACCGAGGCCAGGCGGGCGGCGGCGCTGGAGCCCTGCACGCCACCCCCGGCCAGGAGCAGCGAGGTGTCGCCGTTGGTGCCCACCACGTCCTCGCTGACCAGGTTGATCTGGTGCTTGCCGGTGCCCTTCAGGCTGGCCTCGGCCGTGACCCAGTCGCCCTTCTTGATGTCCAGGGTGACCTGGTCCACGCCCAGGCTGGCGATGACGGTCTTGAGCAGGCCGCTGCCCATCTGCTGCACAGCGGTGAAGGTGGGCAGGTCGCGCACCGTCTCCAGGGAGGCGGCCAGGGGGGTGACGGTGTGGCGATAGGCTTGGCCCGCCACCAGCTCGGAGCTGCTCACCGCGCCCAGGCCGTAGGCCAAGAGTAGGGCCAGCTCCTGGTATTGCAGCATGGGGAACTTCAGCGGCCCGTCGGCCAGGGTGCCGAAGAGATACTGCCGGTCGGGCTCGTCGGACATGCCCACGGTGCGGGGCAGTTCCTTGCCGTCGCGGGCGGCCTTGAGCAGGTTGCCCAGGGCCACCTGCAGGCAGGTGTCCACCGCCTGCTCCTGGTTCAGGCCGCGCTCGCGCTTTTGGGCCGAAACCCACAGGCGGCTCAGGTGGGCGTGATTGTCCCTCATGACGGTTCCTCCAGTTCGTAGCGGAAAGTCAAAACCTTCTGGACCAGCAGGCGGGCCGGCTCCTGCATCAGGCCGGAGGCCTGGCCCTCGACATACTTGGCCGAGCGGATCTCGGCGCGGCCCAGGTAGTTGCGGTGCAGGGCCAGGCGCAGCGCCTCGGCCAGGTCGAGCACGGCCAAAAGTCCCTGGCCGGGCTTGGTCTGGGCAAGGCCGTAGACTCCCACCAACACCTCCAGGCGGCGCGTGCGCGCCCCCAGCGCCCGGTCCTCGGTCTCTTGCTCGTCGCCGTCCTTGATCGCGGCGGCGGGCATGTGCGTGTCCTTGGGTAGGTCGCAGAGATCGCGGTCTATCAGCTCGGAGAAGACCACGGCCTTGAACAACCCCAGCCCCTCCAGATGCTGCTTTACCGCTTGCAGCAGCTCTCCGGTGGTCATCGCCCAGACCTCTTGCCCGCCCCCTGGGTGGCGCCCAGGTGGCGCAGCAGACTGCGGTTGAGGTAGGCGCGGTCCTCATCGTGGACCAACAGGAAGGGCCTGGCGGGGAGGTTCAGGCGCACCCGGCGGGTGTGGGCGCGCACGATCACCCAACTCTTGCCCTTCTTGCCCTTGACCTTGATACGGCGGGCGTGGGCGCGCACCTGCTGGGTCACCACCTTGCTGACCCCAAACTGGTGCGCGGCGGCGTAGGCCACGTTGGTGCCCACCAGCACCGTCTCGCCGCTGACCCGGCCCAGGATGCTACGCTGCAGGCGGGCCGTCTTGACCAGGGTCTTGCCGCCCTTGAGCTGTGCCCTCCGGCTGGGAGGCCAGCCCTGGGGCCTGCCGCCGGCCTCGAAGTTGCGCTTGACGCTGGTGACCATGTACTCGGCGAAATCGGCGCGCACCGGCTGCAAATCCTGGGCGCGGCTGGCCAGGCTGCCCAAAAAGGCACGCGCTCCGGCGTCGCTCAGCCCTATGCCCATTCGGGCCATTAGAAATCCCTCAAGGTGCGGCGGCTGAAGAGCCGGGGAAAGCTGGCCGCCTCGGCGGCGTTGTTGGCCGGCTGGGCCGGGTCGGCCTGGCCCAGGCTCACCAGGCCCCTGGCGATGTTTTCCAGAAGCCGGCGGGCGTCCTCGTAGCGTTTGCGCCACTCTTCCGGCGCGCCGCCGCGCCGGGAGTGCAGGTGGTAGATGGCCATCTCCACGCTAAGCTTGCGCACCAGGGCGGGCACCGGGGAGAGCGGCAGGGCGTGCCGCCCCCCCAGGTAGCCCTCGATCTCGGCGTCGGCGTCGGCGATGGCCCTGAGCACCACGGCGCCGTCCACGGCGCCAGCCCCGGCGTCGTCGGTCAGGTTGACCAACTGCTCCTCGGGCAGGCGCTCGCGCAGGTCGTCCAGGGTGCTGTAGGCCATCGGTTACTCCTGGCCGCCGCCGGCCTTGTCGTCCTTGCCGGCCTCGTCGTCCTTGCCGGCCTCGTCCCGGGGACCGTTGCCCTTGCCCTTCTTGCCCTTGCCCTTGCCGAGGTCGCCCTCCGGGTCGGCCGACAGCTTGGTCTCCGGCTCGGCCAGGCGCTGGACCACCAACATGGGCTCGGCTTCGAGCACCGCCAGCTCCTCGGGGCTGAAGGTGCCGTCGGGAAACTCCTGGGCGCCCTCGGTGAAGTGGCGGCCCAGGCGCCAGAAGCCCTGCTTCTGGGTGCTGCGGATGCGGATCATGCTCTTGCGCTCCTTTCTACAGAATCTTAAGCCAGCCAGGGGCTGACCAGCAGCTCGGCGGTCTTGAACCAGGGGTTGTCGGCGCCGGCGGCGTCCTTTTCCTTGGTGAGCAGCGAGCGGCCCGCGCTCTCCAGGGTGGGCGGTACCACCACCAGGTCCGGCACCAGGCCCAGGGGGTCACCGTTTTCTTTCTTGTAGGACATGACGGCGGCCCGGGCAGCGGCGTAGTAGGTGGCGTCCAGGGTCTGCTTGGAGCCGTAGGCCAGTTGCCACAGGCCGTAACCCGCATTGCCCCGGTAGTCCACGCCGTAGCGGAACATCTTGCTCCGGAAAGCGGCCTCGTCGGTGGGCCGGTCCTGGGCCACCAACTCCGGCTTCTTGCGGTCCTGGAAGATGAAGGGCTTGAGCGGATAGGTGGTGCACAGCAGGTACCAGGCCGTGCCCGAGCCCCCGCCGGTGTTGCTCACCGTGGTTTCGCCCACCGGGTGGTCGCTGTCGAAGAAGTACTGGCCGTCGTAGCACTGGCCGGTGAAGCCGCCCTTGAGCAGGTTGAATACGAGCTTGGTGGGATGCTGTTTGGCCCCCATGCCGAGCTGCTGAAACATGGGGGCGTAGACCCCGTAGATGTCATCGGCGACGTCGTCGCGGTCCACCTCCACGGTGGCCTCGAAGCTCTTGTTGATAATGGAGTACTTGTGAGCGGCCAGGGCGTTGATCACGCGATCGCCGATCCACTCGCGCATGGCCGGGAAGTTGCCCAGCCAGCCGTACTCCATCGTGCGCACCTGCCCGCTGGGGACCACGGTGGCGATGCGCTCGTGCCCACTAGGCGTGTTGGCGTAGGCTTCCAGGAACATGGTCTCGAAGCTCTTGCTGAGCGCCGCCAAGGATTCACCGTTTACGATCATGGAAATCCTCCTTCTTAGCCGATGGCCACCCACCCGGAGGTGGCCGAGACGTACTGGACCAGGGTGCCGGCCTCCACGGCGGCGGCGCCGTGGCTGTAGCTGGCGGTGATGGCCGTGTCGTCGTCCGGGGCCGTCGTGAAATACAGGCTGTAGTGGCCGCTGGCGTAGTCTATGAAACCCACGCCGGCGTTGCCTGAAAGGCGGCCCTGGCCGTCGTCGGTCATGGCCTTGGCGGCCGCGCCCACCGTGGCGGCGATGCTCACGCTGCCCGGGTCCACGGCCCCGTGGGCCAGCATGCCCGTGAACACCTTGAGCGTGCCGCCGGCGTCGGCCACCAGGGACTCGGCGCTCACCGCCGTGCCGGTGGGCCGGGCACCCACCGTCTCGTCGTCCACCACGTAGACCTTCTCGCCCACCATCGCCTGGGTGAGCGAGCTGCCCTTGAGCAAGGCCACGCACTTGCGGCGGACCACGCCGCTAATGGCGCCGGCGGCGCCGGCGCTGTTGTCGGCGGCGGCCATGCTCAGGCCGGCCACCACCAAACCGGCGGTGGCGGCGGCCGGGGTCAGGTAGCCGGCGGCGCTGATGGCCGCCAGCGAGCCGGCGAAGACCTTGGCGGCGGCGGCCAGCGGGTATTCCTGGTCCAGGCCGTCGCGGTACTGGGTGGCGCGATCAGCGCTCAGGCTCATGTCACACCTCCTCGCTGGCGGGGTTGTGCTTCTTGAACACCTCCGGGGAGATGCCCAGCATGCTGTTCACCTCGGCCTGCACGCCCTCCGGGGCGCCGCCGGCGGCCTGGCGCTGGGGAGCCTTGGGCAGGCCGCCCATCGGCACCACCACGGGCGCCACGTTAAGGTAGGCCTCGCAGCCCTTGGGGTCCGTCTTGGCCCAGGCCAGCACCTGATCCTTGGTGGCCGGGGTGATCTTGCCCTCCTTCAGGCCCCGATCCACCAGGCGGTTGGCCTGGCGCTCCACCTCGGCCCGTTCCAGGTCGGCCAGGCGGCCCTGCATCTGGGCCAACTGGGCCGAGCCTTCCGCCAGGCCACGGATGGCCCCCAGGGCCTCGCTTTCCCCGGCGCCGGGCCGAAGCTTCAGGGCCTCCAGCAGGCTGTTGGGAATGGCCGTGACGCCGGCAGGAGGCGCGGCCTTGGCCTTGTTGACCTCGACCTTCACCGCCTCCAGCACCTTCTGGGGCTCGGCCTTGTCGTCCAGGCCCACCAAGGTGCGCAGCGTGGCTAGCAGGCCGCGGCCGCTATTGATGGCCTGCTCCGTGGCCTCCAGCACCTGGGATTCGCCGGCCTCCGGCCCCAGGGCCAGGGCCTTCCTCAGTCGCTCCAACCAGTTCATGCTCACGTCTCCCTTGTTCAAGATTGGGGGAAAGTTGTCTATGCGCGGCACGTTGGTGAGCGCCAGGTCGGTCAATCCCACCACCCGCCGGCTGTCCACCTCCACCCAGAGCACCGGGCTCAGGTAGCGGTACTCGCGGTTGGCCACGTAGGCCCGTCCGCGCTCGGTCCATTGCACGCGGCCCCACAGGCCGTCCGGCCGGGCCGCCAACTCCTTGACCCAGCCGGCCGCCGGCGCCTGGCCGCCCTCGTGGGTCTGGTGCTCATAGTCGATCACCAGGTCCGCGCCGTGGGCGCTCTGGGAGGCCATGATCTGGGCCAGCGCCGCCTGGTCCACCAGATACTCCACGCCATCCACCGTGGTCAGCCGGCCGGCGGGCAACAGATGCACCCACTCGGGCGCCTCCGCCCCGCTGGCGTTCAGTTCGATCAGACGGGCCTTGACTTTGTCCATTTCAGGCCTCAACATAAAATCGTGAGCCCGGTTGGGACCCCCCGATAACTGGGAAGCACGTGCGCGGGGCGGGCGTCGCCCTTAGCGCAGTCCACCTCAAGGCTGCCTCCCGAAAAGGAGCAGCCCGGTTCTTTTTTGGGCCAAGGTGCGGTCGCTCAAGGGCAAGGCGTTGAAGGCCTCCCACACCCCGCGCTGGAACTCGGCCACGGCCAGCAAGCCCTCCGGCTCGCCACTCTCAAAGGCCTTGATGTAATAGCGCCGCAGGCTTATGCGGCCATCAGGCGTGGCCCCCGGGACCAGCCATATCTCGTCGGCCTGCTCCACGGCCTTGCGGGCCAGGGGCAGGTAGCGGCCGCGCGCCAGGTCGCCCAGGTTGGCCAGCACGTGGTCCACGGTGCGGCCGGCCAGCACCGCGCCGTCGCCGCGCGCGTCGGTGAAGGGCAAGTCCAGCAGTTCCCCGTCGGCCCCGGCCCCCAGGCCCAGGGCCTGGACCGTCTCCCGGCGGTAGGCCTGGCGCACCGCCTCAGGAGAGCCCAGCGCACGTAGCAAGTCCTCGGGATGATCGGGCAACTTGGGGGCTGGGGCCGGCGCTGGCAGGACGCCAGGCCGGTCCGGGTGGGGCACCAAGTCGGGGCGATAACGCCAGCCGCCCGGCCGCGAGTAACCGCCCAGGGCCGCCTCCACCAGGCCACGGCCCCAACCGGCCTCGCCCACGTTGTAGGCCCAGCCCTGGTCCGGCTGGTCATCGGTGCCCCTGGTTTCCACCCGATAACCCCTGGCCTGCACCTCCCCCTCGCTCAGGCTTTGCACATCGCAGCGGCAATTGAAGCCGTTGGGCGGGTACCAGCGGGCCCAGAAGGGGTGGCCGGCCTGATAGACCTTGCCGTGCTGGGCGGCGTGGACCGGGCGCGTGGCCGCGTCCATCACCGCCTGGTAGCGCCAGTAGGGCCGCGATCCCGCCACGGCCGCCATCTGCTGGTAGCGCCCGGCGGAATAGGCCGATTGCAGTTGGCCGCGAAACACCGTCTCCAGGTGCCAGGGTTTGGGGCCGGCCAGGCCCCGCGCCGCGAAAATGTCCCCCGCCCGGGCCTGGAAGTCCGCCAGGGTGGAGCCGTCGCGCAGGGCTTGGTCCACGGCCCGATACAGCTCGCTGAGCACGTCCTCGCGGTATATCCCCGCCACGGTGAAGGCCATCTGGCGGGCGTCCTCGCTCAGGGCCGCGAAGATCTCGGGGCTCACCGGTGCCCGGCGGCCGAAGAAATCCAGGGCCTCGCTGGGCTCCAAGGGCTCGGCCAGGAAGGCTGTGGCGTTCATCTCTTGCCGGATAGGTCGGCGGTTGGCGAAGCGGTGGTTAAGTGAGACCGGCCGGGGCGCGGCACCGGAGTCATCCAGCACGGCCGCCAGACCGTCCAGGCGGGCGGCCAAGGCGGCGCGCGCCAGGGGCTGGGCCAGGGCGGTCAAGTTCTGCTGGAGCAGGACTCGCGGGGCGCTATCCAGCAGTTCTTCCAGGCTGGAGAAGGCTACGTCTGCACTCCTCGCCACTCGACGGACCAGGGAATCGGCGGCGCCGGCGGCCTGGGCCAGGGCCGAATCGCCCAGGCTGTCCACAGCGGCCTGGGCCGAGCCGGCCGGGGCCGCCAGGGAGTTGACCTCGCGGCGGCGGTTTGCCTTGGCCTGGGTGTCGGCCGGACCAGCGGGGGCCTCGGCCCCGCTGCCCAGCAGTTCCTCGCCCGCCTCGGGCGCCGGCACCCCGAAGGCGTCGTAGATGTGGGTCAAGCCCAGGGGCAGGCCCATGCCCTGCAACGTCTGGTACATCTTGCTCTTGGCCGCCAAGTTCTCGGGCGCCTGGATGGCGAAGCGGAACCAGGGCACCGGCGCGTCGGCCCCGAAGTTGAACACGGCCAGGGGTTGGAGCACCTGCTGGCGCAGGGTCTTCTCCAGGGCATAGGCGTCGGCGTCGCGTAGGTCCAGGCGCACTTCGTCGTGCACCTTGGCCGCGCCGTAGCTCCCCACCTGGCCCTGGTCGCTGGTCAAGGTTTGGCCGAGTATTGCCTTGGAGCAGGCGCGGTCGCAGAAGGCGGCCAGGCGCTCGAAGGCCAGTTGACCACCGCCGGTGGCCTTGGCCTCGACAAATTCCAGCTTGGTCCCCTCGCTGACGATGGCCGCGCCGTCGCTGCCCAGCTCCAGGAGAGCCTGCTTCAGGGCCTGCTTGTCATCCTCGCTTGCGCCGTTGGGGTAGGTGCCGTAGCGCAAGGGCATGCCAAATAGCTCGCAGAAGGCCGCCCAGTCCTTCACCGCGTAATTTTTGAACATCCACCACCAGGCGCAAGTCCGCATGACTCCGGCGCGCACGTCCAGGCCGGAGCGGGCCTTGTGGCGGTGGTAGACCACCTTCCAGGCGGGGATCTCCACGCCGCGCGTCTGCTCCTCGTCGGTGGCCAGGCGAGGCACGCCGGCGTCGTCCCAGCGGGTGCGCTCCTGGGGGACCCAGCGCCAGCCGATGATCACCGCCCGCCCCGCCACGATCTCCCAGAGCAGCTCGTGCATGCTCCAGCCCTGGGGGACCGCGTCCAGCATACCCAGGAGCAGATCGTCCAGGTCCTCCAAGCCCCAGAGCACCTCGCGGCAGAACTCCATCACCTTCTGGGCGCGGGCATCGTCGGAGGCTGGTTGCAGGTCGTACTCGAGCCCCAGCACGGCCTGCTTGCGCATGTGCAACTGGCTGCTGATATGAGCGTCTTTTTCCTCGACCTCGCGGAACAGCTCGGCCTGGCGCTCGGGCATGCCATCATCGGCCTCGCGCAGCAGGCGGGCCAGGCGGGCGGGCGTCAGGCCCCGGCTGGGATAAGTGGCCCAGCGGTCGCGCACCGAGGGCAGGTAGATCGGGCGGGTGTCGGGCCGGGGCTTGGAGCCCTGGACCGGTCGGCCGAATTGATCCACCAAGCCGCCCATCACCAGGTCCCCCGGCCCAGGCCGGCCAGTGCCCGCTTGGCGCCCACCGTCTCATGCTCGATCACCGCCGCCGGTTGGCTGGCGGCGTGCAGGGCCAGCATGTGAGCCCAGAACTCGTCGGCGTGGCCGGCCTCGGAGCGGTCCGCGTCGAAGCGCGGGTTGCCCGCGCTGGTGGTGGTCTTCCTGACCGCGTGATGGCTTTCGCGTATGGCCCGCTGGGCGGGGATCCGCGTGCGCCGGTCCTCGAAAAGCTGCTTGCCGTTGGTGGCCAGGTCTTGCTTGACCGGTCCGCTGAAGACCACTCCCTCCACCCGGTGTTTTCCGTGGCGGGCCTGGGCGTCCTCCACCATCTTCTCGCCCATGCCGGTCTGGTCCATGCAACAGCGCACCACCCGGTAGAATTCGAACACCCGGTCCAGGGCAACATCCTGGACCGCGAAGGGGGCGTTCTTGAGGGCGATAACCTCCCGGGTCCAGAAGACATCACCCACCTGCTCGTCCACCCAAATCACGGTCTGGTCGCGGCGGCGGCCGATGTCCATGCCCACGTAGCAGGGACCGCCCAGGTAGCGGGTGGGGTCGCCAGCGCCGTCGTCCTCGCAGGCGGTGATCAGCTCCCAGGTCAACCAGGCGCTGGCCTCGTCCACCGGCTGGCACATGTACTCCTGGAGGTAGGTCTCCTCGTCGCCGGCGATGTCGCGGCAATCCTGCAAGAAAGCCCGCACCTCCTCCGGGGTGGGCTGGCGGCCCATGATCTTTTCCACCAGGCCCTGGGCCACCGCGTCCTCGATGGTCACGGTGTGCAAGGACCACTTGTTGCCCTTCTTGGCGTCGGCCACCATGCGGGCGTAGCGGTTGCCCTTGCCGTTGTAGGTGGAGACCACCCGGGCCGGGAAGCCCCAGGTGATGATGGGCGCGGCCGCCTTCCAGAGGGCCTCGGGGTCGTTGTGGAAGGCGAATTCGTACAGGACCAGCTTGCCGCCCTTGGAGCGGAAGGCGCGGGGGACGTCCAGCCCGCCGTCATCGGGGCAGGCGTCGCGCACGTCCTCGTAGCTCTGGACGTAGGTGAAACCAATACGGCGTGACTTCTCGGCGATCTTCAGGCGGGATCGGTCGGCCAGCCATTTTTCCTGGTAGGGCAGAAAGTATCCCATAGCCTACAATCCCAGGATTTCCTTCTCGATCTTTTCGATGGTCTCCCGGCTGATGCCGCCCTTGGCCGCCCGCTGGTCAACCGCCCCGCGTCCCGCCTGCTCCCTGGCCCGGGCCAGCTTTTCACGCTCCAGCTCCACCCGGGCCATGCCGTTCATGGTCTCCAACGCCCGGGCCACGGCCTTGAGCACCGCCGGGTCGCCGGTTTCGTCATCCAGGAGGGCCTCGGCGGCCTGGGCCGCCAGCAGCTTGGCCAGGGCGCCGAAGCCGTCCAGGCTGGGCTGGGCCTGGAACTGGCGCACCAGGCCCTCCAAGGCCAAGGCCTTCTCGCCGCGCCGGCGCAGCCGCCGCAGCTTGGCGTAGGCCATCGTCAGCGCCGTGCGGCTGATCTGGTGGCCCTGGCGGTTCAGCAGGGCCGCGGCCTCCTCCAGGGTCAACTGGCCGCTGTCCAAGCCGGCGATCACCTGGTCGCGCACCCCTACCGGCAGCCGGCCGAACTCCGAGCGGTCCTTGCGCTCGGCCTCCAGCACCGGCGCCCACAGGCCCTGGTCCTGGGGCTCGCTCATTGGCAGGCCCCGCGCTCAAGCACCCGGATGGCCGCCCGGGTGCGGAACTGGGCCGCCGCCAGGCGCAGCGGCCGCAGGCTCCGCTCCAGGCGCCGGCGCAGCAGGGCTTGGCGCAGCAGAGTCAGCACGGCAGCCCCGCGACAGCCCCGCCAGCATGGCCGCCTGGCACAGCTCGCGGTTCAGCTCGTAGAGGCGCTTGTTCTCGGCCCGGGCCTCGCCCAGTTGCCCCCACAGGGCACGCACCGCCGCGCACAGCGCCGCGATCACCGCCAAGGCCAAGGCCAGGGCGGCCAGCGGGTGCGAGGCCAACGCTGTCCAATCCACGTGCCATCAGCCCTTCAACTTCTTGTCCAGCAGGTCACCCTTTTCACGCAGCAGGGCCATGCGGGCCTGGCTCTCGCCCCGCGAGCGCAGGTAGTTGCCCTGGTCAATGGCGTCCAGACCCTGGGCCAGTTCGGCGTCCCCCGCCGACTGCACCGTGCGCATGGCGTTGAGCAGCTCGCCGGCGCCGCCCCGGCCCAGCACCTTGTGCAGGGCGCCGGACTGGGCCAGCATGGCCAGGTCGGTCAGCACGCTGGACAGCTCCTCCTGCTCGTTCTGGGGCCGGTGGCCGTCATCGCCTCCCTCGGCCAGCTGGAGATGGAGCATTTCCAGCTTCATCATCAGGATGGCCGCCAGGTCGTCGGCCTGCTGCTCCAGGGGAGACTTCTGGTCGTGATGGCGGCCGTTGGTCCGGCAGAAGGCGATCAGTTCCCGGCGCAGCCGGTCAACGTCCTCGATGGTCCTCATTGATCCCCCTAGTCAAACCGCAGGGCCACGCAGGCGGCCCCGGCCCTGGCCAGCTCCAGGTGCAAAAGATGTGGCACGATTTCCACGCAATCGCGCTCCGCCAGGAACCCCGCCTCCACCAGGCGCGCCAGGGCGCAGACCCGCTCGGAGCAGAACAGGTGCTCGGGATCGCCCAGGGTCTCCAGCCAGCCCTTGCGGCCGGTGATGGACCACAGGGCCAGGGCGGCGATGTCCCGGTAGGCGTAGGTCTCGAAGGCGTGGGGGCCGCACTCGCCCATCAGGGCGTTGCGCTGGTCCAGGGACCAGCCCAGGTCCCAGTGGTAGAGATCGCAGCCGCGATAGCCCTCCACGCGCTCCAGCGCGAACTTGGGACCCTGGGACCAGTAGTTGCCGCCGCCGGCGTAGATCATGGCGTGGCTGGCCACCACCTGGCCCGGCTCCAGGCCCAGGATGCGGGCCTGGTGGCGCCGAATGCGCCAGGCCACCGTGCCCCAGAGAGGATCGCTCAACCGCCAGGGCCGGTACACGGTGACCAACTGGGCGCGCCGCAGCTCCGGGTACCCGCTGGCCGCGTAGTCGGCCAGGCTCACCGCGCGGATGACCTGGACCGCCCCATTGGCCCCAGGAGCGCCGATCTCCGGCGCGAGGGCAACCACCCCCGCGTCAGGATCGCCGGGCGCGTCCTGGGCCGCCACGCCGCGCGTCAGGCCGATGTATTGGCCCTGGGCCATCCCCTACTTGGCCCCCTCGGTGGTGGTGGTCGTGGTGGTGGCCGTGGGCTCGCTGACGGTGATGGTGCCGTTGCTGATGTTCCCGCCGCTGATCTGCACCGGGCTGCCGTCCTTGGTGGTGATGTTGTAGACCTTGTCACCCACATGGGCTCCCAAGGTGCTCACCAACTTGACGGCCATTTCAGCGCTGATGAAGTTCTGGGCCACCATCGCGGCCAGGGGCAGGCCGTTGATGAAGATACGCTCCCAGGCGGCCACGTAGGCCTTGATGTCCGTGCCGGAGTTGGCGTAGACCCTGATGTGCTTAACGCCGCCCAGGGTTATCGGCTGCCCGTCTTGGGCCGCCATCTCCCAAAGAGGCTTTTGCTCCTTCTTGGCCGCCACCTGCCCTTTGATGTAGGCGGTGGCGTCTGATATCTCCTCCACCCTGGTTTCCACCCGGCCATCGGTGTAGGTCGTGGTCGTGGTGATCTTGTTGTCGGCGTCGGCGCCGGGCAGCCGGCCCCCGCAAGCCGTCAAGCTCAGGCCCAGGACCAGCGCGATGCAGCCCGCCACGGCCCCCGCGCCATTGCCGGTGGTCAGCGGCCCGCTGGCCCGCCAGCGGCCCCAGGCGGCCCACAGCAGGCCCACCGCCTGGCCGGCCAGGGACACCCCCTGCACGGCGGCCTGGATGTCCTCGGGCGCCAAGGCGCGGCCGGCGACCTGCCCCACGGTGGACACGGCGGTGGCGATCAGGCCCAGGATGGTCTGGCTGCGAAACCACGGCTTGCCGTTCACGGGATACCTCCGTCGCTCGGGGTTAAGGCTTCCAGCCCTCGTGCACGATCATGGCGGCCATGACCTCGCAGAGGACCACGGGACCGCTGATTTTGTCCTCGGGCCGGACACCGGCCCGCTGGCACACGCGCTGGACATAGGCCCCGGTGTCGTTTTCCGAGGCCGGCGCATAGCGCGCGATGATCTCGTGGATGCTCAGGTCGCGGTAGCTGGAGGACCGCAACAGACGCGCCAGCGCCCCAACTCCGAAGCCCCAGTCGGTGAACTTGGCGAACCCTTTCTCGCCGCAGCCCGCGTAGCCCGGGCAGGAGCGGGCGAACGCCCCGTCACGGATGTTGCCCGGGTTGTTGTTGCGGTAGCTCAGGCTAGCCATCGTGTTCCTCCAGGGCCAGATCAATCACCCTCGCCAGCTCGGCCGGCGGCGGCAGTTGGCCCACGTAGCGGACCAGCTCGCGGCCGTCGTCGCGCAGGATCAGCACCGGCAAGACCTGCTCGTCCGCGGCCTCCAGCCAGGCGGCCTCGCCCAGCCCCTCGGCCGTGGTCACGTCGTGCTCATGCACCGCCACCCCACGCGCATGCAGCCAGCCCTGCACGGGGCCGGCCTCGGCGCAGGCGTGTCAGCCGGGGCGGGTTATGAGGTGCGCGTTGAGTTGGTGCATGTCCCCTCGCTTGGGAGGGGGACGGCGGGCCCCTTGATGCGAATCAAGGGTGGCCGGCCCGCCGCCCCGGGTACACTGCGTTGCGTTCAGGGTGAGAGTAGCGTGGGTGGAAAAATCGGGTGGCACGATATGGCACGATTTGACATGGATTCTGCTGGGCCATTGATTTTATCTCTCGCTGGGTTGCCCCTGGAGGTATTTCGCCAAGCCAGTGTAGGTAACGCGAGCATAGCGACCTTTGGGTGCCAACGCTCCAAACCGGCCCTCGGCCTTGTAGCGTTTCGCTGTTCGTAGACTCACGCCCAACAACTTGGCCACCTCCTGGTCGCCGAAAGTCAACTTGCGCGGAATGAATGCTGGCAGGGCCATCGTCATTTTTCGCGCCACTCCCGCTCAATCGCCGCCAGCTCTTCCGACGTCGGGAACACTATCTCCTTGCCCGCTTGTTTCTTCATGAACGAGAAAAGGCCGGCCCAGGCCATCTCCAGGGCAAGTCTGCGGCGGGCTGGATCTGGGAAATGACCCTTTGCCAAACGGACCCATACCCCAATGAATTTGCGCAGCTTTGCGACGGCCTCCTTGGCCATGCGGTCAGCCATCACCGGGCCGTGATCCGACAGATAAAGTTCATACTGGTCTTGGTAAAGAGCCTTAAGCCAAAGCTGAACGTCCTTGGGATTGACTTGCATCACGCGCTCCTCCGCTGGCGGGAGGCCCGGGCCTTGAGGGCATCGATCATGTCGTAGGCCCCCTTGGGGGTGAGCCAACGCCAGTGCTGGCAGCGCACGTAGGCGGCCAGGGCCTGGTTGAGGTGGTCCTCTTCCTGGCCGCGCGGCAGGTCCAGCATGCGCACGATCTTTTCCAACGCCGCCACGCTGGCCAGGCCCTTGCGGTCGCCGCGCGCCTGGACCGCGCCGTAGAGGGCGCGCAGGCTGGCGCTAGCCCGGTAGCCGGCGTTGCGCGGCCGGGCCTGGCGGCCGGCCCGCTGGCCGGCGCGCAGTTGGTTGTAGTGCCGGGCCAGCTTGAGGTAATCACCGTAGGTCATGTCCCGGCAGGACTCGTGGCCGGTCACCTGGCGCTGGATGTCCTGGCGCACCTGGTCGTCCAGGCCCAATTCCTTGGGCCACACGTGCAGGTGGCCCAATTCCTGGCGGGTCAGGCGGCTGTCCAGGCGCCGGGGCATCAGGCGGCCTCCGCCCTGGTGCCGGTCATGGCCCTGGTCACCGCCTCCTGGGCCTTGGCCAGGGCCTGCCGGGCTTCTTCCAGCACCGTGGCCCGCACGAACAGGCCCCCGAATTGCTCGGCCAGGTCGGATATCTCGCGGGCGTAGCGCTCGGGGTCGGACTGGTAGCGGGCCAGGGCCTGCTGAACCTGGCCCAGGGTGGCCGGGCCGGCGCCGGCGCCCAGGCGCTCGCCCAGGGCCTTGTGTATCTCCACCGGCGTCTGGCCGCCCAGGTCCAAGGTGAGCTGCACCATCTCCTGGGCCAAAATCTCGGCCGCGCCCTGTAGGCAGCTCACCTTGCGCATGCCCGTGCGCACCCGCCGCAAATGCGGCCCCACCGAGGCCTCGATCTCGGCCCGGCTGCTGGCTAGGCGGTAGCCGCCCTTGACCCCCGGCAGGGGGGCTATGGGCATTTCGTGGTGCTCTATCAGGTGGTTGACCAGTTTGCGCAAATAGCGCTTGGCCCGCTCGGCGTCCAGGGGCTTGCCGCCATACTCCAAGAGGCCCACGGCCTCGGCCAGTTCGTCGGCTGGCAGGTACTCGCCGGGATACTCCCGGCTGAAATCCCCCAGCACGGCCACCGCCCGGCGCTCCCAGGGGGTCAGGTCGGGAGCATGCACGAACTTGGCGGCCACGGTGTCATCACGGGTGATCCCCAGATCGGCGTCCCTCATGACTTACCTCCCAATTCCCGGCCCTCGCCAGGCGCCAGGTCAACCACCCCCAGCACGGCCCCGGCGTTGCGCCCCCCGTTGGTGCGCTCAAATACGCTGGGGGTGTCGGGCAGCCCCGCCAGCGCCTGGAGCAGGCGCTCCCGCCGGTCGGGGCCTGGCGCTATCCCCAGCACCGTGGCCAGGTCGTCGTGGCAGCCAGGATGCTGGGGCAACCCCAAGGCCAGCAGGCACGAGCCCGCCAGCGAGGCCGCCAGGGCCTGCAAGGCGGCCTTGCCCGCTATCACGTCCGGCAGGGCGCGGGCCAGTTTGATGCCGGCGTAGATGTGCCCCTGAATGACGCCCCGGACATCGGCTATGGGGTCCATTTCGCTCATACCGCCTCCCCGGCGCGCAGCCGCCGGACCGTCTCGGCATATTCCAACTGGCGCAGGATGGCCTTTTTCAGTTCCTTGCGCGCCTTGTCCCGTTGCCTGCGCATGTCCTCGACCGCCCCGGCCAAATCGGCGTTGGCGCCCTCCAGAAACACCACCCGCTCGTGCAGGTGCTCGTAGGCGGCGAGTAGCTCCTGGTAATCGCGTGGGCTCACCTGCCCGTGCCCCTCTGGCGGCGGTGCGCCCAGGGCGCCCGCGCGCCGCGATCTCCCCACAGGCCAACGCCCCAAAACGAGGCCTCGGCTTGTAGGCGCAACAGGCGCGGCGTGCGGCAGTAGCGCTCGTCCACCCAGGCCAGACCGGCCGCCACCAGCGCCTCGGCCAGATCGCGGCCGTCGGCCAGGGTCACGTCGGCCACCAGGCGCTGGTAGCTGCGGCCACGCACGCGGATCCGCACCGTCCGCCCCTCGGTCAGGGCGGCGGTGATCTGGCGGGCCTGCGGTCCGGTAGCCTGCTCTGGCCAGCGGCCCTTGACCGCCAGCTCGGGGGTGTCGGCGCAGTGCAGGCGCACCCGCGCCAGCTCGCCCCGGCGCGGGCCGGAACGCAGCCAGACGCCCAGGGTGTCGCCATCGTGCACGTTGGCCACCCGGGCCGACCAGGCCGGCGCGGGGCTGGCGCCCCAGGCCGGCGCGGCCAGGGCCAGGAAAGCGGCAGCCATGATTCCAGATAGCCGTTTCATCATTACCCCCCGCATTTGAGCCACCACCAAGCGCCCAACATCATCACCGTGTTGGCCAGGCCCACGCCGTTGCCTATCCGGTAGGCCCGGCCCACCCGCTCCAGGTGCATGGACACCTGGAGCAGGCTGAGCCCGGCCGCGAAGAGCACCAAGAACATCGCGCTGACGCCCTCGGCCCGGCCGGCGCGCAACATGTGGATCCACTGCCAGGCCCCGCACAGGGAGAGCAGCAGGTAGCCGCCGGCCGAAAAACCACGAGGGCTCACAGCGTCTCCCCCCGCGCCTTGATCTCCCGATACTCCTGGCTGGCGGCTTCTATCTCCCGCCTGGCCGTGGCCAGGGCCTGGCCCAGGGTGGTCCCTTCGCCGTAGCGGCCGATCAGGCGCTGCAGGTCCAGGCGGTCGCGTTTCAGCGGCGCCACCTGGATGGCCAACGCGGCGACCGCCGGGTTATGGAGCAGAAGATCATCCATCAGACCTTGCGCCTCCTGGCCTCCACGGCCCTGGGCGATATCCACGCGCACTCCACGCGCCTTTGCTTGGCCAGCACCGCGCCCCGGCCCTTGAGCCCGCTGGCCTTGGTGCGTCCCGCCGCGTGGCAAACCACGTCCCAGCGCCGCACCTGCCAGCCGGCCCGCTCCAGGGGCCGGTAGGCGGCGTGCTCGTAGCCGCTGAGCAGGGCCATGCCCTCGATGCCCAGCAGCAGCTCCACCAGCTCCTGGTGGTCCTCCAGGGTCATTTCGTGCCGGTAGCCGCCGGCACGGCGGGTCTCGGCCACGTAGGGCGGGTCCAGGTAGTACAGCGTTTCCGGCGAGTCGTAGCGCGGGATAAGCCGCCGAAAATCCTGGTGCTCCACCTGCACGGTCATGATGCGCTCGTGCACCCGGCCCAGGCGGCCCATGTAGCTGAGCCAACTGGAGGACGTGGTGGCGATGCCCCGCGAGCTGGAGCCCGTGACCGAGCCCCAGGAGCGGCCAAACAGCCCGCCGAAGGACATGCCCGCCACCACCAGCCAGCGGTAGGCCCGCTCCACCGGGTCGGCGCAATCCTCCCAGGTGTCGCGGCAGTGCTGGTACTCCTCGCGGCTGTAGGGGGTCTGGCTGGCCAGCAAGAGCAGCCGGGCGGCCTGGTCCGGGTCACGCAGCACCCGGAACAGGCCGACCAGGCCACTGTCCAAATCGTTGTAGACCTCCAGGGGAGCGGGCTGCTTGGCCAGGAGCAAGGCCCCCGAGCCGCCGAACACCTCAACGTAGACACGGTGGGGCGGCAGCAGCTCCAAGAACTTGCCCGCCAGACCCTGTTTGCCCCCGAACCACTTGAACGGGGGCCGCAAACGATTCTCTTCCATCCGACCTTCCTGTGTTATTTTTCCTCTTGGCCCTATTGCCTCGAGGGTTGGGTTAACCGCCTGGTCGGATGCCGCAATCATCCGGTCGCCGGGGGTGGCTGGTATCCGCCCCCGGCAACCCTCACCTATTTGCGCGTGCGGCTGCACGCCTAGATCAGCTCCAACTCGTCGCGGCGAAACAATTTCGCCCCGTTGATGAACGTAACCCACCACCAGGAGCCCTCTTTGCCGCCGAGGCGCTTGCCGGGCACCCTGGGGCCTCGGCTGGGTTTGCCCAAGCGGCCCGTCCAGCCCTTTAGCTGCTTGTGATCGTTGGTGGGCTTGCTCACCATCACTCGGGCGCCCGTGACGAATTCGCCTGGCATGATCTTTTCTCCCGTGGCCTGCCATCATCAGAGCGGGGTAGCCATCCCCCGCTGACGCCCGGCGCTGACCGGGCGTTTCGGCTCCTATGCCGCCTGGAGCAAGCGGTTGCGCACCCGGTCACAGAAAGCCACCAGGGCGTCCAGTTTCTCGGCCTGGTTTTTGGCCTTGGCCATGCCGGGCACCAGCCACTCCCCAAGCACTGCCCCAGGCTGCGCCAACTCGCTAAGGGCCTCGGCGAGTTGAAATTCATCCGCCTTGGCGATCGGCAAGGCACCACGCGGGCACTGCTCGGCGAAGTGGATTTGCCCGCCTCCCGCGAATGTGTAGGCTATGCGCTCGCTCATGCCTTCACCTCCTCGCCCGCCGCCCAGGCGCGCATGTCCTGGGGCAGCCCCTTGCACTCCAGCCGCTGGGCCAGATAGAGGCCGAACAGCTCCTCCACGGCGCGCACCGCCGACTCGATAAGGGCCAGGCGCTCCAGGGCCAGACCCTCCAGGCCTTCGCCGCCCTGGGCCGGGGCCACCAGTGGCAAGCGCAGGCCCTTGATGCCCAGGTGCGCCGCGTCCAGACTCAGCCAGTACTCCTCGCCGTCCAGGATCAGCCCCAGGCGCAGGCTCTCCACCAGCTTGCCGCGCTGCAAGGCCCGGCGGGCCTCGGCCAGGGAGGCCTCGCGGCCCTTCACGGTCACCCGGGTGCCCTCCTGGCCCTGGAGCGGCCCCAGCACCAGGTGGCCGCCCAGCAGCACCTCCACCTGGCGGCCGCCGGGCAGGTCCAAGTGGCCCAATTCCTCGCTGGCGTGCCACAGCCAGGTGAGGAACTCCTGGCCCAGAAAGAGCTTTTCGTTAACCAGCGCCAAGGTATCCATCAGGCCACCTCCTGGTAGAGATCGGCCGGCCGCAGGCCTTCCAGGGCCTGGCGCCGCGCGGGGCCGGCCAACTCCCCGGCCAGCAGCCAGGGTATGCGCGGCACCGGCACGGCGTCGAAGGTGCGGCGGAACAGGTCCTCGAAATAGTCCAACAGCCCCCGGCTGGCGGTGGCCACCCACAGCTCGCCCCGCTTGGTGTCCCAGACCACCTCCACCAGCACCGTGCTGGGCACCGTGCGCAGCAGCAGGTCCAGGCGGGCCTTTTCCTTCAGATCCTCGCGCTCGGTCCGCGAGAGCGGCCGTCCCTCGCGCAACGCCCTGGCCTTGGCCACCTCCTGGCGGTGCAGCTTGCGCAGCAAGGCCCCCGGCACCCGCCGCCGGTCCACCCGCATGCCCAGCACCAGGTGGGGCTCCAGCCGGTAGCCAGCATAGGCGAGCCAGGTTTTTTCGGTGTCCAGGGCGTCGTGCGCCGAGCACCAGCCCACGCTGATCTCCTCGGTGCTGTCGTCAATGTCCACGAAAAGATTGGCCCGCACACGCCGGTCCACGAAATCCCAGAAGCCTTTTACCTCGCAGGCCACCTGATAGCGGCTTAAGCTCACCGCGCCCTTAAAAAGCCCCATAGTTCCCTCCCCGTGGCCCTAGGCCACGACATCTAGTTGACTGGCCTCGAAAACGCCCCTCACGCCGCGCCTCCCGCCAGCAGGACCATGATGCGGGCCATGTCCACCACGTCCCGGCCCGCCGCGCGCACCGTGGCCAGGTCTTTGCCCCGGCAGGCCTTCTCCAGGGTGGCGGCCCGCCCTTCCAGGAGCCATCCCGTGCTGAGCAGGGCCAAGGCCCTGCGGCCGCGCGGCCTTTTCAACGGCGTCATTGGCATGGTGCTTGCTGGGGGGGGTAGCGAATTACCGTCCCCCGCATGGACGGCCAGCGCCGCCCGGCCCAGGTCGGTGATCTCGTATCGCAACTCGCCCGGCGCGGCCTGCCAGCCCTCCTCGGTGGGCTCGTAGCGCAGATCCGCCACCTCGGTGCCGGGCTCCGGGGCCTGGGCGCGCCTGGCCTGGTAGCGCTGGCGCGAATCCTCGGCCAGGCACTCGCGGCACCAATACAGCTTGTGGCCGCCGGCCCTCACATGGCGAGGCCGCCCACAGCCGCGGGCGCAGAGATCGGGGTCCGCCGTGCGCCTGGGCTGCGCGCCTTGCCTCTGCCGGCGCTTGGCCGCCGAGGCGCGCTGGGTGTCGCGCTTGCACTCCAGGCATTGGCTGTGCCATCCCTTGGCGGTCTGATGGCGGGGCCGCTCCTGGCAGGTGGGGCAAATCGGCGCGCCTACGCTCTTCTCAGCAGGGCGTTGATCGCCACCCGCGCCAGGGTCAGGGTGCGCAGGGCGAACAGGCCTTGGCCCAGGCACTCCGGGCACCAGGGCAGGCTGTCCGGCACCCTGGCCACTCGCACGGGTTTGGCCAACCGGCCGCACCGGCACTCGCGGCCGTCGTCCAGCAGCAGGTGCAGGCGTCCATCCGGCTCGCTTAGACCCCAGCGTCCCGCTGGCAGGGATATCCACGGCAAGGGGCACCTCCAACCTGATGGCGCCTGGACACTCCAGGCAGGGGGACCAATCGATGTAGTCGCTCATGTCGGCGATGGCCCCGCTCTTCACGCCACCCGCTTGTTTGCTGGCCCTTTGACGGCGCGCCACACAGGTGCCATCGCCGCAGAGCAGCGTGCCGTGCTTGCGGCACCGGTGGGTTTGCAGGGCCGTGGGGCTCATCACAGCAGGTCCAATAAAAGGTCCAACACGATAATCAGGGCCACGATGGCGCAGGCCTGGAGCAGGCCAATAACCACGTCTCCCATCACTCACCCCTCAAAAACACCACCCGCGCCTCTTCCAGGTAGGCGGGGGTGCCCACGGGCTCCATGAGGTCCAGGGCGTCGTGCTGGATGCGCGCGGCCATGAGGTCTTCCACCACCCGCACGCCCCGGCCGGGAATGACTACCTGGTCGCCCCAGCGCAGGCCCAGACGCTCGCGCAAGGGCCGGCTCACCGCGCAGGTGACGCCGGGCCGGCTGGGGCGCCCGCTGGCCGTGACCCAGGGCGTGGGGCTGGTTTGGGCCGGCACCGGGTGGTACACGGCCAGAGTCACCGTGGCCGTAACCTGGACCGCGCCGATCTGGCCCACCTGGTCCTCGATCTGCCGCAGCTCGGCCAGCAGGCCGGCCACCTGGCGGGCCTGCCGCGCCTGGGCCAGGCGCAATTCGTCTTCCGGCCAAGGCCCGACCCACGAGGCCGCCAGGGCCACGGTGGCAAAAGTCAGGGCTGGGATCAGGCGTTTCATCGTTTACCCTCTGTTCATCGGCTCTTCGCGGCGTCGGACCATTTCCGCGACGTCAACAAAATGGTCCGGCGTCTCGAGGAGCCGGCCCGGGGGCGAGGGCAGGCAATCCCGCCCCCGGGCGCGGCGTGGGTCAGGCCGCTTCCGTCCGCCCAAACCCCAGACCGGCCTGGCGCTCCTCCGGCGTCAGGGCGCGTTCCTCCACCGCCTCGCTGGTGTCCAGACGCACCACGCTGACCATGTTGCGGGCGTAGTCCCGCAACTCCTCGCAGGCCACCTCGCGCTCCTGGGCGCCGGCGGCGATGTCCCGCTTGATCTGCGTGATCTTTTTCTGGTTGTCGGCGATGCGCCGGTTGATGGCCTTGTTGTTCTCGGCCCTCTCCGCCTTGGCCGCCTCGATGTCGGCCTCGGCCACGTACTGCTGCTGGATCAGGTCCCGCTGCTCGTCATGGCTCAGCGCCACCGGCAGCTTCCTGGTGACCGCCGTGCGGTCCACCATCTGCTCAGACATTAGCCACCCCCTTCATGTCTCGACTGCTTTTTGCCTTGCCCCGGCGGGGCCACCTAAACAGCGGCGGCTGGTCGCGGTGGGGCGCGTCCTTGGCCACCAGATAACGAAACTCCCCGCGCTCCACCAGCAAGCCCCGGCCCTTCATTTCCGCCACCCAATACTTGACCCCGCGCAGGCTCACCCCGGTCACCTGGGCCAGATCGCCGGTGGACCAGGGGCCGCGCAGGCTGAGTTGGTGCGCCCCCCGCCACAGCAGGAGATAGGCCTGCCGCGCCCGGCCGTCGGCCTTTTCCACCAGGCGGTAGCGGCCACCCTTGCCCTCCACCAGCTCGCCGCGCTCCACCAGGTAGGTCAGGCTATCGCTTATGTCGCGCAGGCTGTCCTTGAGCAGGTTCTGGTAGATTTCCCGCAGGTTGGCCTCGCCGCCCCGCCCTCGCAGGTAGTCGCGTATCAGGTCCGTGCGCCGCATCAACGCACCGCCTTGAGGCCGCGCCCGCCCTGGGCCGCCCGCAACTTGCTGCGCGATATCTCGGCCTCCACGGCGCTCACCCAGTCCCGCGCCACCAGGCTCACCTTCTGGGTGGCCGCCCGGCGCTCCAGGCGCACCAGGTACAGGATGGTCTGGCGCAGGTTGCCGTTGGTGGCCCGGCGAATGTCCTCGGCCACCTCGTCGGCCAGGGTCAGCCCGGCCAGTTCCCGGCCCAGGTCCACCACCTCGGCCCGGCTCAGCTCGCGGGCCTCTTCCGCCACCAGGACCCGGTCCCAAAATTGCGGGAACACCGACAGGGTGCGCGCCAGGCTGTCCATGCCCACCAGCAGGATCGGCGCCGTCGAGGCGTCGTGCAGGTCACGCACCGTGTCCAAGAGCGGCGGGGTGTGCGGCGGTTGGGTGCCCTTGGCCAGGTAATCGGCCTCGTCAATAATCAGCAGGCCATTGCCCAGGCTCTCGTTGCCCAGGCGTTCGCGCATGGCCTCGGCCGCCCGCCCCAGGTTTTCCGTGGCCGAGACCGCCGGCACCTGCCCCAGGGCCCGCACCACGCTTTTCAGCATGCTGCTGGGCGTCCACACCCGGGCCGCCGACACGTAGCAGGCCCCCGTTTGGGTGGCCAGGGTATCCACGGCCCGGGTCTTGCCCCGGCCCGCTGGGCCGTAGAACAGGCCCAGCCTGGGCTCGCCGTTGCCGGCCGACAGCAGCATGTCCACCAGGCCGTTGAGCCGCTTGACGTTGGACGTCTGCACGAAGTTGACTTTCACCCGGTTCCCTCCCGTTAACAGGCGTAGGCCACGGCGGCCCGCTGGCCCAACAGTTGGGCGCGATAGGCCTCGCCGCCGTTGAGGCGCCACAGGCGCGATCCCTCGAATTCGGCCACGAATTCCCGGTCCTCGGCCTCCACCGCCAGGCCCTGGCCCAGGCGGCGCATGGTCCATTCGTAACGCTCCACCGGCGCCGCGAAGTCGGGGCGCGCCTCGGGGTCGGCCTCTTTGGCCGTCCGCTCCCGGCGTTCCTCCACCCGGTCGTCCATGAGCGCCTGGCGAGCCTCGGCCGCCGCGCTGATCTCCGGCAGCACCAGGGTGGCCGCCGGCAGGGGGGCCTCGGCCGGCAGGCTGGCCACGGCCTCGTCCAGGCGGGCCGCCTCCAGGGTGTCCAGGTCCAGGGCCGCCGCTCGCATCAGCGCCGCCTTGCGTTCCAACTTGCGAATGCGCCACCAGTCTTTCTTGCGGGCCGTCACCTGGGCCGGCGTGAGGGCCAGACGGCGCAAATCCTGGGCGATGCAGAGGAAATTGCGCTCCTCGTCGAACACGTAGAGGATGCCCGCGTCCTCTGGGTCCGGCCGCACCAGCACCCGGGTGGTGGGCTCCAGCAGGTCCAGCTCCTCGGCGCTGTAGTCCCCACCCTCAAAGCGTATGCGCCCCTGGGTGATGCCGCGCTCCACCGGGGCCTTGAGCAAAATGCGCAAGGCCGCCTCGTCCACGGTGTCCGGCGACCAGCCCGCCGCCAGGGCCTGGCCCCAGCGCTGCATGGGCGTGGCCCCGGTGGTGCGCACCACGTGGTGATGCTCGTAGTCCAGCACCCACTTGTCGGCCAGGGCCTGCAGCTCGGCCAGGGTGTGCCGGGTCTGGATGCTCTCCGGCCGCACCGCCAGGCTGTTGCCCGTGTAGCCGGTGAGCGCCTGGAGCAGGTCGCGGGTGGCGTGGAAGCTGATCTCCGCGTGGGGCTTCAATTCGGGCGAGTAGCCGGGGATCTCCGGGGCGTCAATGCCCAGGTCCAGGCACAGGGCCTGCACCTCGTTGGATTGGTAGTCCTTGCCCCGGTCGAAGATGATCTGCCGGGGCACCCCCAGCTTGCGCAGGGCCTTGAACATGGTCTGGTTGATGGGCGCCGCCCCGCCCCGCTCGTAGACGCCCACCACCCGCCGCCTGGTCCACACGTCCAGGATGTTGACGCAGGTGGCCCGCTTGCCGTCGCTGGTCATCAGGTCCATGCGGGTGGAGTCGGCCTCCCAGCGCTGGTTGGGCTCGCTCAAGTCGGCGTCGGCCCGGCCCAGGCTGATCTGGTACCAGCGCTTGAACACGCTGGGCTTGCTCAGCATGGTGAGCGCCGCCTTGTTGCTCGCCCGGAACTCCCCGGCGTAGCGCCGCAGCGAGCGGTCGCTGGGCAACGGGGTTCCCCGGAAGCGGAACAGGGCCAGGCGATGGATTTTTTGGGCGCTGATCAGCGGGGCCGCGTAGATGCAGTCTTCGACAAAGCGCCTGATCTCATCGGAGATGTTCACGCCGCGCGGCCGGCCCCGCCGGTCCACCAGGGCCGCCAGGCCCTCGGTCCGGTATTGCTGCCGCCAGCCGTCCAGGGTGCGCCGGCTCACCGGCCCCACCAGCTCGGCCAGCCGGGCATCCACCAGCCCGCGGCTGAATTGCCCCAACCAGCGGGCCAGGGCCTGGGTGCGTTGGCCATGCGGCTGCCCCAGCAGGTAGGCGTCGGCCAGCTCCACCACCCGGGCCTTGGCCAGGGCCAACTCCAGGGCTGCGGGGGCCACCTGGTCCAGGGCCGCCAGGCTGGCCGCGTGCCGGGGAGCGCTATCCATATTAGAGAGCGCCCGCCGCGCCCTTGCCTCGGCCAGCCGCAGACGCAGACGCTCTGGCAGCGAGGGAATATGTACCTCCACCACCTTGCCCGTGGGGCCGATGGTGGCGCGGGTGGTCCAGCCCTGGCGCTCGCACTGCTTGATCAGCGTGTCGAGCTTGTCCCCCAGCGCCTCGGCCAGGGCGGTTCTGGCGATCCACCCGCTCACCGGCTGGCGCGCTCCGCCCAGGCCTGGTCCGCGATCACCACCGCCGGAAGGCCCCGCATGCGTATGCCGATGAGCACCAGGCGTTTCATCGCTTCACACTCCCTTGTGCCCGCGCAGGGGCTTTGGCTAAAATCGGGGGCGAGGTTTCCGCTCACTCTTTCCTGGAGGTTTCCCATGACCGAAGACCCCGCCCCCGAAACCTTGCGTTATTGCCCGCTGATGAGCGCAACCATGCCCGAGACCGGAGTCCTGGTCCGGGCGGGATCTGTCACGTGCTGCCACCCCACCTGCGCCTGGTGGATGGGCGAAGCCTGCGCCGTGGCGATCATCGCCAAAAAGCTCACTGCTGGGTAACCCGCATCCGGTTAACCGCCATGCGTACTTGATCGAAGACGACTTCAAGTTCGCCGACCAGGTACCCACCCTCCTCCAGGATGGCCACGATCTTCGTGGCCGTCTCGGGGAGACGTTTTTCCCGCGCTGCGTATGGCACTTGCTCGCTCATCGCATCTCCTCCAGGGCCAGTTGCGCCTGGCGTTTGATTTTGGCCTGACGCTTGGCCTCAAAGTCGGCCTTCCCATAGACCAAGAATTGTCGGCCGTGTTCATCTAATATGGACATACCCAGGGCCTCCACCTGGATGGCCACCAGCTCGTGGCTGCCGATGGCCCGGCACAGGGCCGGCGCCAGCCAGGCGGGCAGATTGTGGGAGCTGTCGGAGGGGGCGGCCCAGCGGTCCAGCGCTGCCGGGCTCACCCGGTAGGCGTTGCCCTCGGCCTCCAGGGCGTCGTTGACCCGTTCGGCGATTTGCTCCCGGGAGTACCTGCTTTCCTTCAGCGCCCGGGCCAGGGCCGCCTTCATGCGCCGTTGCAGGTCCACCCCCCGCCCCAGGGGCAGGTCCATCTGACCAGGCGCGCCGGACATTAGAGATTCTCTCCCCCACCCGGTTGGGTCCGGGGGCTGTCCTGTTGATCGTCGTCCGGGGAGGCCGAAGCTACCTTTTCGGACATTTCCGGTTCGCTGTGGCAGGCCGGCGGGGCCGAAACACCGGAAACCTTCCGCGTTGACCGTCTGGCCTGCCCCGCGATATGCTTGGAATAAAAGGAGGGTTGCCCCGGTTTCAACTCTTCTGCCGTCACTCCCAGTAGGGTGGCAATGTAAATAAGAATGGGCGAGCCAGGTTCTCTGGTGTCCCCGTTTATGGCTCGGGTCACCGTGGATGGCGACACATTCAGGGCGCGACCGATGGCGCTGGCGGTTATCCGCCGTCGCGCCAGTTCCGCCCAGATGTCGTCGGTGCCGAGGGGCATTTGTGTCTCCAGGCCCGCAAAGGTGTTGCAAGTCGAGGTTACTATTAGATTCATAGATTGGTCAAGCGAAAAATGATTAGAATGGTTGCCGGTGCCTCGTAAACCGTCGTCCGCTACCCCAGAAGTGGGAGGCAGATTCAAGAAGCTCAGGAGTTCTCTTGGGCTGAGCCAGACTAAGTTTGCCGAAATACTAAATATATCCCAAAGCGCCCTTTCTTTGGTTGAGCGCGGAGAGGCACCCCCCCCCTTCGAGTGTTTGCAGGCGTTGGCCTGTGGACACCCTGAAATAGATTTACGTTTGCTAATATGTGGAGCCGCTAGTAGTCTAGTAGTTGACGCCTCACAGGCTGCGTCGCTAGTCCATCCTGTAATTCGTCCGTTGACTGATAATCTTCATGACCTTCCACCGGAGGGGGTAGCGGACGATTATGTGGCTGTGCCGTTAGTGGAGGGAAGGGTGGCCGCTGGCCCGGGAGCTGTGGCCTGGGATAAGGTGCGCAGCTTGGTATGGGTCTACAAGCCGGAGATCGGCCGCCTGAAAAATTTGGTGGCCGTCCAGGTTGTAGGCGATAGCATGCAGCCGACGATCCCGGACGGGGCCATCATCATTATAGATAGGGACGCCCGCCAGCCGCGCGGCCGGCGAAAGGCCATCTGGGCACTGCGCACCGAGGATGGCGAGTGCCAGGTCAAGCGGCTTTACTTCATGCGCCCCAGAAAAGGCCAGAAGGGACAAGACACCTGGCTGGTGTTTAGCGATAATCCCGATTTTTCACCTGAGCCTGCCTGGACTCGGGAGTTTAAGGACTTGGTGATCGGGAAGGTTGTCTGGATGTGGCGGTCGTTGATTTAGAGTGGGGGATAAAATGTTCAAGCCAATTAAATTGTTATGTTATGCTACATTTTTGTGCTTCGGTTGTTTTTCTTTCGCTCACGCCGAGCAAGACGTGCTTGGATGGGACAAGGCCAAGTGGGGCGCAACCCACGCCGACATCGCCAAGAGCTATCAACTTCATCCTTGGGTTGCAGAGGGCTCCCCTCGCTGTGATGCTGTTGATCCCGTCGTTGTTAACGGCGTGTCGTTTCGGGTGAGGTTTTTCTTCGACACCCGTTCGGATGCTGGTAATCTTTCCCATGTGGCGTTGATCCGATCAGGAGCCCCGGTTGATGACAAGGCGTTGGTTGGGCTACTTAGTAGTAAGTATGGCCCGCCCAACCAGCAGAGCCGGGCCTATCGGGGCGGGGTCGTCTATTCTTGGTTTAAGCCATCGGGTCGGGTGGAGTTAACCGTAGACCGCAGCATCATGGCGGCGGGGGAGCAGTCCGTCATTATTGACTATGTGAGCACGACTGGCGACAAGGGGAAAATATGAAGGGCTGTCAATTTATTGACTATCAAAACACCGAAATAAATTTTAGATGTCCAACTCCTATTTAGGCTAATATTTGAGCAATTATGCCATAACTAGCTTTATATACAGCGTTTTATGGTTTGCGATCGCATGTCCAACAGGTGTCCAATAGGTGTGAAACTTGGTCAATTTTGTTTCACGGGCTGGGGTTAGTTTTTTGTAGCTCTTGACCACGGTTATGCCAGCTTGGCCAGGCGCGTTTTGGCAATATTTTCTGGCCAGCCCCCCCTGTTTCACGTGGCCAGCCCGCCAAAATAAAAATGGCGGGTTCCCCCGCCGCCGCCAGCCCCAAGTAGGGGCAATCTCCTCCCTTTTCAGGGTATGTCAGGCCAAATCAGCTTCCGTCAGGCTTTGGCAGCCTTTTTTGTCCATCAAGGATTGAGAATATTTTCGTTCCCCTATGTCTCCTGTGTCCTACCGGGAGGCAGGGGACTTTTGGTCCCTTGGTATTTGGTCAGGTTAGACCCGAGGCGGCCAATTCCACTGGCTAGGCCCCTCGCCGTAGGCAATGCCCTTGGCGAAGAAAATCCCGCCAGTGTTGCTCATCACGAACAAATCCACGGTAAATTCGTTTTCGGTGTCGTTCGGATTTTGCAAGCAAACACGCTGAACGATTGCCGGGGATTTCATCGGCGGATATTTTCCGTCCGCGCTGCCGGGGTGGTTATAGATCACAACCCTCCCGATGCTTGGTTTTTGGATGTCTTCCATAATAGTTGACAATTAATAATTATATTATTATGATAGCTCATTGTCGGTTATTGCCAATGTGGATAACTGAGGCGGGGGGTACAATGCCATATAATTGGGATAATTTAGGAGATGTTGTATCGAGGAGCTATGTCTGTGGATATTGCGGGGAAAAAATATCTTCAAACCGTGGGTATTATGGAAAAACCGAAATAGCTGCCCGAAGTGTAGGCGCCAATCGTTTTTTCGCTGCAATTTATGTATGCCATAGCTGTAGTAAACCAACTTTTTTCCAAGAAAATGGCTACCAGGTACCTGGGCCAGTATTTGGATCAGCGGTAAAACATATTCCGTCAAAAGAGGTAGAAAACTTATATAATGAAGCCAGAAACTGCGTGAGCGTTAATGCCTACACTGCGGCTTCCTTGTGTTTACGTAAGTTGCTAATGAACTTGGCTATATCGGAAGGAGCACAGGAAGGGATTTCTTTTGTTCAGTATATTGATTTCCTGGAACAAGAAGGCCATATTACTCCCAAAAATAGAGTATGGGTTGACCATATTCGCAAAATGGGCAACATTGCTACCCACGAAATTAAAGTCGTTACCCGGGAGGAAGCTGAACAGCTTATTCGGTTTTGCGAAATGCTGCTTAAGTCAAGCTTTGAATATCCGGCGTCCCTTCCCACGCCCTAATCCGGCTACTCCCTGGCTACTTAAAACCGTCAAAAATGGGGTTTTGGGTTCCCAAATATTCCCAAGTTGTCTGATGACTTTTGGTGGTAAAAACTATAAGATATAGTAGTTTAGGCGGGTTGCAAAAACGGCCTGTAAATGTCTCAAAATCCCCCACTCCTTGCGGGTATGAGAGTTCGAGTCTCTCCTCCGGCACCAATAAAAGTAAATAGTTAGCAAGCGAGCCCGGCCAAGCGGCCGGGCTTGTGTTGTTCTACAGGAACCATACAGTATGCGGGATGAGCTTGGACTTATGACCTGTCTGCCGGAAAGACTCCAAAGTATATGGTCAGGGGAGAGGCCGTATTAAACCCGCCAAGGCCACGGTGCCCAAACGCGCATGTATCGTCCAGGCCGCGCCGGACGGCTGGGCGCGGCTTGACTGGCCAGGGGGCAGGGGCTACTATGGCCCAGGAGAGCCGTGGCGTTTTCGACAGTTAAATTGTTGAGAAACGCCACGAGTTCCGGGGAGGAAGCCTTGCGCACCCAACGCACCGCCGACCTGTGGGCCGGTCTATTCCTGGCCGGGGTGGGGGTGGTGGTCTTGATCGCGGCCCTGCAGATCAAGACCGCCGTGGGCGAGCGCCTGCCCCCGGCCACCCTGCCCCTGACCCTGGGTGCCTTCCTGACCCTAAGCGGGCTGTTGTTGTCCCTGCGATCCTGGCGCTCGCGGGAGGACGGGGCCGTCATTGAATGGCCGCTGGCCGGCCGGGCCTGGCGCCTGGCCTGGTCCTTCCTGGGGCTTACGGCCTATCTGGTCCTGGTGGAGCCCCTGGGCATGGCGGCGGCCAGCGGGGTTTTCACCTGGGGCCTGGTCTGGTACCTGGACCGCCGCTGGCTGCGCGCCCTGGTCATCGCGGCCGTAACCGGGCTGGTGGTGCACTTTGTGTTCGTGGTGCTCCTGGGTCTGACCCTGCCCCAGGGCTTCTGGGTGGCGGAGTAACCGAGCCATGCTTTTTTCCTGGGAATACCTCTTCGCCGGGTTCGCGGCCTCGGTTTCGCCGGAAAACCTGCTCTGGGCCTTGGTGGGCTGCTTCATCGGCACCCTGGTGGGGGTCCTGCCCGGCATAGGGCCGTCCTCGGGCATCGCCATCCTGCTGCCCCTGACCACCATGCTGCCGCCCACCCCGGCCATCATCATGCTGGCGGCCATCTACTACGGGGCCATGTACGGCGGTTCCACCACCGCCATCGTGGTCAACATCCCCGGCGAGGCCTCCTCGGTGCCCACGGCCATAGATGGCTACGAGATGGCCAAGCAGGGGAGGGCCGGGGCGGCCCTGGCCATCTCGGCCATATCATCCTTCGTGGCCGGCACCCTGGGCCTGGTGGGGCTGACCCTCTTCGCCCCCGCCCTGGCCGGCTTCGCCCTGGCCTTCGGCCCTCCCGAATACTTCGCCCTGATGTTCATGGGCCTGAGCCTGGTGGTCAGCCTCTCGGGCCGGGCCTTGCTCAAGGGGCTCATCGGGGCCTGTCTGGGCCTTTTGGTCTCCCTGGTGGGGCAGAACCCCCTGACCGGGGCCAGCCGGCTGACCTTCGGTTCCCTGGAGCTGATGTCGGGCATCAACTTCATCAGCCTCATCATCGGCCTGTTCGCCCTGGGCGAGGTCTTCCTCAACCTGGAGCAGCAGGTGCAGTTGCTGGTGGACAAGAAGAAGATCCAGTGGATGCCCACCTGGGCCGACCTCAGGCAGTGCTGGGGCGCCATCCTGCGCTCCACCGGGGTGGGCTTCTTCATGGGGCTTTTGCCCGGCTGCGCCCCGGCGGTGACCACCTTCGTGGCCTACGACCTGGAAAGGCGAATTTCCAAGACCCCGGAGCGCTTCGGCAAGGGGGCCATCGAGGGGGTGGCCGCGCCCGAGGGCGCCAACAACGCCACCAGCAGCGCCGGCTTCGTGCCTTTGTTCGCCTTTGGCCTGCCCACCGGGCCGGCCCTGGCCGTGCTCCTGGGCGGGCTGATGATGTACGGGCTGCAACCGGGTCCCCTGCTCTTCAAGACCAACCCCGACCTGGTCTGGGCGGTCATCGCCAGCATGTACGTGGGCAACGTCATCTGCCTGGTGCTGAACCTGCCCCTGGTGGGCATGTGGGCCCGCATCGCCGTCATCCCCTTCTACATCCTCGGGCCGCTGATCATCATCTTCTCCGTGGTGGGGGCCTACTCCATCCGCTTCCTCATGTTCGACGTGTGGATGGCCCTGGTCTTCGGGGTGGTGGGGTATCTGATGCGCAAGCTCAAGTGGCCCATGGCCCCCATGGTCCTGGCCTCGGTGCTGGCCCAGATGTTGGAGACCTCCTTGCAGCAGTCGCTCTTGATCAGCCAGGGCTCGCTGGCCATTTTCTTCACCCGGCCCATCGCGGCGGCCTTCGTGGTCCTGGCCCTGGCCTCCATCGTGCGCGGCTTCTGGGTGCAGATCAAAGAGCGCCGGGGCGAGGCCCTGGCCGACGGCGACGACTAGCCCCCCGGGCGCGGCCACCTGGTCCGCCGCCCTGGCAATCACCGCTTGACAACGGCCGGCCAGGCTGGGCACGGTTTAATGACACGGCCGGGCGAACGAGCCTGGCCTCAACACCGCACGCATGGGGAGGGACCATGAAAAGGAAAGCCTTGTGGCTGATGCTGGCCGGGATGATGTTGGGGCTAGGCCTTTCGCAGGCGCCGGCCTGGGCCCAGGAGAAGGTTTTTCCCAGCAAGCAAGTGACCTATCTGGTCTGCTTCGACCCCGGCGGCCAGTCCGACCGGGGGGCCAGGGTCTACCAGGCCCCCTTGAGCGCCGCCCTGGGGCAGAAGGTCATCATTGACTACAAGGTGGGCGGCGGCGGCGCCCTGGGCTGGCGCGAGCTGACCCGCACCAAGCCCGACGGCTACACCTTCGCCGGCTTCAACATCCCGCACATCATCCTGCAGCCCATGCAGCAGGACGTGGGCTACCGCACCGAGCAGATCGTGCCGATCATGGTCTTCCAGCGCACGCCCTTGGCCCTGGCGGTGCTGGGCACCAGCCCCATCAAGACCCTGCCGGAGTTCATCGAGCACGCTAAGAAAAACCCCGGCACCGTGACCATCGGCGGCTCGGGGGCCTACTCCGGCTATCACATGGCCGTGCTCAGGTTCGAGAAGCTCACCGGCACCAAGATCACCTACGTGCCCTTCACCGGCTCGGCCCCCCAGATGACCGCCTTCCTGGGCGGCCACGTCAACGCCGTCTTCGGCGCCTCCGACGACCTCACCCGCTTCCGCGATCAGGTGCGGGTGCTGGGCTTCGCCATGGAAGAGCGCTTCCCCGGCTTCCCCGACGCCCCCACCCTCAAGGAGCAGGGCCTGGACATGATGGAGGCCGTGGACCGCGGAGTGGCCGTGCCCCCCAACACCCCGCTGCCCATCATCAAGAAACTGGAGGAGGCCCTCATTAAGGTGGCCAACCTGCCCGAGGTGCGCGAGGAGATGATCCGCCAGGGCTTCATCCCCATGGCCATGGGGCACGAGGAGACCAAGGCCCACATCGTCAAGATGACGGCCATCTACAAGGAACTGACCGCCAATCTGGCCAAATAGGCCCTGCGGCGGCGAGTCTGGGCCGCCAGATTTCGGCAAAAGACAAAAGACGGGCGGGGATAAACCCCGCCCGTGTATTTCCGCTCGTACAATTCGATCAGATCAAAGAGGCGTTAAGGACGCCTAAGCCCGGCTTAGTAGTCTTCCCTCTCGATGATCGTGGCCACGCCCTGGCCGCCGCCCACGCAGGCGTTGGCGCAGCCCCAGCGGGCGCCCTTGGCTTGCAGGATGCGGGCCAGGGTGCCCACCAGGCGGTTGCCGGTGGCGCCCAGGGGATGGCCGATGGCCAGGCCGCCGCCCATGACGTTGACCGTGTCGGGGTTGAGTCCCAACTCCTTGATGCAATTCAAGGCCACGATGGCAAAGGCCTCGTTGATCTCCCAGAAATCCATGTCCGTGGGCTTCATGCCCAGCGTCTTGAGGGCCTTCAGGCTGGCGGGCACCGGGCCGTGGCCCATGATGGTGGGGTCCACGCCCACGAAACCGATGGCCCGGATGGTGGCCAGGGGCTTGAGGCCCTTTTCCTTGGCCATCCGCTTGGACATCAGCATCAGGCCCGTGCCGGCGGCGTTCAGGGGCGAGGAGACGCCGGCGGTGACCTGGCCGTCCTTCTTGAAGGCGGGCTTGAGCTTGGCCAGGTCCTCCAGGGTGGTCTCGCCGCGCACGGCCTGGTCCTTGTTCACGGTCATGACGCTGCCGTCGGCCTGGGGGGCCTCGATGGGCAGTATCTCGTCCTTGAAGAAGCCCTCGGCCTGGGCCTTGGCCGCCAACTGGTGGGAGCGCACGGCCCAGGCGTCCATGTCTGCCTTGGTCAGGCCGCTCTTGACCAGGAGCTTCTCGGCGGTCAGCCCCATGTTCACGGAGGTCATCATGTCCCAGTGCTTGTATTTGGGGTCGAGGAACAGGGACAGGTTGTAGCCCGCCAGGCCGCGGTCCTTGGTGGTGCCCCCCATGGGCACGCGGGTCATGTGCTCCATGCCGCCGATCATGACCACGTCGGCGTTGCCCGTGGCGATCTCCATGTAGCCGATGTGGATGCCGGCCATGGCCGAGCCGCACTGCTGGTCCACGAACTTTGCGGCGATGGTCTCGGGCAGGTTGGCCAGGAAGAGGGGATTGCGGCCGCCGTAGGTCCACTGCTCGCCCACGCCGGTGGCGCAGCCCACGATGAAATCGTCAATCTCCTCGGGTTTGACGCCGCTGCGCTTGACCAGCTCGGGCAGCACCTTGGCCAAAAGCTCGTCGGCGCGCAGGGCGTGCAGCCAGTCGCGGCCAGGATCGTTGGGCCGGCAGCGGGACTGGGCGGTGCGCAGATAACCGGTGATGACTACTTCTTGCATGGCATTTCTCCCAAGCTTGGTTAGCTAAAAAATACTATGGCGAGGCGGCCGGCGGCCGCCTGGGCCTGTCCTATTCCGCCGCGGGCGGCTCCTGGGGCCGGGCCGGCCGCCAGCGGTCCCAGCGGGGCGGTTGCCCGCCGGGCGCACCTTCGTGCCTGGCCAGCCCGCCCATGACCAAATCCATGATGGGGTCCACCAGGTCCACTAGGTTGCGTTTGCGGTCGGAGTGCAGCCAGTTGATGGTCACGTGGTCCACGGCCCCCATGAGCACGGAGCGGATGACATAGGGGTTGCCGCCGGCGATGAACTCGCCGTCGGTGATGCCCTCCTCAATGGTGCGGGTGATCTCCTGGAAGCCCTCGCGCACCAGGCGGTAGCCCTCGGTCTTGCGGAAGTTTGGGTTGCCCTTGAGGATGAGCAGGTTGATGACCGCGTAGTCGGGGTGTTCCTGCCAGGTGTGCAGGTACAGGTAGATGATGGCCCGCAGGCGGTTGGCCGCGCCCCGGATGAGCTGGAGGTGAAAGCGGTTCTGGTCCCGGACCTTGCGGGTGAAGGCCTCGGGGATGCTGAACAAGAGCCCCTCCTTGGAGGAGAAGTACTCGTAGATGGTGCCCTCGGAGACCTTGGCCTCCTTGGCAATCTCGGCGATGGTGGACTCGTGGAAGCCCTTCTGCGCGAAGGTGCGCTCGGCGGCCGCCAGTATTTGCTCCTTGCTGGCCTCCATCTTGGTCGGGCCGTTCACCATGGCTCTTCCCTCCGGTATCAGGCGGCTAGTCGGCGAACAGGTCCTGGACGCTGGGCCTAGGTAGCTTGCTCACGAAGCCGGTGGGCATGCAAAGCCATGGACGGCTTTGCATGCCCACTAGTATCAGTAGGGCTGGTAGAAGGTCTTGCCCTGTGCGGCCATGTCCTTGATCAGCCCGGCGGGGGCGAAGCGCGGGCCGTACTTTTTCTCCAGTTCCTGCAGCTTGGCGTGGACGTTCTTGAGCCCCCACTTGTCGGCGTAACGCAGGATGCCTCCCCGGTAGGGCGGGAAGCCGGTGCCGGTTATCATGGCCAGGTCCATGTCCGCCGGCCGGTCGCAGATGCCCTGCTCCATCATCAGGGCCGCCTCGTTGATGCCGCAGGCCAACATCAGGTCCACGATCTCGCCCGGCGCGGCTGAGCGGGGGGCCACGCCGTGCTCCTTGAGGTAGGCCGCCACCACCTCGGCCACCCTGGGGTTGGGCACCGGCTTGGGGCCGGAGTAGTCGAAGTAGCCGCGCCCGGTCTTGCGGCCGTAGTCGCCCAGGTTGTAGATGGCCTCGGTCAGGGGGTGGACCTTGTAGCGCTCGCCCAGGCGGCGGGCGAAGGTGTTGCCCACGTGATAGTTGATGTCAATGCCCGTGAGGTCGGCCAGGGTGGCCGGCCCCATGGGCAGGCCGAAGTCGGTCATGGCCTTCTCGATGGCCATGCCGTCCACGCCGTCGGCCAAGAGGAACGCCGAGCCGCCCATGAGCCCGCCCAACTGACGGCTGACGTAGAAGCCGGGGCCGTCGTTAACTACCACCGGCACCTTCTTGATGGCCCGGCCAAAGGCCACGCTGGTGGCCAGCGTCTGGTCGGATGTCTTTTCGGCGCAGATGATCTCCAACAGCGGCATGCGCTCGGCGGGGTTGAAGAAGTGCAGGCCGATCATGCGGCCGGGGTCGGCCAGCACCGACGCCATCTCCGTGATGGGTAAAGCCGAGGTGTTGGTGCCGAAGATGACGTCGGGCCGGCAGATGCCTTCCAGGTTCTTCCAGATGTCCTGCTTGACCTGCATGTTCTCCAGGACGGCCTCGATGATGAGGTCCACGTCCTTCAGGTCCGATAGCTTGGTGGTCATGGTCAGCTTGGTGGCGATGAGCTGCTCAAGCTGGCCGGGCTTCATCTTGCCGATCTTGATTTTGTAGGCGAAGGTCTTCTTGATGGCGGCCAGGGCTTTAGCGAGGGCCTCGTCGTTGATCTCCCACAGCACGGCGTCGAAGCCGCCGGCCAGCAAGAGGTGCACGATGCTGGAGCCCATGACGCCGCCGCCCAGCATGGCCACCTTCTTGGGTTGGGCCGGGGTGAGGCCCTTGATGCGCGGCAGGCGCCCGGCGGCGCGCTCGTTCAAGAAGGTGCTGATGAGGTTCTTGGCCACGTCGGAGACCACGCAGTCGCCGAAGAGGTCGGCCTCGCGGGTGATGTCGGCCGCGAAGTCCATGGACAGGCCCTTGTCCACCGCCTCCACGATCTTGAAGGGGGCGATGTAGCCCTTGGCCTTCTTGGCCATGCCGGCCTTGACGAAGTCCATGAGGGCCTTCTTCTCGGCGGCGCTGGGCAGGCGGTCAAAACGGCGGCTGGCCAGGCGGGTCTTGTGGGTCAGCTCGCCCCCCAGGAACTTGGCCGCGGCCTTGAGCGCGGTGTCCAGGAGCTTGTCGGCCGGGGCCAGCTCGTCAATCAGCCCCAGGGACCAGCCCTTCTCGGCCTTCATGAAGTTGCCCGTGGTCATATACTCCAGGGCGTCGGGCAGGCCGATGAGGCGGGGCAGCCTCTGGGTGCCGGCGCTGCCCGGGATGAGCCCCAGCTTGACCTCGGGCAGGCCCAGGTTGATGCCTTGGGCGGCCACGCGGTAGTGGCAGGCCATGGCCATCTCCAGACCGCCGCCCAGGCAGTTGCCGTTCAAGGCCGCGATCACCGGCTTGGGCCCCTGCTCCATGGCGTTGAACAGGCTGTGCACCCACATCAGCCGCTCCACGAAGTCGGCCTTGTCGGTCACGGGCAGCATCTGGGTGACGTCGCCGCCGGCCACGAAGTTCTTGCCCGTGCCGGTCAGGACGATGGCCTTGACCTCGGCATCGGTCAGGGCCGCGCGCATGGCCAGGTCCAGCTCGCCCATGAAGTTCTGGGACATCTGGTTGACCGGCGGGTTGTCCATGCGCAGCACCGCCACGCCGTCCTTGAGTTCGACTTTCACGGTCTGGTAGTCGGTTTTCATGTCTCTCTCGCTCTTAAGAAGGTTGCCTGTGGCCGGAGGGACCCATTAGCTTGTTTATTGGCTTGGCGTTACGTCATATGATGTGGTAATAACTGTACTTAAAAAGCATGGCGTCGTGTTTCGCTAAACGTTGCCCCACAGCCGGTACATTATGCAAGACCGCCGCGGCCGTCAAGGGCTAATCAAGTCAGCCTTCGATATTTTTGCGTTAAATGGTGTGAGGCTTTTATTTGTGCAAAAAGTATCTAGCTCTCTAGTGAAATAATCGCCGTAATCAGTCTGGCATGCCATGAACGGCCTAAAGGATGCGGCCAACGTATAAACCGTTAAACGCTACGTTAAATTTGTGCTGCTGCGGCAATAGTTTAGCCATGGCAGCCTTAGTGGAGGATAACCATGCCCCCCCAGCGGACCAGCCCTCCCGAGGGCGTGCGGATCGTCCCGGCCACCTCGGCCTTTGATTGCGGGGGGCGCTGTCCCTTGCGCCTGCACGTAAGGGACAACGTCATCATCCGCGTGGAGGGCGACCAGTCGCCGGAGCCCGAGCAACTGCGCACCTGCCTGCGCTGCCGGGCCTACCGCCAGCACGTGCACCACCCCGAGCGCCTGATGTATCCCCAGAAGCGCGTGGGGGCCAAAGGCGGGGGCAGGTTTGAGCGCATCTCCTGGGACGCGGCCCTGGATATCCTGGCCGGCCAACTGACGCGGGTGAAGGACCAGCATGGCCCGGCCTCCATCCTGCTCTTGACTGGGGCCGGCTACCTGGGCGCCCTGCACATGGCCGGCCAGGGGGCCGCCCGCCTGCTCAACCAACTGGGCGGCTGCAGCACCCACTACGGCAATATTTCCTCCGAGGGCGCGGTGTGGGCCAGCCTGACCCAGTATGGCTCGGTCTTCGTGGGTAACAGCCGCGAGGACCTGCTCAACTCCCGGCTCATCATCCTGTGGGGCTGGGACCCGGCCCGCATGATCTCCGGCACCAACACCATGTGGCACCTGATAAGGGCCAAGGAGAACGGCGCCCGGGTCATCTCGGTGGAGCCCCGCTACACCGACACCGCCGCGGCGGT
>JACQYR010000169.1 GCA_016208115.1 Desulfarculus sp.
AGCGCCAGTTGCAGGAGAGCTTCGTGGCCGACCTGCGGGCCAAGGCCGACATTCGGCTCTTGTCCAAGCTGTAGCCCAGGGTCTGGGCAACCCTCGGCGGGGAGCGGCCCGTGGAATCCATCAGGCTGGAACCCATCGGAGTGGTGCGCTCGGCCCTGGCCACAGCCGAGCAGGCCCCCAGGCAGGGGCCCGAGGCTGGCCTGGTGTCGGTCATAGAGATCGCCCCGGCCTGGCGCCAAGGTCTGACCGGACTGTCCCCGGGGCGCGACCTGTGGGTGATCTACCACTTCCACCAGGCCCAGGCCACGGCCCTGATGACGCACCCCCGTCACGACCCGGCCCGGGCGCTGACCGGCGTCTTCAACACCCGCTCTCCCAAGCGGCCGGCCCACCTGGGCCTGACCTTGGTGCGCCTGCTCCAGGTGGACCAGGGCCGGCTCACCGTGCGCGGCCTGGAGGCCCTGGACGGTACGCCGGTGCTGGACATCAAGCCCTATGTGCCCGGCCTGGACCAGCCGGCGCCCCTGGAGGAGCCATGAGCCAGCCCATCGAGGCCCACGACGGCCTGACCCACTTCTGGTGCCCCATGCTGGGCCAGCCCCTGCACTTCGGCTACTGCCGCCGCGCCCAGGAGGGCCTGCCCTGCTCGCGCATAACCACCTGCTTCGCCGGGCGCCTGGACGTGCAGGCCTTTCTGGAGTCCCACTACACCTCCGAGCAACGGGAGCGCTTTTTGGCCCCGCCCCCCAGCCGCCTGCAACGGGTGGCCAACGCCCTGGCCCAAGCCCAGCAGCCAGCCGCCGGCCCCAGCGAGGACGACAAGCCATGACCAGCATCACCGTGGTGGTGGACAATGAGCCCGGCCTCAAGGGCCTGACCCCGGAGTGGGGCCTGGCCCTGTGGATCGAGCACCAGGGCCAGGCCATCCTCTACGACACCGGCCAAGGGCCGGCCCTGTTGCCCAACCTGGCCGCCCTGGGCCTGGACCCGGCCCGGCTCAAGGCGGTGGTCATCAGCCACGGCCACCTGGATCACATGGGCGGCCTGGGGCACCTGCTCCAGGCCCGGGGGGGAGAACCCCTGCCGGTGTGGTGCCACGTGGGCACCTTCGAGGCCCACTACAAGCAGGAGGCGGACGGCGGACTCAAGGACATCGGCCCGCCCCTGGGCGGCCGCGCCCCCTACGAGGACCTGGGCGCGCACTTCAAGTTCGTGGACGTCTACGCCCACCCCTGGCCGGGGGTGCACCTCTTGGCCCCCATCCCCCGCACCGTCTCCCACGAGGAACCGGCTCCCGGCCTGGTCACCCTGCTGGGGCCGGCGGTGGTGCCCGACCCGGTGACCGAGGACCTGGTGGTGGTCATACAAAGCGGCTCCGGCCCGCTGGTGCTCACCGCCTGCGCCCACGCCGGCCCAGCCAATATCCTGGAGCACGTGCGCCAGGTCATGGCTGCCCCCGTGGCCTGGCTCATCGGTGGCCTGCACCTGGACACCGCCACCCCCCTGCACCGCCAGAACAGCCTGGCCTACCTGGTCAACCGCCAGGGCCTGCGCCTGGCCGTGGGCCACTGCACCGGCCCCCGCTCCCAGGAAGTGTTGGCCAGGGCCCTGGGGGCGCGCCTGACCCCCTTAAGCCTGGGCCTGCGCCTGGAGTTTTAGCCCGTGGGCCGGGGCATGCCCTACGTGCAACGCCAGGCCATCAGCCTATGCGGCAAGGCCGTGCACGGCTGGATGATGATCGAGCACGGCGACCGCGTGGCCCTGGGGCTCTCCGGCGGCAAGGACTCCCTCAGTCTCTTGTGGCTGTTGGCCGAGCGGCGGCGGCGGGTGCCCATTGACTTCGACATCCTGGCCGTACACGTGGAGATGGGCTTTCACAGCGTGGACCACCAGGCCCTGGCCCGGCTGTGCGCCGACCTGGGGGTGGAGTTCATGGTCGTGGAGACCGACTACGGCCCCCGCGCCCACAGCCCCGAGAACCGCGAGAACAGCCCCTGCTTCTTCTGCGCCATGCACCGGCGCCGCGAGCTGTTCCAACTGGCCGCCGCCCAGGGTTGCCGCAAGCTGGCCCTGGCCCACCACCAGGACGACATCTTCGAGACCTTCCTGCTCAACCTGCTCTACGCCGGCAACCTCTCCACCATGCTGCCGGTGCAGCCCTTCTTCGGCGGCGAGATCGTGCTCATCCGGCCCCTGGCCCTGTGCCCTGCCGATCTCACCCGCCGCTTCAGCGCCCACCTGGACCTGCCGGTGCAGCCGCCCTGTTGCCCCTCGGCCAGCCTGGGCCACCGCGCCGTGATGCGCTCCTGGCTGGAGGAGCGCCACCACGAGAACAAGAAGGTGCGCTCCAGCTTCTGGCACGCCATCACCAGCGCCGGGCTAGCCATGCTGCCCACCCCGCCCACCACTCAACGAAAAAGCCGCGCCAAAAGCAAGGGCCACCTGCCCGGTTCACCCTCCGCGCTTTAGCTGTTGCATCCCCCGGGGCCAGGCCTTAGGCTATTTAGTATCAATCCGCATCATGAATGGCAGCCCCTAGCCTTCCCCCAGGAAGGAGCCGCCTTGTTCCCCGCCAGACAAGGAGAAGCCATGAAACCCAAGTTCCCGGCCGCGGTCATGGACCGCCGCCAGTTTATCCTGACCGCCGCGGCGGGGGTCGCCGCGCTGCACATGGGAGGTATGTTCATGTCCGCATCCGCCCAGGCCGCCGAGGCCATCAGTCTGCCCGCCCTGCCCTATGCCGACAACGCCCTGGAGCCGGTCATCAGCGCGCGTACCATCGGCTTCCACTATGGCAAGCACCACGCCGCCTACGTGGCCAACGTCAACAAAATGGTGGCCGGCACTGACCTGGCCCAGATGACCCTGGAGGAGATGGTCAAGACCACCGCCGGCGACAAGGCCAAGGTGGGCGTCTTCAACAACGCCGCCCAGGTCTGGAACCACACCTTCTACTGGAAGAGCATGAAACCCGGCGGCGGCGGGACGCCCGGCGGCGACCTCCTGGCCAAGATCAACGCCGACCTGGGCGGCTTCGATAAATTCAAGGAGGAGTTCAGCCAGGCGGCGCTGACCCAGTTCGGCTCGGGCTGGGCCTGGCTGGTGCTGGTGGACGGCAAGCTCAAGGTGATGAAGACCCCCAACGCCGAGACGCCCCTGGCCATGGCCGCCAAGGCGCTCATCACCATTGACGTGTGGGAGCACGCCTATTACCTGGACTACCAGAACCGGCGCGCCGACTACATCAAGGACTGGCTGGACAAGCTGGTCAACTGGGACTTCGCGGCCCAGAACCTCAAGGGCTAGCAGAGAAGCGATAGGAAACAGCCGGCAACGGACACCCGCGCCAGGCCCGGGGTAATCTCCCGGGCCTGGCGCCATTTGTCACCCAAGTTTAACCTGGCCGTTGCCCCGCCTTAACAGAGCCGCGCTAGGCTTGTCCCCATCATCGCGCACACAACGGCGGCCAGGCCGGCCGCGACGGAAGGGAGCGGGGACATGGACCTGATGTTTGTCATGGCTGGCTGTTTTTTGGGGTCACTGGTGGGCTGGGTCTTGGGCTGGCTTATATACCGGCCCTACTAGGCCCGCCTCAGGCCGGCAGGCTCTCCCGGGCGGCCTGGGCCAGCTTCTCGGCCACCCAGGCGTTGAGGCTCTTGCCCTCGGCCCGCGCGGCCAACACAACCTCCCGGTGCAGCGCGGGCTTAATGCGCACATTGAAGCGGCCGGAGAAGGGCTTTTCTGGTTCCCGGCCCAGCTTGCGGCAGAAATCCAAATAATCGTCCACCGAGTCCTTGATGGCCTGTTCCAACTCCTCGACCGAGTGGCCCTCGAAGGTGATGATGTCGCGGGTGTTCATGATGCGGCCATGGAAAATGCGGTCCTCGGCGTCGAATTGGAACTCGCCAACATAGCCTTTGTATTGCAAGATATTCATGGCCTTACCCCCGCGTTTTCCAGCAGGCGCCGCACGTCCTCCACAGTGCCCTTGTTGGCCGTGGGCCTGGGGTGGGGGCGGTGGAAGATGGCCCTGGCATCGCCCAGCATTACCCGCACTCGCGAACCCGCGCCCTCCTGCACCAGCCCGCCCAGCGCCAAGAACAAGGCCTCGATGTCATTCCACCTGATGTCAGCCCTGGCGGGGCGTTCGAAAACGGCCAATAGCGTCTTTCGCTGCCGGCTGTTTAAAATGGTACTATCTGGTGGCACCAAATTCAAGGTCTGCCCTCGGCCTCCCGCAGAAACTGGGCCACGATGCTGATGAACTCCTCCGGCGCCTCCAGGTGGTGCTGGTGGCTGGCCCCGGCCAGGACCTTTAGGCGCGAGCCGGGCGTGGCCTGGTGATAGAGCGCGGTGGTGGCCGGGGTGGCCTCGTCGTGCTCGCCGCAGGTGTAGAGCACCGGCAAGGCCAGCTCCTTCAGGCGCCCCACGCGGTCGTAGTCCCGTAGCGTGCCGGTCATGGTGAACTCGCTGGGTCCCCACATGTGGTGGTAGACCTCCAGGCCCATCTTGTCCAGGGTGCGGTCCATGCAGTCAGGCCAGGGGTCCAGGCGGCAGAGGTGGCGGCGGTAAAAGGCCATCATGGCCTCCTGATACTCGGGGGAGTCGTAGTCAGCGGCGGCCTCCTTCTCCAGAATGACCCGCCGCGTCTCCTCGGGCATGGCTTCCAGGTGCCGGCGCTGGTCGGCCACGAAGCGCGGGGCGCTCAGGCAGGGACCGGCCAGCACCAGGCTGAGCACGCCCGGTGGTTTTTGGCCCAGCATGTAGTCCACGGCCAGCATGGCCCCCCAGGACTGCCCCAGGATGTGCAGCCGCGTCAGCCCCAGGAAGGCCCGCACCTGGGCCAGTTCCTCCACGAAGCGCTCCAGGGTCCACAGGGCCGGGTCGCTAGGGCGCTCTGAGTTGCCGCAGCCCAGTTGGTCGTAGAAGACCACCGGCCTCTCGCCGGCCAGGGCGGCCAGGGGCTCCAGGTAGTCGTGGGGCGCGCCGGGGCCGCCGTGCAGCACCAACAGCGGCACGCCGGGCTGGCCGGCGCCCAGCACGCAATACCACACCTGGCCGCCGGTCACGGTGATAAGGCCCTCGCGCAGAGCGGGGCCGGCGGCGGTTGGCTGCTCAGGGGTCATGGGATGGAAGCTCCAGGCGGGGGTGGTGAAGAAATAAGAGCACGGCCAGGAGGGAGGCTGTAAGGAATTGGCTGTAATTGGGCAACCGAATAAGAAGGCAATTATTATTATGAAATGAAATCCTAACCATTGAGGTTTTATCTTCAACTGTGCCGTGCTCCATTTTTATCGTAGCTAAAACAACGCTCGAACCCACATGACTGCCAAAGAATATCAAAAAATGATCTAAATATAACCGAACAATCGGCACCATATTCTTCGATTAGTATCTCTGGAAATATTAAATGATCTCGGTCAATTATATTGCGATGCCTTGACCAATAATGGTCTCTAGTTGCCAATCTGAATCCTCTAACATTTAGCATCGAAATTAAAACATATATTGGCGCGGTAACTTGGTATTGATTAAGTACTTGTAAATAATTATGCATTCCCCTAATAAGTTCATTTTCGAGGAGTGTAGTGGAAATACATTTGCTGTTTCCCTCTCCGCCACTGTTTTCTAGGGAATAATAGCTGTCTGCTGCTTCTAGGGTTCCATTCCTAAACACCTGGAGGTATCCATAGGAATTAGCAAGGATTAGGCCATCAAAATTATAGGACATGCTGTAGCCACCACCTGAAAGAGGATATAGCCCAGTTTGAATCCCTTTTTGGCTTGTAAAATCGTTAACTATTGGTGTATTGAAAGCATTGATTGGAACAATGTGAACGACAAGTTTTGAATTATTATTAATTGTTGATGGGCCGTCGTTGCTCAGGATTTTGGCTATTCTCTCCTCTCTAAAGCGCCTGATATTGTTGGCCAGATTTTCAGACATAAAAAAAGCGTTACGTATTTCGCCCACATCAAGCTGCTGCTTTCCAGCGCTGGTCCTCAAATAGAAACGCGACCATTGCTGATATTTAATCATATGTGGGCCACACCAACTCTTGGGTATTTTGAGGATAATTACTGGGTACTCGTCAAAGTCTGGCACGGCTTCAATCTGTATGTTGGGCATTCTTGGCTCAACGCCAGAACCAACGATCGCCAATAAGCGCTGCTTCTCCTTGTCAACATTAATATCGCTCAAGCCCACAATTTGTTCTGGCAGGCTAGTTGGTTGCCCTTCTTCTCTTTTTTCCCTGATACCGTAAATAATCATCCCACCCGACGCATTGGCAAAAGCCGATACATCGGCAAGGAACTCCTTTTTTTCACTGTCGGAATTTCCGGGCAGGCTTTCTTTGTACTCTATGTGGCGGCTCTCCCGCACCTGCTCGGTGATAAGGGCTTCGATATCTTCTTTCCTGATATCTTCCAACCGCTTGTTAATCACTTTATCCCCCTGCCAGGCATATTATCGACCAGCTATTATGACCATTCCTCTTGCCGCCAAGCGGCCTGGACAACAAGTTATCCAGGCCGTCCTAAAATATAAATTTGGTGGATTGCCGCGTCGCATCCCTACCGGGATGCTCCTCGCAATGACAACTATGCTGTTATCCTTACCCTCTACGTATCCTACTCCCCCCTCACGCCCCCTTGTACATCTTCTCGATCAAACCTTTATACGCCTGATTGACGAACTTGCGCTTGATCTTCATGGTGGGCGTGACCTCGCCGTCCTCTTCCAGGAGCTTCTTGGGCAGAATGGTGAACTTCTTGATGGTCTCCACCCGGGCTAGCAGCCGTAGGTTGGGTTAGGGGCTTCCGCCCCGCAACCCACCACCTTCATTAACATATTTAACGCCTTGCCTCAATAGTTCACCCAGTTATCCTGGTAGAGCCCCGGCCACTGGGCCGGGTCGTTCAGGGTCTGTTCCAGGAGCTTGACCGCGGCCTGGGCCTGGTCCTGGCTCATGTGGGCCGGGTACTGGTACTCGTCCTTGAGGGAGCGCAGGGCAAAGCCCACCATGTCCAGGCGCACCAGGGTCAGCGCCGCCTCGGAGCGCACCTGCTGGTCGCCGTGGCCCAGGAGGTTGATGACCTCGTAGATGATCCCCCCCTGGGTCATCTTGTATTCGCGGGCCGCCCGGATGGCCGCCAGGCGGGTGGTGACGTCCCCGCCCTTGAGATGGGCCATCACGGCGTCGAAGTCCATCCTGGCCGGCTTGATCTCCGTGGCCTGGCCGTTGGCCTCGTCCTGGGGCTCCGGCGGGGCCGGCGGCACCGGCGGGGGGCCGGCCGGCGCCCGGCCCTGGGCCTGGTTGAGCCTATCGGCCTGCTGGGGCGAGAAATACAGCCCCGCCACCTGGTAGCGCCCCGCCTGGATCAGGGCCACGGTCTGGGCGAACTCGCCGTCAGGGGGGCCGGCCGGGGCGCCCTCCCCGCTCAGGGAGCCCTGGGGCCGCACCAGCTCCAACTTGCCGTCGTAGAGGGTGCGCAGCACCTCTTCCTCGCGGGCCAGAAAGATGGGGTCCCCCAGGCGCCGGAACTCGGCCTCGTCGCCGGTGATGACGATCAGATGGGGGAAGGCCTCGGCGGCCTGGGCCTGCATGGCGTAGACCCTTAGCAGGGGGAAGAAGCCCTCGTCGATCAGGGCGCGCAGGTACTTTAGGTGGTTTTCAAAGGTTTCCCCCTGGCCGGCGGCGAAGCGCCGCACCTGGCTGGCCTGACCCCACTGCACCTGGCCGCCCTGGCCCAGGGGGGCGGCGGCCCCCGCCTGGCTGGGCTGGGCCTTGGGGGCCGGCGCCTCCTCGGCCTCGGGCGCCAGGCCGTGCTTGGCCCGCAGGATGGCGCTGCCCAGGGCCACCAGGCGCGACCAGAGCATGAAGAACAGCACCAGGTAGGCCAGTCCGCAGAGCAGGGACACCACGGAGAAGAAACCGGTGGCCCCATACCAGCCAGCCCAACTGGTCATGGCCGAGAGCAGGCCCAGGGCGTAACAAACGCTAAAGACCACGCAGGTGGCCAGGGCCAGGCGCTCGCCGACCTCGCGGCCGGGGATGCCGTGCACGCGGGCAAAGCGGTTCATGTCCTGGGCCAACCCCAAGAACGCCTCGTACATCCAATAAATGTTGAACAGCGGTATGAACAGGAAACCCACCGCCTTGCCGGGCTTGACCCGGGCCGTGGGGCCGCCTCCAGGGCTGAACTGGATGAGCTGCCAAGCCTTGAAACACAGGATGCACCAGGAGATCAGGAAGGTGGCCAGGCAGGCCTCGGCCAGCAGGTACAACGGCGCTAAGATGAATACTCCCATCACGCCAAGCCCTAGGGGGTTGGTATTGGAGCTGGCGAGAAACAAGGCCGCCACCACGGCCACGACGATAAGCGCCAACCCTACCACCAGGGAGCGCACCGCCCTTTGCCACAGCCGGCGCAGTCCGCCCGGGGGGTGCAGGTGGGCCAAGTCGCCCGGCACCACCGGGTAGCCGCCCTCCTGGGGCGGCGGGGCGGGGCTCTCCTGAAGGGGCGCGGCGGGGGCGTCCTGGCGCCTGGGCGGCGGGGCGGCCTCTGGCCGGCGCGGCGATGAGGGCCACCTCCAGGTGGCAGTTGCCCAGCTTGAGGCGGTCGCCGTGGACCAGCCGTTGCTTGCTTATCTTGACGCCGTTGACCTGGGTGCCGTTGTGGGAGCCCAGGTCCTCGGCCCAAAGGCCCTGGCCGTCCAGCACCAGCTTGAGATGGCTGCGCGAGACGGTCTCCTCGGCGATGACCAGGCCGCTGGCCCGGCCGCGCCCCACCACGGTCTCGCCTGGGTTAAGTTGGTGCTCGCCGCGCTGGCCGTCGGGCATGACGACGGTGACGCTGGCCCGCGGCTGCGCGGCCAAAGCGTCCTTGGGCGATGGTTGGTCGGCCATGGTCCCCCTCCTCGTATTGTACCCAGGCAGCCCCCGGCCAAGCCGGGGGGGCTCAAGGCGCTCTACGTTGGGCCGGGGGCAGCGCGACCCAACCTATGTGTGCGAAAGGCTAAGCTCCCTTATACATCTTTTCGATGAGGTCTTTGTAGGCCTGGTTGATGAACTTGCGCTTGATCTTCATAGTGGGCGTGACCTCGCCGTCCTCTTCCAACAGCTTCTTGGGCAGGATGGTGAACTTCTTGATGGTCTCCACCCGGGCCAAGGTGGCGTTGACCCGCTCCACCTCCTGGGCGATCAGCTCGCGCACCTCTTGGTCCTGGGTGAGGCTGGCGTAGGTGGTGAAGGGTATCTTGTGCTCCTGGGCGTATTTGACCACGTTGTCCTCGTCAATGAAGATCAGCGCGGTCAGGTACTTGCGGGCGTCGCCGATGACCACGGCGTCGTTGATGTAGGGGCTGAACTTGAGCTGGTTCTCGATGTTCTGGGGGGCGATGTTCTTGCCGCCGCTGGTGATGATGAGGTCCTTCTTGCGGTCGGTGATCTTGAGGAAGCCCCGGCCGTCCAGCTCGCCCACGTCGCCGGAGTGCAGCCAGCCGTCCTCCAGGGTCTCGGCGCTGGCCACCGGATTCTTGAAATAGCCCATGAAGACGTTGGGACCCTTGACCAGTATCTCGCCGTCCTGGTTGATCTTGATCTCCACGCCCGGGATGGCCGGCCCCACGTTGTCGGCCTCGATCACCGCGCCCTGGTGGATGCTGGTGGGGCCGGTGTCCTCGGTCTGGCCGTAGACCTGGCGGAGCGGCACGCCGATGGCGTGGTAGAAGCGCAGCACGTCGGGGCTGATGGGGGCGGCGCCGCTGATGGCCAGGCGCACCCGCTCCATGCCCAGGCGCTCCTTGAGCTTGGTGAAGACCGCCCGGTGAGCCAGGGCGAAGGCCATTTTCAGCAGCGGCCCCACGCCCTGGGGGCTCAAGCGGGCCAGGGCGCGCTTCCTGCCCACCTGCAAGGCCAGGCCGAAGACCAGGCGCTTGACCCAGGTGGCGTCGCGCATCTTTATGAATATGGAGCTGTGGTACTTCTCCCAGATGCGCGGCACCGCGAAGAAGACCGTGGGCGATATCTCCACCACGTTGTCGGTGACGGTGTCGGTGTTTTCGATGAAGTTGATGGTGTAGCCGAACTGCAGGTGCATGTACACGCTGAACATGCGCTCGGCGATGTGCGACAGGGGCAGGAAGGACAACAACTCGTCGCTGTCAAAGACCGGCACGGCCTGTTTGAGGGCCAGGGTGGTCCACAGGACGTTCTGGTGGCTGAGCATGGCCCCCTTGGGCGGGCCGGTGGTGCCGCTGGTGTAGATCAGGATGGCCAGGTCCTCGGCCCCCCGGCAGGCCAGGCGCTCCTCAAACAGCCCCGGGTGGGCCTGGTCGTGCTGGCGGCCCAGCTCCAGAAGCTCCTCGAAGTCAATGACCATGGGGTCGTGGAAATGGCGCAGGCCCTCGGTGTCTATGACCACGATCTTGGTCAATAGCGGGCACTGCTCGCGCACCTGCAGGGCCTTGTCCAGTTGCTCCTCGTTCTCCACCACGTAGATGCGCGCCTCGGCGTGCTCCAGGATGTAGGCGCACTCCTCGGCGGCGTTGGTGGTGTAGATGCCCACGCTCACCCCGCCGGCGGCCATGGCCCCCAGGTCGCCATAGAGCCACTGGGGGCAGTTCTCGCCGATGATGGCCACGGTCTGGCCGGGCAAGAGGCCCAGGGCCACGAAACCCATGGCCGCCTGGCGGGCGTAACGGCCATAGGCCTCCCAAGAGATGTCCTGCCACAGGCCCATCTCCTTGACCCGCATGGCCGTGCGCGGCCCCAGTTGGGCCGAGCGCTCCATGAGCAACTGGGGTATGGTCCGGGCGGGGGATGAATGCTTTGCTGAATGATCCGACATGGATTCCCTCGCTGGGGGGCTGGGAGGCTCGCGCGGGCCTAGGCGCCAGGGGCGCGGGCCGGCCTCGGGCCTCCTAGGGGTTATCAGGTCTGGGGCGTGGCCTGGGGCGGCCGGCGCCTGCGGCGGCGGCGGGGCCGGCGCCGGCGCTCGGGCTCGGCGGCCGGGGGCCGTCCGCCGGCCAGGGCGTTCAGGTCGTGGCCCAGGAGGTTGGCCAGGCGGCAGGCGTCCACGAAGTAGCCCTTCTGGGCGATCTTCTTGGGCAGCCGCGCGCCCTCCTGGGGCT
>JACQYR010000170.1 GCA_016208115.1 Desulfarculus sp.
ACTGGCACACCGTGGAGGCTTATGTGAAGAAGCAAGGCCAACCAGGCAATACCCTCCGTCAGTTGAAGCTCTTTTCTTAAGCCTTAGATACCCTGGGGCTTGCCCCAGGGTTCTTCATTGTCCCAGGTTGCCATCATCCCACCATTGTCATGGCAAGCCGGCAAACAATCTCCCTCGTTTGCGCCCCGCACCCAGCCTACTCCCCCTTGAAATGCCCCTTGGGTATCACGGTAATCCCCCGCTCGCTAACCTTGAACTGCTTGCGGTCCTCCACTGGGTCGTAGCCGATGCGGGTGCCGTCGGGGATGTTGTTGGCCTTGTCTATGATGGCCTTCTTGATGCGGCAGTGCCGGCCCACCACCACGTCGTCCAGGATCACGCTCTCGTCCACCTGGGCGTAGGAGCGCACCACCACGTTGGTGGAGAGCACCGAGGTGCGCACCACGCCGCTGATGATGCAGCCCAGGCCCACCAGGGAGTCCAGCGCTTTACCCACCCGGGGCGGTTCCTCGCGCTCGCCCTGGAAGATGAACTTGGCCGGCGGGAACTGGCGCAAGTGGGTGCGGATGGGCCACAGTTCGCCGTAAAGGTTGAAGTAGGGGTCCACGCCGCACAGGTCCATGTTGGCGTTCCAGTAGGAGTCCAGGTTGCCCACGTCGCGCCAGTAGCCGGCGTCCTTGACCTTGTCCTGGTGCACGCGCAGGCGCTTGCCGTCGGGCTGGGTGACGAAGGTATAGTCGGAGAGCACGTTCTTTTGGCGGTAGGGATAGGCCTTGATGCGCCGCTTGCCCACCATGGCCGGGATGATGTCGTTGCCGAAGTCCTTTTCCTCGCCCTTCAGGACCTCCATCATCACCGACTTCTTGAAGTAGTAGATACCCATTGACGCCAGGGTGTGGGTGGGCGAGCCGGGCATGCACACGGGCTCCTCGGGTTTTTCGTGGAAGGCCACCACGTTGTAGTCGTCGTCCACCTCTACCACGCCATAGGTCTTGGCCGCCACCTTGCGGTCCACCTCGATGACGCTGATGGTCACGTCGGCGTCCTGGTCCTGGTGGTAGCGCCGAAACAGGGAGTAGTCCATCTTGTAGACGTGGTCGCCGCTGAGGATGAGCACATGGTTTATGGCCGGATCGCGATCCAGGAGGTTCATGTTCTGGCGCACCGAGTCGGCGGTGCCCTGGTACCAGTGCTCGCCCAAGCGCATCTGGGGGCTGGCGATGCGCAGGTAGTGCCCCAGGTCGTAAGAGAAGATGTTCCAGCCGGCCTCCAGGTGGTCCACCAGGGATTGACTCTTGTATTGCGGTAGCGTGATAATCTTGTAAATGCTGCTGTTTACGCAATTACTCAAGGTGATGTCTATAAGGCGGTAGATGCCGCCAAAGGGTACCGAGGGTTTGGAGCGGTCCTGGGTCAGCGGTGAGAGCCGCTCTCCCTTGCCCCCGGCCATGATGATGGCTAGCACGTCTTTCATGGCAAACAACTTCCGCTGGGGTGGGTGAAGCTTTTTTTATGATAACCCGGATGGCGATGGCGGGCCGGACGAATCGGCGGGCGGCTGGCACAAGGCCGGCGGCGGCTCCAGGAAGTAGCGCTGGTACACGTCCAACAGCGAGAGCATGATGGCCAGCACCAGGGGCCCCAATATCAGCCCCACCATGCCGAAGAGGCTCAAGCCCCCCAGCACGCTGAAGAAGGTGAGCAGGGGGTGCACCTTGCCCTTGCCGCCCAGCAGCTTGGGTCTGAGCACGTTGTCGCAGATCAGGCCCGCCACCTCGCACCAGACCATCACGCCCACGGCCTGGCCCACATTGCCCAGCACCAGCAGATAGATGCCCGCCGGCAGCCACACCAGGGCCGTGCCCACCAGGGGCACCACCGAGGAGAAGACCATCACCGGGCCCCAGAACAGGGCGTTGGGCACCCCGAAGACCCAGAAGCCCAGCCCTCCCGCCAGGCCCTGAATCATGGAGAGCACCACCGTGCCCTTGAGGGTGGAGCGCAGGGAGGCCAGCACGTCGTCGCGCATGCGCTGGTTCAGCTCGGGCGGCAGGGGCGACAGGGCAAAGGCCTGGTCGGCCATCTGGCCGCCGTCCATGAACAGGTAGAAGGACACGAACAACAAGAGCGCGAAGCCGATGACCACGCTGGTGAAGCCCTTGACCAGGCTGGCCAGGTTGGCGTAGAGGAAATTGCTGACCTGGCGCACCAGCTCGCCGGCCTGCTTGAGCAGGTCGCTCTGGTTGAAGCCCAGGGTTTTCTCTATCTGGTCCATGTAGGGGGTGAGACGGCCCATGCCCTGGTGAAATATCTTCTCCAGTTGATCGCCGCTGAGCATGTGGCTGACGGTGTTGTAGAGGTCCAGGGCCTGGCTGGTTATCACCCCCACCAGCAGGAAGAAGGGCAGGGCGATCAGCGCCGAGAGCGACAGGCAGGTCAGCCCCGAGGCCAGGGCCGGCCGGCCGCCCACCAGGCGCAGGATAAGGTTGTAGAAAGGCCCGGCCACCACCACCAGCACCACGGCCATGAAGATGGGGATGAGGAAGGGCTCCACCAGGCGGTAGGCCAGGTAGATGGTAAACAGGATGCAGACCGCGAAGAACCAGCGGCCTACCTTGTTGGTGAAGATGCTGGGGCGCTCGCTTTCGCTCATGCGTTCCTCTTTTTCCAGGCGCTGGGCAACAGACGGGCCAGGCTGGCGGTGTCCATCAATGTGCGCACCCGGCCCACGCGCTGGGTGCGCACCTCGGCGCAGGCCAGGCCCACGCCCTCGGGGCATTGGGCCAGCACACGGCCCCAGGGGTCCACGATCATGGCCTGGCCGTGGCTGGCCCGGCCGGGTGCGTGCTGGCCCCACTGGGCGGCGGCCAGCATATAGCACTGGTTCTCCAGGGCGCGGGCGCGCACCAACAGCTCCCAGTGGTCGCGGCCGGTGGCGGCGGTGAAGGCGCTGGGCGCCGCCAGCACCTCGGCCCCCATCAACCGCAGGCGCCGGTACAACTCCGGGAAGCGCAGGTCAAAGCAGATGGACAGACCCAGGCGCCCCAGGGGGTTGTCGGCCACCACCAGGCTCCGGCCCGGGCTGTAGTGGCGCGACTCGGTCAGCGCCTCCTGACCGGGCAGGCCCAGGTCAAATAGGTGAATCTTCTGGTAGTGGGCGCGCACGCGGCCCTGGTCGTCCAGCAGCAGCGAGGTGTTGTACAGCCGTCCGCCAGGCCCCCGCTGGGCCAGGGAGCCGCCCAATATCCATAGGCCATGCCGGCGGGCCTGGCCGGCCAAAAAGGCCGCCAAGGGGCCGGCCAGGGGCTCGGGAGACGGCGGTGGCTGGCCCTCGGGCAACAAGAGGCCGAAGTGCTCGGGCAGCACCGCCAGCCTGGCGCCCTGGCTTGCGGCCTGGGCCAAGAGCCCGGCGGCCTGCTCCAGGTTGGCCCGGGCTTGCGGCCCGGAGTTCATTTGCAGCACGGCGGCGATCATGATGGGCATTATACCAACAGGCCCGCCGGGCCAGCCATGGCTTTGATGGCGGGGCGGCGCCGCAAAGGGCTGGCCATGCCTTGTGGCCAACCGGCCCTTTTGCTATATTAAATGGCTAGGCAAGTTAGCCAACCCATGCCCGAGGTAGCACATGGACGCCTCCAACCGCCGCCGCCGCACCCGCGTGAACTTCCGCACCAAGGTGGACGTGCAGACCACCGGCGCGCGCCTGTTGGACGTGGAGAGCCGCGACCTGAGCCACAAGGGCCTGTACCTGGTGGGGGAGTTGCCCCTCAAGGCCGGCCAGGGCTGCACCCTGACCGTGCACCTGGTGGGCGAGGACGAGAACGCCCCGGTGCTGCACATGGAGGGGCGCATCATCCGTGCGGACCGCCAGGGCACGGCCATTGACTTCGTCTCCATGGACGCCGAGACCTATATGCACCTGCGCAACCTGGTCATCTTCAACGCCCCCGACCCCGAGGCCGCCGAGCAGGAGTTCGCCACCCCCGCCTTCGAGATCACCGGCGAATAGCCCCCCCGGCGGCTGGGCCGCTTGACAAACCCGTGGCTTACGGGTATTGAATCCACCGCCCTTTGTGTCCCATTATCCCCCCATCCCCGGGAGGCGTTAACGGCCCCTGGAGGCAGGAGCAGCCATGGAACTTGCCCGTCGCGTAATGAGCATCCAGCCCTCTCCCACCCTGGCCGTGGACGCCAAGGCCAAGGCCCTCAAGGCCGCTGGCGTGGACGTCATCAGCTTCGGCGTGGGCGAACCCGACTTTCGCACCCCGGCCCACATCTGCCAGGCCGCCAAGGAGGCCATTGACCAGGGCTTCCACGGCTACACCGCCGCCGACGGCATGCCGGAACTCAAGAAAGCCGTGGCCGAGAAGTTCAAACGCGACAACGGCCTGGACTACACCACCGACCAGGTCATCATCAACGTGGGCGGCAAGCACTCTAGCTACCTCTTGATGCAGGCCCTGTTGAACGAGGGCGACGAGGTGATCGTGCCCGCGCCCTACTGGGTGAGCTATCCGCCCATGGTCATCCTGGCCGGCGGCGTGCCGGTGATCGTGCCCACCAGCGAGGCCGACGACTTCAAGCTCAACCTGGCCGACCTCACCAAGGCCATCACCAAGAAGACCAAGGCCATCTTCATCAACTCGCCCAGCAACCCCACGGGCTCGGTGTACAGCGCCCAGGAGCTATTGCCCCTGGCCCAGCTTTGCGCCGATAACGGCATCATCATCGTCAGCGATGAGATGTACGAGCCCATACTCTTTGGCGGGCGCAAGTTCGTCTCCACGGCCAGCCTGGGCGACAAGATATTCCAGCACACCTGCACGCTCAACGGCGTGTCCAAGGCCTACGCCATGACCGGCTGGCGCATCGGCTACATGGCCGGGCCGCAGCCGCTCATCAAGGCCTGCGCCAAGATTCAGAGCCAGTCCACCAGCAACCCCACCTCCATCTCCCAGAAGGCGGCGCTCACCGCCCTGACCGGCCCCCAGGACGAGGTGGAGAAGATGCGCGTGGAGTTCGAGAAGCGCCTGGCCTATATCCTGGGCCGCCTGCGGGCCATGCCCGGCGTCACCTGCTCCGAGCCCGGCGGGGCCTTCTACGTCTTCCCCAACCTCTCGGCCTACTTCGGCAAGAAGTTTGGTGACAAGGTCATCAAGGGCTCCCTGGAGCTGTCCGACTACCTGCTGGAGCAGGCCCACATCGCCACCGTCCCCGGCGTGGCCTTTGGCGAGGACTCCTGCGTGCGTTTCAGCTTCGCTACCTCCATGGAGCTGATCGCCAAGGGTATGGACCGCCTGGCCGACGGCCTGGCCAAGCTGAAGTAACCGGCCTCCGACCAAGACCGCCAGACCCGGCCGTCCCGATCAAGGGCGGCCGGGTTTTTTATATGCAGGGGAGTGGGCCGGCCTTACCGCTTGCCAAGGCCATATGGCGGTGTGTAGCTTAAATGAAGAACCCTGGGGCAAGCCCCAGGGTATCTAAGGCTTAAGAAAAGAGCTTCAACTGACGGAGGGTATTGCCTGGTTGGCCTTGCTTCTTCACATAAGCC
>JACQYR010000183.1:0-732 GCA_016208115.1 Desulfarculus sp.
CAGCCTCTCCTGGCCCTGGGCGCGCAGCGCCAGCCGGGCACCCAACCAGAGGCAGACCGCCAGCAGGGCCAGGGCATAGCCCTCTCCCATGCCGGGCCTGGCCCTGACCCACAGGGCATGGAGTTGGAAGGCGGCGTAGCCCGCCAGGGCCAGCATTGCCAGCCACGCCCACAAGCCGCCGGGCCGGCCGCCGGGCGCCCGCCCCGCCGCTGGGGCGAAATTAAGCACCAGCAGGCCGGCCAGCACCACCAGGAAAAAATACAGGGGCGTGGTGTGGAAGTAGCCCCACACGGCCAGGCTGCGGGTCTTGCCGCTCAGCAGGGCGTCGGCGGCCTGGCCGATCTTCTGGCCCAGCATTTGCCCCAGCCCCTGCGGGGCGGCCTGGGCCGGGGCGGGCCCCGCCTTGCCGATGGGGGTGCTGAGCAGGCCCAGCAGGCCGCCGGGGCCGCCGCTCTCCAGCACCATGCCCAGGGGGCCGTGCCCCGCCAGGATGGGGATGAGCAACAGGCCGGCCAGTAGATAGGCCCGCAGACCGCTCTGCCCGGCGCGCCGCCACCACCCGCCCGGGCTCATGCCGTGCCCCCGCGCCAGGTGCGCCAGGCCAGCACCACCCCCAGGACGGGATAGACGATCAGGAAGGTGGCCGGGAAGCAAGTGTAGAGCGCCGAGCCGCAGGCCGCCAGGTAGTAGACGGCTTCCCCTTGCCTGGGCCTGGCCGGGGAATCTGGGCCG
>JACQYR010000183.1:854-5129 GCA_016208115.1 Desulfarculus sp.
TGGGCGGCCAGCACCTGCCCGCCGTAGTGGTTGGGCCACAGCACCCCTCGGGGGTCGCTCCCCAGCTTGATGGCCGGCGGGGCATAGGTCCGGCCCTTGTAGGGCGGGATGTTGAACTCCTGCTGGCCGGCCCTGAAGTCGGTGCGCACCGGAAAGTTGTTATGCCGGGCGATGCTGTGGACCATGGGCGTGTACACCTCGTCGTGGCCCGAGCACCCGTACTTTTGAAAGAGCAGGAATTTGTGCGAGGCCAACAGCAAGGGCACCACCAGGAGCAAGATCAACGCCACCCGGCCCAGGCCTCCGCTGTCCGGCTGCGGGGCCGGGTCCACGGCGGCCGGCTGGCGGCGGCCCCGCGGATGGCCCAGCAGAAGCGCCCCCAGGCCGGCGCAGGGCAGGACCCAGAACAGCAGGTCTATGGGCAAGACCAGGCCCAGCAGATGCAAGACCAGCAGGTGAACCAACAGGCCCTGGCCGAGCAAATAGGGGATGCGCAGCAGATAGCTCTGGCGGGAAAGCCGGCTCAGGCGGCCGCCGGCCAGCAGGTGGCGGTCCACCGCCAGGCCGGCGGCCCACAGCGAGGCCAGGAACAGGGCCGTGCCGCCCAGGCCCCGGACGCCCGCCTCCACCGCCGCCATGGCCAAGAGCAGGGCCAGGGGCAGGGGCCAGGCCGCCCGGGCCAGGGCCAGGGCCAGGGGGTGATTGCGCCAGATGCACAGCGCGGCCACCAGGGCCAGCTCCACGGCCAGGGGCAGGTAGGTGCGGTGGGCGGGCAGATAGGGCGCCAGCCACAGGGCCAGCATGGCCGGAAAGACCCACCAGCGCGTCTCCAGGAAACTGGCGGCCGGATGGTCGGCCCCTGGGGTTGGAGCGCTGGACATGGAGCCGCCGCCTATTTCCGGCGCATCAATTGCGCCACCTCGGTCTTGAGCTGGGATAGGCCCAGCATCAGATAGTCCGCCGCCCTGAACTTGATGGGCACGATCTTCTTCTTGAACAGGTAGTTCTTGGTCAGATAGTGCGCCAGGCCGAACAAGACGTTGTGGGGCCAGTAGATCATCTTTTGGGTGATGAGATCGAACAGCCCGGGAAAATGCACCGCGTCGGGACCCAGCATGGCCAGGTTGAGCTGGGCCGCCTTTTCCCGCTCGGAGAAGCAGTCCAGCATGGAGGTCTGCAGGGTGGACTCGTTCATCTGCTCCAGGGAGATACCCGGGTCCAGATAGCCGTGCTCCACGCAGTATTTAAAGATGTTGGTGCCGGGGAAGGGCACGCATATGGAGAAGTGGCAGTAGGCCGGGCGGCACCTCAGGTTGAAGCGCAGGGTGGCGATGTCGTCCTCTATGGTGCTGCCGGGCAGGCCAAGCATGTTGTTGGTGTAGATGTTGATGCCCGCCTGGTTGAAAAGGTCGAAGGCCCGGATCAGGGTGTCGTTGCTGCCGTTGCGGCACAGCACCTCGCGGCGGGTCTTCTGGTTGGCGGTCTCGATGGACATGCACACCGACACGCAGCCAGCCTCCTTCAACAGCTTGACCACGTCCTCGGTGACCACCTCGGCCCGCATCAGGCAGTAGAAGGGCAGGCCCACCCGGCGGCGGTAGGCCCGGGCGAAATCCTCCAGCCATTGGTCCTGGCGCAGCACGAAGGAGTCGTCGGAGATGCGCACGAACTGGCAGTCGTAATCCCGCCGCACCTGCTCCATCTCGCTGATGACCCCCTCCACCGAGCGCCGGCGCACCAGGGAGCCCTTGCCCCGGTACATCTTCTTGTCGGCGTGGTTGAAGCAGTAGGTGCACTGGAAGGGGCAGCCGCGGGTGGTGTAGAAGGAGCGCATGGCGAAGCGCTTGAGGGGCAGGGAGTTCTCGTAGACTATGCGCCGGTCCAGGAAGGGCAGGGAATCCAGGTCCTGGATCAGGGGGCGCAGCTCGGCGGGGCGGTTGGAGGTGATGATGTTGGGGATGCCCTCCAAATCCTGTTGCTTCTCCAGGCGATCCAGCACGTCCAGGAAGGCCTGGTCGCCCTCGCCCACACAAAAGGCGTCGGCGGCCATGTTCTCTATGGTGGCGGGCACGAAGGTGGGATGGGGTCCGCCCACGATGATGGGCAGACGGGGGTGCTGGGCGCGGACCTTGTCCAGGGCGCGCCTGAACAGCACATAGTCGTTGGACATCATGCTCACGGCCAGCAGGCCGGGGGCATACTTCTTGATGGCGGCCAGGAAGTCCTTCTCCAGCAAGGCGATGGCGGTGTCATGCCCGGCGGCCTTGGCCAGGGCCGACAACTGCATCACCCCCATGGGCTCGCCTTCCAGCGACAACCTGCGGATCAGGAACATTACCTTCATGGGCCGCGCCTTTCTCCGCGCCCCTGGCCCGCCGGGCGGGCAGCCTCTCTGGGCGGCTGGATCATTGCTTGATCCCCACCAGGGTCCAGGTGGTCTGGTTGATGTTCTTAAGATAGGCCACCCGCACCCCGTTGGCCCGGGCCAGGGCCTCCATCTCCTGCTGGCGGAAGTGATAGGAGATGGGGGCGTGCACCAGATCGAAGATGGTGTTGCTGACCAGGCGCAGGGTTTTCTTCTTTTCGGCCCAGTAGACCATGTTGCTGTTCAAGGGCAGCCTGGCGGCCTGGCTGGGGGGCAGCAGCCGGTTGAGGGGCGCGTAGAACCAGCGCAGCAGGGCGTAGAGTACCGCCCCGGGGACGTAGGACAGGTAGTGCAGCGCCCGCAGGGGCAGGCGGTGCAGCAAGGGCTTCAAGGGCTCCACCACGCCGGTCATGACCCAGTTGTTTTCATGGCTGTAGACGTTGACCGCCGCCAGGCCGCCCGGGCGCAGGGCCGCCACCAGGTTGGCGTAGCCCTTCTGGTGGTCGGAGACGTGCTGCAGGGCGTGGTCGCAGATGGAGATGTCGGCCACACCCTCCCGCAGGGGGCTCTTGGTCATGTCGGCGCGCAGCAGGAGCACCTCGGCCCCCGGGTCGAGCTGGTCCCTGATGGCGTATATCTCGTCGCCGATCTCCACCACCACCACCAGCCGGGACCCGCACTTGTGCAGGTGGTAGGTCTCGCGGCCACGGCCGCCGCACCACACCACCGCCACCCTGTCGCGTATGCGCTCCTTGGGCAGGGGGATGAACAAAAAGAAGGCCTCCTCGCCGAACCACAAATCGCCGTCCAGGTCGTCGCGGCCGTAGCGCTCCGCCACGTTCCACTGGTAGCTCCAGTTGCGGGCGGTGGCGATCTGCCGCTTCTCCAGGTCGTCCACGCCCTCGTCCTGGCTGGGGGGGACTTCCACGCCGTAGGTCAGCGCAGTCTGCCTCTCGCGGGGGGTGAGGTAGTCGGGCAGCAGGCTGGTGGGGAAGAAAACCCCCACGCCCTGGACGATGGGATACCTGGTGCGGCAGGCCTGGCACTCCAAGGCGCCATATTCTATTTCCGGCCCCGCCATGACCGGCGCCGGCTCCCGCACCAAGGCGAGGGGCGCCCGGCACTCCAGGCAGCACAATAGGGGGATATGCTCTTGCTTCATTCGGTTACCCTTAATGGAGGCTGGCCGGGACCCCGGGCGCCTCCCGTGGCTTCAACCGGCTAAGCCTACCCAATCGCCCCAGGTTGTACCAGGGGTAAATCTTGGCCGGACGGGACCGGGCTTCACGCCACGCCCCGCGGCAGGATGGCCTCCAGGATTCTCTGAGTGCAGAGGCCGTCAAAGGGCGACAGGCCTTGGGCGCTGGCGGCCAGGGCGCGCACGGTCTCCTGGTGGTGCGCCGGGTCGCGGAGCAGGCGCCACAGGGCCGGCGCCAGGTCCTCCCGTTGGGGCAGAACGCGCACTCCCCGCAGGTGGTCGAAGAAATCATAGGACAGCCCGTGGAAGGCGAAGACCAGGGTGGGCACCCGGCACAAGGCCGCCCAAGGCACCGTGCTGGAGAAGCTGGCCAGAAAGACGTCCATGGCCGGCAGGACCTCCTCGATCCTCTCGCGCAGCAGGGTCAGGCCGTATTTCTCAGTCATGAAGCCGTAGTCGCGCGGGTCGGCCTTGGGGTGCAGGGAGACCAGGCCCCGGGCCCCCGCCGCCGTCAGCTCCTGGGCCATCACCTGGCATAGGAACTCGTTCTCGCGCCGCTGGCGGTCCCGCTCCCAGACGCCCTGCTCGGCCAGGGCCAGGGGGGTGATGAGCACCAGGGGCTCCCCGGGGTCCAGACCGTAACGCCGGCCCAGGTCCTGGCGCAGGTCCTGGCGGCGGGCCAGGCCCTGGTGCAGGGCGTCATGGGCGGCGT
>JACQYR010000092.1 GCA_016208115.1 Desulfarculus sp.
ACCCCCAGGGCGGCGGCCTGGCGGGCCTCCTCCAGCACCTGGGCGGCGCCCTTGCCGCGCAGGCCTGGGCCGTACATGGCCTTGAGGCAGAAAGCGCAGGCCTGGCGGCAGCCCCGGCCGGTTTCCAGGAGGGGCATGCGCCGGCCCAGGGGCTCGTAATAATAGTGCTCCGGCGGGGCCAGGGCAAAAGCCGGCACGGGCAGGCTGGCCAGGTCCAGGGGCTGGTGGGGGGGGCCGAATGCCAGGCGGCCTTCTTGCATAAAGGCCAGGCCCGGCACCTCATGCAGGGGCAGGCCCTGGGCCAGGCCGGCCATGGCTGGCTCGGGCTCGCCCAGGATCAGGCCCGTGGCGCCGGAGCCCTCCAGTACCCGCTGGGGCAGGAGGGTGCCGTGGGCGCCGCTGATGAGCAGCCGGGGGTGCTTGATCCCCCGGGCCAGGGCCAGTAAGTGCTCCAGCTCCAGGTTGGGGCACTGCCAGCGGTCCAGGGGGCTGGAGGTGAGGATCACCAGGCCGGCGGACCGGGCGCGGGCCAGCGCCTCGGCCCAGGGCCGGGGACGGGCGCGCAGGTCCATCAACTCCACGCTTAGGCCTGCGCGGCGCAGGAGGGCCGCGCAGTTGAGCAGGTCCAGGGGCGGCCAGGCCCGATTGTGCCGGGCACCCAGGCGGCTGACCCGGCCGGGCCAGGCGGGGTTTATGAGCAGGGCATCGGGCAAGGGCTGGCCTTCCTGGGCGGCCGGCGAGCGGGCGGCCCCGGGCCAATTCTAGCAAGCGGCCCGCCCCGGGGCCATGGTGGATGTGGCCAGGGTGCCAAGGATGGACCCGCGCCGGGGAGGATTAGATGCCCTGACGGAGCTTTTCCACGGTACCAGCCGGCAGGCCGGCCTGCCTGAGCAGGCGGGCCTCCTGCTCCAGGTCGTAATCCAGGCGTATGATCCGGGCCTGGGGCTGGGGCAGGAAGTCAAGGATGGCATAGGAGGCCCTGGGGTCGCCGTCCTTGGGCTTGCCCACGCTGCCGGGGTTGAGGGCCAGTCCTCCGGGCACTTGGCGGACAAAGGGCACGTGGGTGTGGCCCATGAGCAGGACCCCGGCCCCGGCCTGGGTCAGCCAGGCCCGCAATGCAGCGTCAGGGTGATCGGGGTGGACGTAGTGGCGCACCCCACTGGGGCTGCCGTGCACGGCCAGCAGGGTTTGGCCGGCCATCGCCAGGTTGATGCGCTGAGGCAGGCCCGCCAGGAAGGCGCGGCTGGCCTGGTCCAGGGCGGTCTCGGTCCAGGCGAAGACCGCCCGGGGTTCCGGGCCTATGCCGGGCTTGAGAAAGGTGTCCACCCCGGCCTGGCCGCCGGTGAGCACCGCCTGGTCGTAGTTGCCGGCCAGGCATTGCCAGCCGGCCCGGCCCACCAACTCCACCACTTGGTTGGGACGGGTGAGGTAGCCCACCAGATCGCCCAGCACCAGCACTTGGTCGGGCTGGCGGCGCCGCAAATCAGCGGCCACCGCCTGGCAGGCGGCCAGGTTGGCGTGCAGGTCGCTCAGCACCGCCAGGCGGGGCAAGGCGGGCTGGCCCGCGGCCTATACCAAGCCGCGATCAAACGAATAGAATGATCGCGGCTTGGTAAGCGGGCCATGAACCACCCCCAAAAAAGTTGCGCTTTTTTGGGGACCCCGGGAGATGGCCCGCCGGGCGCAAAAGCGCCCGGGAGGCCGGGCAAAAAGACTCTTTTGCCCGGCCGATGGGCAATCAAAGCCATGGACGGCTTTGATTGCCACTGGGATTAGAAATAGCCCGGACGCAGGACCCGGCTTTTGTCGGGGCCGTTGCCGGCGGGGCGCGGCTCGGGTTTTTCCTCGGCCGGGGCGGAGGAAACCAGGGAGCCTTCCTCCTGCACGCGGGCCTTGAGCACCCGTGAGGGCCGGAAGGTCACCACCCGCCGGGGTGGCAGGGTCAGGGGGTCGCCGGTCTGGGGATTGCGGCCCCGGCGCTCGGTCTTGGCCCGCACCGACCACTTGCCGAAGCCGCTGACCAGCACCTCCTCGCCAGCGGCCAAGGCCTCCTTGATAAGGTCCAAGGACCTCTCCACCGCATCCGCAGCCTCGGCCTTGGTCAAAAGACCCTGGGCATATACCTCCGCGACGATGTCCGCCTTGGTCAAGGTCATAGGTCAGCACTCCTGCCTAAGTGAGGACACGCTTTAGCCGATGGTAAGCCCCCGGGGGGCCTTACGCCAACCATGGCCGCACGGGCCTGCTGAATGGGGCTGCGGTCCCTATATTAGCAGGCCCCGGAAAGGCCGGGCAAGATTTTTTTGCATAATCAGGGGTCTAGCCTGTGAAGTGGCCAGCGGGGGGGCCTGCCCGCGCGCCGGCTAGCGCCAGGAAGGACTCCTGGTAGCCATGTATCTGCAATATATGAGTAAAATTCAGTGGCTCCCTGGGTGTGCGGCTAGGTGGCCGCTGCGGCTGGCCGCCGCAAGATGCCGTATTTCAAGGCCCATAGGGCCAGGTGCTCCACCTGGGAGGCCGGCAGCCGCCCGGCCAGGGCCGTCTGCAAGCTCTCCAGGCCGGCCTGGCCGCCCAGGTCGGCCAGGGCCTGGAGCAGCAGACCCACCTGGGCCGGGTCCAGGCTGGGGGCTAGATCAGGGTAGGGCTTACTGGCCCAGGCGCCGGCCAGGTACTGGCCGGCCAGGGGGCCGGCGGCCAAGACCTCGCCGGCGGCCAGGGTCTGGCTGGGGAAGCCGCCGAAGACCTGGGCCAGCCCGGCGCCCAGCACGTTGGGCAGCGCGGGCAAAGGCCCGGCCCGCTGGGCCTGGCGGGCCAGCTCCAGCCACAGCCGCTCCAGGCGGGGCACCACCACGGCCCAGTCGAAGCGCTGCTCCGCCCGGCGGCGGCCGGCCTGGCCCAGGCGGCGGCGCAACTCGCCGTCGCTGGCCAGCATTTCCAGGCGCTGGTGCAGGATGCCCAGGTCCACGGCCAGGCGCTGGCTGGTCAAAAGGGCGGCGATGTGGTCGGCCAACAGGGGCCACAGGGGGTCCAGGGGGCCATAGTGGGACGGCCCCAGGGTGGGCACCAGAAAGCCGGTCTTGCCGTCGGCCACCAAGTCGCGGTAGCCGCTGAAATCGCTGGCCACCACCGGCAGGCCGGCGGCCATGGCCTCGATTATGGCCAGGCCGAAGGTCTCTTGCAAGTTGTCCGAGGGCGAGACGAAGATGTCGGCGGCGGCCAGCAGGGTGGGCTTGAGGGAGGTATCGAAGTTCTTGAACAGGTGTACCCGTTGGGCCAGGCCCAGGCCCCGGGCCGTCTCCATGAGCGCCTGGCCGTAGAGGCGGTCCTCGGCCCCGGCCAGCAATAGGCGCACGGGCCGTCGCTGGTTGAGCAGGTGGAGCACCCCCAACAGGGGGGTCAGGTCGTATTTGTCGTAGGGGGTCAGGCGGCCCAGGCACAGGAGGGTGAGCACCCCGGGCGGGAGGCCCAGCTTGGCCTGGGCCTGGGCCTGATCCTCTGGAGGGAAGTCGGCCAGGCGCACGCCCAGGGGCACCAAGTCCAGTCGGCCCGGGTAGCCGGCCTGCTCAAGCCCCAGGGCCTGTAGCTGTGCTGCGGCGGCGCCCAGGGCCTTTTGCAGGTAGTCGCGGGCGGCCCGGCTGGTGCAAAGTATGGAGTCAAAAGGCTGGGGGCCTGGCAAGACCTTGTAGAGGTTGCGCACCTGGGTGGCCCAGTAGGAAAGCGAGTGGGGCACGCAGGTTATGGGCAGGGGCCGGCGGGCGAACCGGTTGCGCAGGTGGCACAGCTCGGGGAAGTAGCGCTCCAGCTCGGCGGCGTGCAGGGCGGTGTAGGCCACCTGCTCCAGGGCGGCGGGCAGGGCCTGGGCCGAGAGCAGCTTGACCCGGCGGGCGTTCTCCGGCCGGGTCAGCCAGGGGGCGTAGCCCTGCTCAAAGGGCCTGAGCGCCGCCTGGAAGGGCAGGAAGAAATGCAGCTCGTCGAAGCTGGAGTACTCCAGCAGGGCGGCCACGGCCCCGTAGTTGGCCACCTTGCGCCCCAGGCGGCGGTCTGGGTCGGCCAGCTCGTCAAAGGAATTGACAAAGCCCAGTATGCGCATGTCTCCTCCCGGCTGCCTCACTATAACTGAACTCATGGCGCCGGGCCAAGGAGCATCGCCGGCGCCGGGGCCTGGGGTATAATCCAGGCCAATCAGGGAGGAGCGCGGTGAGCGGCGCCATAGTGAACTACCACCCCGGCCTTAAGGCCGAGGTGAACCTGCTTCTGGTCTCCCGGAGGCCCCTGGACCGGCGGGACTACCTGGCCGTGGCCGGGGCCTCGGCGGTTTTGTTGCCCCAGGTCTGCCGTCCCGACCTCCATGCCCTGGTGGCCTCCCTGAACAAGCCCCATTTCCCCCGTCCGGCCGTGCACCTAAGCCTGGACGGCAAGGTGGGCAACCACCTGCTCTTCAAGCACCTGGGCCTGCCCCAGCCCCGCACCCTGGTCTTCGGCGATCTGGAACAGGCGGCCCTGGCCTGGCGGCGGGGCCAAGTGGCGGCGGCGGGCATCGAGGCCCCCTTGGTGGCCAAGGGCGCTGGCGGCGGCCAGGGGCGCAACGTGTTTCTGGTCAATACTCCCCAAGAGTTGCCGGGCCTGGCCGGCCACCTGGAGACCCATTGCTTCCAGGGGCCTTCGGGCCTGGTCTTGCAGGAGCGGGTGGCCATTCCCGGCCGTGACGCCCGCGTGGTGGTGGTGGGCAACGAGGTGGACTCTTTCTGGCGCCTGGCCCCCAATAAGGAGGCCTTTTTCACCAGCCTGAGCCAGGGCGGCATCATTGACCGCTCACGCTGGCCCGAGCAGATGGCCCAGGCCGTGGCCCTGGTGCGCCGGCTACAGGGGCTGGCCGGCCTGGACATGGCCGGCGTGGACGTGCTGGTGCCCGAGAACTCCCCGCCCCTGCTGCTGGAGATAAATTTCTACTTTGGCCGCAACGCCCACGGCGGCACCGCCGGCCTGCGGCGGGTGCACCTCAGGGCCGCGCGGCAATGGCTGGCCGGCCTGGGCCTGGACCCGGCGCGGGTGGATTTGGACGACGAGGATTAGGCCGCCTGGCAGGATCGCGGGTTCAATATACGTAGCGGTCCAGGAAGAACCCCCGGGGCGCGGCCTGTGGCTCGCTGGCCGCCTGGCGGGGACCGTAGGAGGGACCAAGGGACGGAGTGGGCTCGGGGGGCGGGATGATGGCCGGCTCGGGCTCGGGTTCGGCCAGGGGACCCAGGGGGCAGCCCTGGGAGCCCAGCAGGGCCTGGACGCCCTCGGCGGGCAGCAGGTAATAGACTGGCTGGCGGCCTTCACGCGCTGTGTTACGGTTTGCCATGGCTTAGGCCTCCCTCCCGGTGGACAACAGCTCCACCAGAACGCCGCCCTCCAGGCCCAGGCCGGAAAGATTAAGCATCTGGCCGTGGGTCCAGTTGGCGGGCAGGTCCACCGGCACCATGTGGGCGCTGGTGAGATGGCCGCGTCCGGCGCAGGTGGGGCAGGGACCCCGGCCTCCCTGGCGATGGCCGCTGCCGCCGCACAGGGGGCAGACCCGCTGGCCGCGCACCGGCAGGATGACCTGCTGGCCCACCACCCGCCAGTTCTCCCGGGGCGGGACGGCGGCGGGCCGGCCGGTCCGCCACTGGCCGGAGGCCAAGGGGGTGACCGGCGCCAGGGGGGTGGGCCGTTCAGGGGAAGCCGGCCGCGGAGACGGGCGAGCGGACTCATGGTGCTCCGCGGCCGGCCGGGCAGAGTCGCGGGGGGTCTGGGTCTGGAAGTTCTCGAAGTCATAGGCCCGCTGGCCCCTTAAGGGAGCCCAGGTTTCGAAGTCGAAGTGACGGTAGCCGTCGGCGGCGGGGGGCTGGGGCTGCCTGGCCAGGAAGGCGCCCAGGCGCTGGTAGGCGCGGTTGACTCGGGCCATGTCCTCGCCCCGGCGGCCGGGGTTGAGGTCGGGGTGCAGGGCGCGGGCCAGACGGCGGTAGGCGCTCCTGACCTCGTCCCAGGTGGCGCCGGGCCTCAGGTCCAGGATGTGGTAGGCTTCGCGGATGTCTTGCGCCAGGTTCATGGTACCGGTCCTTTCGGCGTCCCCGCCAGATGCAGACCTTGCTTGACCATATCCATATGCAAGGGCGATGCCATCCCTGGCCATAAGCGATAACTAACTGTTATAATAAATAAATTAGCCAGAGACCCGTGCCTGCTGGCGCCGGTCCCTGGCTCTTTTTCTTGCCCGCCCCGCCTTCCCTGATGGGGACTAAAGCTGTTTATTTTAATTTATACAGCTAGTTGCGTATGGTGTGCAGCGACTTGCACAGCAGTGACGGTTGCCTTCACATCATCCGGGGGGCCTAATCCAGGCCAATCTCCTGGATTTTGGTTATCAGCGCCCGCCGGCTGATGCCCAGGCGCTGGGCGGCCCGGGTGCGGTTGCCGCCCTGGCCTTGGAGCACCCGCCGGATGACCTGCTCTTCGGCCTTCTGGGTCACCAGCTTGAGCACTTTTTTCAGGTCGTCCTCCTGGGGGGGCACCACCACCCGCACCCCTCCCTGGGGGCCGTCCTCGGAAAGGGCGAAGAGGTCATGGGGCTCGATCACCGGCCCGTCGCTCATGAGCATGGCCTGCTCCAGGATGTTCTCCATCTCGCGCACGTTGCCCTTCAAGGGGGCCTGGGCCAGGGCGGCCAGGGCGGCCGGCGAGAGCTTCTTGGGCTTGATTTCGTGGGTGGCGGCGGCCTTCTGCAAAAAGTGGGCGGCCAAAAGCGGGATGTCTTCGGGGCGTTGGCGCAGGGGGGGCAGGTGGATCCCGATGACGTTGAGGCGGTAGAAGAGGTCCTCGCGGAAGCGCCCCTGCGCGGCCTCGGCGGCCAGGTCCTTGTTGGTGGCGGCGATGATGCGGATGTCCACCCGGCGGGGGGTGGTCTCGCCCACCCGCTTGATCTCGCCCTCCTGCAAGGCCCTGAGGAGCTTGGCCTGCACCTCCAGGGGCAGCTCGCCGATCTCGTCCAGGAACAGGGAGGAGCCCCCCGCCTCCTCGAAGAGCCCCGGCCGGGCGCGGTCGGCGCCGGTGTAGGCGCCCTTGGCCGCGCCGAAGAGCTCGCTCTCGATGAGCGTGGCTGGGATGGCCGCGCAGTTGACGGCCACGAAGGGCCGGTCGCGGCGCCGGGAGTTGTAGTGGATGGCCCGGGCCACCAGTTCCTTGCCGGTGCCGCTCTCGCCGGTGATGAGCACCGTGGCCTTGGTGTCGGCCACCTTGCGCAGCACGTTGAATATACGCTCCATGGCCGGGCTGCGGCCGATGATGCTGCCGAAGTCGTGGCGCGACTGGACCTCGCAGCGCAGGCGGCGGTTGTCGGCCAGCACGTGCCCGTGTTTCAGGGCCTTCTCCACCACCAGGAGGATTTCCTCTTCCTTGAAGGGCTTGCCGATGTAATCAAAGGCCCCCTGTTTCATGGCCGCCAGGGCCGTATCCACGCTGGCGTAGGCGGTTATCATCACCACGGTCTGGTCGGGCTCGGCGGCGCGCATGCGCTCCAGCACGCTGATGCCGTCCAGATCGGGCATGCGCAGGTCCAGGATCACCAGATCGAAGACCTCGGCCGCGAACTTCTCCAGGGACTCGGTCCCGCCGCCGGCGGTGGTGACGGCGTAGCCTTGGCGCCCCAGCATCAACTCCAGCACCCGGCGCACGTGCTCCTCGTCGTCCACCAAGAGAATGCGGGCCGGGGCATGGCTTTGGTCGGGCTCGGTCATGGGCTTCTTCTTTAGGTAGAAGGTAGCTGTGTGGAGAGGCCAGATTATCGGCACAGATATTAGCACGCGGCCCCCGGCGGGGGCAAACCGGGGGCCAGCCGGCGCGGTAAAGGCCGAGTGGGCGCGGGGCCGCTAGTTTTTTGCCTGCCAGGGGGGCGCCGGCCGTGCTACCTTGCGGTTTATAGGCCATCCCCAACTAGCGACGAGAGCCATGGACCAAAGCCCAGAGCCCAAGCCCGGCCGTCTCCTGGACCGGCCCCTGGATCCCACCCGCCTCAAGGTGGAGATCGAGCCCGCCGACTACGACATGGCCCCCCTGGCCCTGGAGGTGCTGGTGCCGGGGCAGCCCTGTCCGGTGGACCTCTACCTGCCCCTGGCCGACAAGGGCAAGGTGGTGATGACCCCGGCTTGCCAGAAAGGCGAGGAATTCCGCGCCCAGTGGCGCGACCGCCTGCTGGCCGCCGAGCAGCGCGTGGTCTTCGTGCTCCTGGAGCAGACCCAGGAGCTCAACGAGTACTTCCAGGAGATGGCCCCGGTCATCATGGACGACCCCGGCCGGCCCTTGCGCAACAAGGCCATGGTGGTGCAGGAGCTGGCCGTCCTCAACCTCAACACCATGTTCAACACCGAGGAGATTACCCCCAAGGTGCTCAAGAAGACGGTGGAGCGGGTGCAGCAGACCGTGCAGCGCATCACCCACACCCCCCAGCTCATGCACAACATGAGCACCATCCTGCGCACCGACTACTCGGTCTACACCCACTCGGTCAACGTCTGCATGCTGGGCATGGCCTTGGCCCGCTACCTGGGGCGCAGCGAGGCCTACGTACACGCCATGGGCGTGGGCGGCCTGCTGCACGACGTGGGCCGGGCCAAGCTGCCCCGCGCCCTGACCACCAAGACCGGCCCCTTGAGCGAGCAGGAGCTGGCCCTCATGCGCACCCACCCCTTGCTGGGCTACCAGATGCTGGCCCAGGTGGGGGCGGTGCCCTACGACAGCCTGATGATCGTGCTGCACCACCACGAGAACGCCGACGGCAGCGGCTACCCCCACGGCCTCAAGGCCGACAAGACGCCCCTGCCCGCCCGCCTGGCCCGCCTGGTGGACGCCTTCGACGCCATGACCAGCGCCCGGCCCTACAAGGACGCCCAGAGCGCCTTTCAGGCCGCCGCCACCATGCTGCAGGAGCGCGGCAGCGTCTTCGGCGCCGACCTGGTGCCCACCTTCGTGCGCTTCCTGGCCAGCCCCTTCATCACCGGCTAAGTGCCCTCCGGGGCCGGGACTGCCGGCTTGCCGGGCGTGGGGGTTTGTGCTACTTAGAACATGAATACCCCCCAGAGGCCGGGCGTCATGACCGAGAACAGCAGCCAAGACCGCAAGCCCGCCGAGGCCAACAACCAGGCCGCCGGCCAGTTCCTGCTGGAGGGTAGTCTGCCCCTGGCCAGAGGGGATATCGCCTTCGAGCCGGCGGACTACGGTATGCTGCCCCTGAGCCTGGGCGCCTTGGAGGCGGGGCACACCCTGGCCATGGACATATATTTGCCCATGTTCCAGCCTGGGGACCGGCCCATCAAGATGGTGCTGGGCTGCCCCCAGGGCCGGCCCTTCCGCCCCCAGTGGCGCGACCGCCTGCTGGCCGCCGGCCAGGACGCGGTCTACGTGCCCCTGGAGCAGGCCGAGGAGTTGGGCTTGTATCTCAGGGAGTTGGCCGACCGGGTGCTGGCCGACCCCCACCAGCCCCCGCGCCAGCGCCAACTGGTCTGCCGGGAGCTGGCCACCAACAGCCTGCGTACCCTGTTCAACGGCGACCTGAAGCCCAAGACCCTGGAAAGGGCGGTGACCGGCTTTCAGGGCCTCTTGGAGCGGGTCACCGAGGACCGCGGCCTCCTGACCAACCTCATCGAGCTGTTGCGCGCCGACTTCAACGTCTACACCCACTCGGTCAACGTCAGCCTGCTGACCATGGCCTTTGCCCGCTTCTTGGCCCTGCCCGAGTCCCGGGTGCTCACCCTGGGCCTGGCCGGCATGCTGCACGACATGGGCCAGGCCAAGCTGCCCCAGGCCCTGCGCCACAAGAGCGGCCCCCTGAACGAACTGGAGTGGGGACTGATGCGCACCCACCCCGCCGAGGGGCACAAGATGCTCTCCCTGGTGCCCGCCGTGAGCCTGGACGTGCTCAAAATGGTGCTGCACCACCACGAGAACAGCGACGGCAGCGGCTACCCCCATGGCCTCAAGGCCAAGGACACCCCCCTGGGGGCCCGCCTGCTCAGGGTGGTGGATTCCTTCGACGCCATGACCAGCATGCGCTCCCACCGGCCGGCCATGCAGGCCTTCCAGGCCGCCTCGGAGATACTGGCCCACTCGGCCGGCGTCTTTGGCGAGGACATCGGCCCCCGCTTCGTGCGCTTTTTGGCCAGTCCCTTCATGGTGGCCTGAGGCCTCGCGGGTCCATAATCGTATAACATTAAAATCACAGGCCATTAATGCCAAGATTGGCGTTGGCGCCGGCATTGCCCGCTTGACTTGCAGGCCCCAGGGAGTAAAGTGTTCCGGTCTGGGGGCGGCGCCCGGAGGGCCGTCCGCGCCGGGGGGGGGAAGATGAGCGACAACGTTTCAGCCAGCGGCAGCCTGGGTTTCGTGGAGCGCCCCCTGGCCAAGGCGGACCAGGCGATGGCCTTCAACCCGGCGGCCCACGGCATGCTGCCGGTGTCCCTGGAGGTGCTGCCCGCCGAGGAGACCTGCCCCTGCGACCTGTTTTTGCCCCTGTACAACCAGCAGCGGGCGAGGGTGGAGATGACCCTGGTCTGCGGCCAGGGCCAGGGCTTCAAGGAGGCCTGGCGCCAGCGCCTCCTGGCCGCCCAGCAGCGCTCGGCCTTCGTGCCCCTGGACCAGGGGCAACTGCTGCGCGCCTATTTCCAGGACTTGGCCGCCCACAAGCTGGACGACCCGGAACAGCCGGTGGCTCAAAAAAGGCTCCTGTTACGGGAGATGGCCTCCCTGGGCCTGCGGGAGCTTTTCGCCGGCGACCTGTCGCCCCAGGTGGTGGGCCAGGCGGTGGGGGGCATCCAGGTGATCCTGGAGCGGCTGACCGCCGACGAGCTGATCCTGACCAACCTGAGCGAGATATTGCGCTCGGACTACAACACCTACAGCCACTCGGTCAATGTCTCGCTGTTGGCCATGGCCCTGGGCCGCCACCTCAAGCTCACCGAGCCCCGGGTGCAGGCCCTGGGCATGGCCGGCATGCTGCACGACCTGGGCCGCTCCAAGCTGCCGCCCGAGATGCAGAACAAACCCGGCCCCCTGGACGAGCAGGAATGGGCCTTGATGCGCACCCATCCCCACTGGGGCCACCGCTTGCTCAGCCACGTGCACCTGGCCTCCATGGAGGTGCTCAAGGCCGTGCTGCACCACCACGAGAACGCCGACGGCAGCGGCTACCCCCATGGTATCACCGCCCAGCGCACGCCCTTGCCCGCCCGCCTGCTGCGCCTGGTGGACGCCTTCGACGCCATGACCAGCAACCGCCCCTACCGGCCGGCCATGTATGCCCTCGAGGCCGCCTCCACCATCATGCGCTCGCCCCAGCACTTCGATGAGGACCTGATCCCCCATTTCCTGCGCTTTTTGGCCAGCCCTCACATGATCCGCAAGCAGGGGCCGGAGAAGGGCTGACAGCCAGGGCGGTGGGTAACAACCCTGCCTGGCTTGGCCCCGCCTCCTGGGCTACCTAGAGCACCCCCAGAAAGTCCAGCGCTATCTTGATGATATCATCGCGGTCCTCCCGCCCGGCCAGGCCGCTCCCAGCCGGCAGCACCGTCAGGGACGCCCCCAGCCTGGCCGCCAGGCGGGCCTGGCCAACCTGGGGCAGCAGGGGGTGGCCGGCCAAGGCCAGCACCAGGCGAGGGGCGCGGCCCCGGGGGGGCTTGGCCCGGGCCAGGCCCAGGAGCATCTCCAGCACCACCCGGGCTGGCTCGGCCACCAGGCGCTCCCCGGCTCGCGTCAGGCCTAGCCGCCTGGCCTGATCCGGCTCCAGGGCCAGGGGCCGCCCGGCCAGCAGGCCCAAGAGGCCCCGGGGACAGGTCCGGGCCAGGGCCAGCACCCCCGGCCAGGGCAGGCCGCCGCCGGGCCAGGGGGCCAGGAGCAGGGCCGGCAGGTCGGCCACCTCCAGTATCTTCTGCGCCAGCCAGCCGCCCAGGCCCTGGCCCAGGAGCACCGGCCGGCCCAAGGCACCGGCGGCCCGGCGGGCCAAATCGGCGTAGTCGCGCAGGCTGGTGAAAGCGGGCAAATCCCAGGTCTCTGGCCCATGGCCGGGCAATTCCAGCAGGTTAAGGCCATAACCCGCCCCGGCCAGGGGCCCCGCCAGGCCCTGCCAGGCCTCTGGTCCCCGCCAGGCCCCGGGCAGGAGCAAAAGCTCGCGCCGGGCCTGGGCAGGCGGCGGCCCCAGGCGGCGCAGGACGGGCGGCAGGTGATCGAAGGGACGCGCCATGGTGCCTTGAGTGTATGCCAGGGCCGCCTCGGCTGCCAAGGCCGCTTATCAGCCCTTGATATGCCCCCGTGCGGGCGGGCTATAATGAATAAATATTCACGCTCGCCGTCACGCCCCCAGCGGAGGAACAAAAGCCATGCAAGAGCGCAGCCTGGACCCGCGCCTGCCCCTGCTGCAACAAGCCAATCTCAAGGACAAGGTGGTGCTGGTGCGCCTGGACCACAACGTGGTCAAAAAGGGCAAGATCAGAGACCCCTACCGCATTGACCGCACCATCGGCACCCTGTTCTACATCGTGGCCCAGGGCGGCCGGCCCATACTCATGACCCACGTGGGCCGGCCCTACGACAAGAAGGCCGGCACCATCAGCCTGGACGAGGGCAGCAGTGTGCAGCCCATCGTGGAGTACCTCAAGTCCAAGCTGCACTGCGACTTTTTGGTGCCCTCCTTCCCGGCGGCCGAGGGCAAGGGCATCCAGGCCATTGACACCAGCATCAACCTGGCCATCAAGCAGCTAAAATCCGGCGAGGTGGCCGGCATCTACCTGCCCAACACCCGCTGGTTCGCCGGCGAGGAGCAAAAGGGCGACATCCGCCAGGCCTTGGCCCTGCAACTGGCCGGCCTGGCCGACATCTACGTCAACGACGCCTTCGGCTCCTGGCAGCCCCACGCCTCCACCTATGACGTCACCCGGCACCTGCCCTCCTACGCCGGCTTCTTGATGCAGGCCGAAATCGGCAACCTGGACCAAGTGCTCAAGCCCACGCGCCCCTTCGTGGCCGTGGTGGCCGGCGCCAAGTACGACACCAAGATCGGCCCCTTGAGCGCCATCTACGCCCAGGTGGACCACCTGATCCTGGGCGGGGTGATCTACAATACCTATTTGTGCGCCAAGTACGGGGTGAGGATCGCCGGGGTGGGCGACGAGGACATCGCCGCGGCCCGCAACCTGGTGGAGCTGGACCAAGAGGCCCGCAAGGTGGTGGAGCTGCCGCTGTTGGTGGAGAGCCAGGTGCTGGGGCGGGAAGAAGGCAAGTACCGCACGGTGAACGTGGCCGACCTGAGGCCCGGCCAGGAGTTGGGCTACGTGCTGGACATAGACGCCAAGAGCTTCGAGGACCCCGGCGTGCAGGGGGTGATCGGCCAGGCCAAGACCATCTTCGTCAACGCGGTCATGGGTTTCACGCCCCACTTCACAGACGGCTCCAAGGCCCTGGACACGGCCATAGACTTAAACCGCCAGGCGGCCAAGCTCTACGGCGGCGGCGACACCTTGCAGGAATTCAAGGACCTGCTGCCCGGCCTCTACCTGTCGGTGCTGGACGACGCTGATTACTACTTCTTCACCGGCGGGGGCACGGTGCTCACGGCCATCGAGCAGGGCACGCCCTATGGGCTACCCACGGTCCAGGCCCTGATGGAAAACGCCCAGCGATTCAAGACCATTAGCGCGGGGTAATTTTTGTAGCTACTATGTAGCAATTTTATAGCTAAACTCTCCCGGCTTTGCTATCATGGCCTTGGTTCGCCAGGCTTAAGGTGTTATCCTCAACCGGTTGGGCAAGACGGGTAGGGAATCATAAAGACCAAAATTCTGGCGGACCCGGGGGCCGAGCCTATCACTCGGCCCCCATCTTTTTTGATGTTCAGCAGTAAAAAAAGACACGGCCGGGGATAATCCCTCCTGGCCTATTCGAGAGGGCAACCACGGGAGCCGGCTTGGCTGGCTGTGTCAGGGCCGCTCCCGACCCGGTATGCCAGTCGAGGCACTCGACCCGCGCCGCTGCCATGTTCGAGAGGGCAACCACGGGAGCCGGCTTGGCCGGTGGCGTCAGGGCCGCTCCCGACCCGGTATGCCAGTCGAGGCACTCGACCGCTGGCGGTGCAGGGCCAGGGACACCACCTTGAGTCCGCTCATCTTCTTGTTAGCCAGAAAGCCCAGGGCATCCCAGGCGGTGCGCAACAGGGCCAGATCCTCGCGGTCCAGGGGTACCCCCTGGCCGGCCTGCCGCCAGGCCCGGCGCCAGCGCCGTAATCCATAGCCAACTCCCCCCAAAACCAGCGCGCCGGCCCCCAAGCCCCAGAGGGGGGAGGCGGTGCCGGGCAGGCCCCGGCCCAAGCCCGGCGAGACCAGCGGCGGCAGGTCCAGGCCGTTGGGCCGCTCCAGGGGCTCCCGCAGGTGCAGGCAGCCCAGCAGCAGGGGCACCAGGGCCGCCAGCAAGGCCAGCCCGGCCATCATTTTTAGCCGCAATCGGATATAAGTTAGTATTATGTGCATATTTATTGTTGAAATATAGCCTTAACGGTATTATTATAGGCAACCATGAAAGACCGACTATTAACCTAACAGGTATTACCCAGAAGAGAAAGGCGGATGAAATGCATGATCCCCTCGACCCCGCCCGGGGCCTGGTCCCGGCCTGGCTCAAGCAGGTGAGCCCTCAAGACCTGCCCGAGGTGTACCAGGAGATGGCGGCGGTGATCGGCGTGGAGGCCACGGTGCGCCTGGCCCAGACCTTTGCCGGCGCTAGTGTCTACTTCCCCAAGCTGGAGCGCGCCTTGCTCTCCATACGCAACCAGGTGATACGCCGCGAATTCGATGGCGCCAACGTCAAGCAGTTGGCCCGGCGCTGGAACCTCTCCTCCCGCCACCTGCGCCACATCGTCAACCCGCCGCGAAACGTCTCCCCGCCGCCCTTCAGGGCGCTGGGTTTGTGCGTCCCCGTGCTGGGGTGCCCCCCGGGGCCTGGGTAAGGTCGTCTCATCCCCAGGGGGACAGCCGAGCAGGCGCCCCCACCACCAGGCCCCCGGGGGCCGCCACAAGGAGGGCGACAGCCATGAAGCTTCTGCGCAGCAAGACCTTCTGGACCGGATTGGCCGGGCTGGTCACGTCCCTTGGCGCCTACCTCAGCGGCGAGGCCGGGGCACTGCAGGCGGCCCAGATGGGGTTGACCAGCCTCTTGGCCATCTTCCTGCGGGCCGGGCTGGTCAAGCTGCCCGCCCCGGAATCGCGGAACTAGGCCGGCCATGGGCGAGGACGAACTGCGCCTGGCCCAGGAGAGCCTGCGCGGTCAGCTCCGGCGCCTGGACACCGTGCTCAAGATGAGCATGGCCGAGCAGCGCCGGGTCAACGCCGACCTGGTGGCCTCCCTGCAACGGCACAGCCTGCGGGTGGAAGCCTGCGACGCCCGGCTGGACCGCCTGGAGTCGCGCCTGGCCACCTACACCGGCGGACTCTTCACCTTGTGGCTTTTGTTTCAGGTGGTGCAAACCCTCTTGAGGTGATTCATGGACAAGACCTCGCGGCTGATCGCCAAGGGACTGATCGAGGAAAAACGCGAGCGCCAGAAGGCGCTGGAGATCAAAACCGACCGTCTCATCAAGGACATCAACTACTACCTCTACAACCTGGACGGCATCGAGGCCATGCGCGTGGACCACGCCCAGCAGGCCATGGAGGAGCTGGTGGCGGCGGTGCGTGAGTACAAGGCCCTGTCCCACGAGCTGGAAGGGCTGACCCGCTGATGCCGCTCCGCCGCGCCAAGAACGCCGCCGCGCCGGCCGCCAGCCGCCTGGCCGATCCCCGAGGGGCGGCCCAGGCCCTGCGCCGGCTCTTGGGCCAGCGGGTGGAGGCGGTGCTCCTGGCCGGCAGCCTGGACAAGGAGCAGGCCGAGGAGCTGGCCAAGATCGGCGCGCTTCTGGAGAAGCTGGAGCAGGGCGGCTACGACCTCAAGGCCGCGGCCGTGGAGGTGGGGGCGCGCCTGGTGGACTTCGTGGCTGGCCGCGAGGCCGACCCCGCCCAGAAGGCCTGGCTGGCCGACCTGCTGGCCGCCTTCTACTTCCACCTGGACCAGGGGGCCTGAGGAGCATGGCCGCCGCCAGCTTGAAGCGCCTGAGCGCCACGGCCTATCGCCTGCGGGCGGCGGAGGTGGTGGCGCGCTTGCGGGGCGAGGTCGGCGCCTTCGGCCCGGATGCCCCGCCCCAGCCGGAGCGCCTGGCCCGGGCCGCCAGCGATCCCCTGTACTTCTGCCGGATGTACCTGCCCCACTACTTCAGCCACCCCTTCGCGCCCTTTCACCGCGAGCTGATCGAGCTCTTGACCCCCCGGGGCCGGGCCGTGGTGCCGGTGGTGGTGGCGGCCCCCCGAGGCTTCGCCAAGACCACCCTGGTCAGCTTCGGTTACGTGCTGCACCAAGTGCTCTTCGGCCAGCGCCGCTTCGTGGTCATCGGCTCCGACACCGCCGACCTGGCTTGCGATCTCACCGGCTACCTGCGCCTGGAGCTCTTGCACAACCAGCGCCTCAAGCAGGACTTCGGCCCCTTGACCGAGGCCCAGGGCGCCGAGGGCGACTTCATCGCCGGTGCCCAAGTAAGGGTGTTGGCCCGGGGCTCGGGCCAACGCTTGCGCGGCATCAAGCATGGCCGTTTCCGGCCGGACCTGGTGATCCTGGATGACCTGGAGAACGACAAGAACGTCAAAAATCCCCGCCTAGTCAAGGAGACCCTGGACTGGCTGCGCGAGGCGGTCTACCCGGCCCTGGACCCGGGGGGCAGCCTGTTCATCATCGGCACGGTGTTGGCCAAGCGCGCGGCCTTGGCCACCCTGCGCTCTAGCCCCGAGGAGCCCTACTGCCGCGTCACCCGCCGCCGCTACCAGGCCTTGGACCAAGAGGGCAACTCCCTGTGGCCGGCGCGCCACCCCGTGGAGGCACTGCTGCGCCAGAAGGCCTTCATGGGTTCGGCGGCCTTCAACAAGGAGAAGCAGAACGACCCCAAGGACGACGAGGGCTTGTTCCAAGAGGCCTGGCTGCGCACCTACCACCCCGGCGAGATCGAGCAAAAAACGCTCAGCGTGGCCGGCTTCCTGGACCCCAGCCTGGCCGCCGGCGAGAGCGGCGACTACAAGGCCGTGCTCAGCGTGGGCCTGGACGCCAAGGAGCAGGTCTTCTACGTGCTGGACGCCTACATCCGCCGCTCCAGCATAGATCAACTGCTGCGGGCGGTGCTCACCCGCCAGGCCCGCCACGGCTACCTGGTCTTCGGGGTGGAGGACAACCTGTTCCAGCGCCTCTTGCTGGACGAGTTCGCCCGCGCCTCCCGCGAGGCCCAGGTGGTGCTGCCGCTCCGGGGCGTCACCCACCGCCTGGCCAAGGAGACCCGCCTGGCGGGCCTGTCGCCCCTGGTGGAGCGCGGCCTGGTGCGCTTCTGCCCCGGCCAGGGCGACCAGGTCTTGTTGATCGAGCAACTACTTCACTTTCCATCCCCCACCGTACACGACGACGGCCCCGACGCCCTGGAGGGGGCGGTTTCCCTCCTCAGGAATTCGGGCCCCAACCTCTGGTAGGTGCACATGAAAGCATGGTTACAACGCCTGGCCCTTCCCCTGGTCCGCCGCCGCCTGGACCTGCCGCCCGCGCCCCTGGCTCCGCCACCCTTCCTGGGCGGCTCGGGCCTGGCCAGCCGCGCCCAACAGCTCCAGGCCTACCAGGGCTGGGTGTACGCGGCGGTCAACGCCATCGCCGGGCGAGTGGCGGGCATGCCGCTCAGGCTCTTTGCCCGCACCCCCGCCGGCCCCGGCCCGGAGGTACTGGAGCACCCACTCCTGGACCTCCTGGCCCGGCCCAACCCCATCATGACCAGCCGGCAGTTGCGCTTCACCCTGGTCACCCACCTGGAGCTGACCGGCATGGCCATGGCCCTGGTGGTGGACAACGCCCTGGGCCGCCCCGCCGAGCTTTGGCCCCTCAACCCGGCGGACCTGCTGGAGATCACCACCGGCGGCGATACCCGGCAGGCCATCAGCGGCTTTCGCTTCCAGGTGCCGGGGGGGCAGGCCGTGACCTTCGCGCCAGGGGAGGTGCTCTACCTGCGCCACCCCAGCCCCACAAGCCTGATCTACGGCATGAGCCCCATCGCGGCCATGGCCCACGCCTTTGACATAGACCTGGCGGTGCGGGTGTATCAGCGCAACTTCTTTCGCAACTCGGCGCGCCCCGAGGTGGTGCTCTCCACCGACCAGCGGCTCACCGAGGAAGAGGCCCGCCGCCTCCTCACCCGCTGGAACCAGAAGCACCAGGGCCTGGCCCATGTCTTCGAGCCCACGCTGTTGGACGCGGGGCTCAAGGTCCAGCCCTTGAGCTATTCGGCCAAGGATTTCGAATTCATGGCCCTGGCGGGCTGGACCCAGGACAACATCCTGGCCGCCTACGGGGTGCCGGCCGGCAAGCTGGGGCTGGTCAAGGACGTCAACCGCGCCAACGCCCAGGGCATTGACATCACCTTCAATTCCGAGTGCATACGCCCAAGGCTGGACCTGCTCGAGGACGCGCTGGCCGCCTTCCTGCTGCCCCGCTACGGCCAGGGGCTCTTGCTCAAACACGACAACCCGGTGCCCAGCGACCGTGGCCAGGCCCTCAAGGAGGCCATGTCCTACCTGGACCGGGGGGTGCTGACCATCAACGAGGTACGCGCCGGCCTGGGCCGAGGGCCGGTGGCCTGGGGCGAGGAGCCCTTCCAGGGACCGGGCACCGGCCAGGCCGGAGGCGAGGACAGCTCCAGCGTTGACTTTAATACCGCCGCCCTGAGCCTGGCCCGGCGTCACTACCCGGCCCTGGAGGGGCGCTTCAGCGGCTGGAGCCAGGCCAAGGTGCGCCAGGCCCTGGCCCGGGAGCCGGCCTTGCTGGCCCCCCTGCTGCCTCCGGGAGCGCCGGAGCATGAAAGCAAACGCTTTAATAACTACTTCGCCGACTGTCTGGGCCGTGGCCTGGGTCTGCCAGAGACCCTGGCCGGGCTGGGGCGCAGGTCTTAGAGAGGACTAGCCATGAAGCTGGTGCACAAGATACTGGATTTCGAGGTCAGCCAGGTGGACGAGGCCGCCCGCACCTTCTGGGCCGTGGCCTCCACCGGCGGGGTGGACCGCCAGGGCGATGTCATCGAGGCCTCGGGCTGGCAGGTGGACAACTTCCTGAAAAACCCGGTTATCCCCTGGGCGCACGACTACGCGGCCCCGCCGGTGGCCAAGGCCCTGGCCGTGCGCGTGGAAGGGAATCGCCTGCTCTTCCAGGCCCAGTTCCCCACCGCCCAGGAATACGCCTTTGCCGACACCATCTACAAGCTCTACCGGGGCGGGTATCTGCGGGCCTTCTCGGTGGGCTTCGCCCCCATCGAGAGCCAGGTGGTGGTGCACCAGTTGGAGGGGCGCGCCCTCACCGGCAACCACTACCTCAAGCAAGAGCTTTATGAAATATCCTGCGTCACCCTGCCCGCCAACCCCCAGGCCCTGGCCCAGTTGGCCCTCAAAGGGCTGAGGGCCGGCAGCCTGTCACCCTCCACCTCCTCGGCCAGCGCCTCCCCCGCCAGCGGTCCCCCACCCCCGCCCGCGGCCTCACCCGCGGCCCGGGCCATCCTGGCCCACTGCGCCCTGGGCGCCCTGGTGGAGTCGCGCCTGCGCTACCACCTGGGGCTGCTTCCCCACCGCGACATCTAAAAGAAAGGATACCCCTCATGACCGACAAGGAACTCATCAGCCTGCTGGAGCAGGCCACCGGCGCCTCCCTCAACGAGGAGACCATCAAGGGCCTGATTGACCAGCGCCTGGCCGGGGTGCTGAAGGCCGCCAACCCGCGCGCCATCTCCCTGGGCAGCGAGGCCCCCGGCCCGCGCCTGGGCTTCTCGCGCTTTTTGGGCGACGTGCGCCGCCTGGGCATGGGCCAGGCCCCCCGCCACGGCGAGGACCTGGTGCGCGTGGCCCCGGCGCTAACCGAGCTGCCCGCCGCCAAGGCCAAGGACCTGCGCGAGGGCCTGGCCAGCGCCGGCGGCTACCTGGCCCCGGTGGAGCGCGCCGCCGAGGTGCTGTCCCTGGTGAACAACTACAGCGCCGTCAAGGCCTTGTGCCGCGAGGTGCCCATGCGCTCCCAGCAGATCACCTTCCCCACGGTCAGCGGCGGCATCAGCGCCTACTGGGTGCCCGAGGCCAGCGACACCAGCAGCGTGGACTACGAGCAGGCGGACGGATTCACCCCCCGCTCCACCCCCACCTTCGGTCAGTTGGCCATCACCGCCCAGGTGCTGGCGGTCAAGGTGGTGGTTTCCAACCAGCTCCTGGACGACTCCGACCCCGGCGTGGACCAGGTGCTGGCCAGCCTGTTCGCCGAGACCCTGGGCACCGCCTTTGACGTGGCCTGTCTGCGCGGCGCCGGCACGGCCCTGGACCCCATCTCCGGCCTGGTCACCCGCGTCACCACCAACGCGCTCGGCGTGGGCGCCGGCTTTGACTTCGACGACGTGGCCGACCTGATCTTCAAGGTCTACGAGAACGCCCCCCACGCCGCGAGCGTCCCGGTGATCGGCCACGCCAAGGCCGAGAAGGTACTGATGAAACTCAAGGACGGCCAGGGCGACTACATCTACCGCCAGCCCGGCCAGCCCCGCAACGAGAGCGACGACCGCCCCCGCCTGTGGGGTGAGCCCTTTGTGCGCGATCCCAACGTGCTGACCAACCTGGGCACCGGCGGCAACGAAACCCAGCTCTACGCCGGCGATTTCGCGGGCAGCGCCTTCGTGGGCCTGCGCGCCGGCCTGGTGGTCAAGACCAACCCCTGGGCCGAACCCTACTTCTCCTACAACCAGACCTGCTTCCTGGCCGAGGCCCGCCTGGGCTTCGCCCTGAGCGACGAGACGCGCTTCGCTGTGCTCTCCGGCGTGCCCACGGCCTAAGAGGCGGGAAATAAGCCCGGGGGGGACCTTCGCCTCCTCCCGTCATGGCGAGCGGAAGCGAAGCCATCCCCCCCGGACCCCCTCCAAAAAACTTTAGCGGGCTGAAAGTCCCACCCCACGCGGCGGGGAGCAAGCCCCTGGCGGGAGACGAGCAATGGCCCTATCACTCCAAGCCCTGACCAGCGTGCAGGCCGTCAAAAACTACCTCGGGCTGAGCAGCGCCGACCATGACGCCCTGCTGGAGTCCCTCATCGAGGCGGTGAGCGCCCATTTCGCGGCCCACACCGGCCGCGCCCTAAAGGCCCGCGACTACTCTCCCGACCCGGCCTCGCCCGCTTTCGACCCAGATAACGCCCTGCTGGACGGCAGCGGCTATCCGGAGCTTCTGTTGCCCCAATACCCGGTACAAGGCCTGGCCAGCCTGGTCGTGGACGGGGTGGCGCTCTCGCCGGCCCAGGTCCCGGGCCAGGCCGGCTGGGTGCTGGACCGCGGCGCCGGGGTGGTGAGCCTGGTGAGCGGGGTCTTCAGCCGGGGCCGCCACAACCTGGCCGTGACCTACCGCGCCGGCTTCGAGACCGTGCCCGCCGACCTGGCCCAGGCCTGCCTGGAGCAGGTGGCCACCCGCTTCCAGGAGTCCGGGGCCGGCCAGGGCCGCCTGGGAGTAAGTGCTAGAACCTTGGCCGACGGCTCGGTGAGCTACCAGGGCCAGGCCCTCTTGCCCCAGGTCACGGCCGTGTTGGACCGTTACCGCAACCGGAGCCTGTTGTGATCCGCCTGCGCCTGGAAGCCCCGGTGCCCGGGGACCATGCCCTGGCCCGCCTGGAGCGCCGCCTGCCCGCCGCCCTGCGCCTAGCATTGGAGCAATCGCTGGAAGAAGGCCTGGAGGCCGCTCGCCAGGCCCTGGGGCAGCGCGCCCGCCCCGGCGCCAGCGGCCGCCTGGCCGCCTCCCTGGTTGGGCGCGTCAGCGGCGGGGGCTTAAGCCTGGAGGGCGAATTGTATTCGGACCTGCCCTACGCCGGGGTGCAGGAATACGGCGGCCTGATCCAGGCCCAGCGAGCCAAGTACCTGCGCTTCCAGGTGGAAGGACGCTGGGTCCTGGCCCGGCGGGTGCTGGTGCCGGCCCGGCCCTTTCTGGCCCCCGGGGCCGAGGCCGCCGCCGCAGCCCTGGAAGCCCACCTCACCCGCGCCCTTGTGGAGGAGCTGTCATGACCCGCCAACAAATCATCGCCGACCTCATGGCCTGCCTGGAGGCCATCGGTCCGGCCCAGGGCTTTGACATCACCCCGGCCCGGGTGAAGCGGGGCATCCACCTGGCCAGCGAGGCCAGCGAGATGCCGGCCCTGTCCCTGTACAACCAGCGGGTCGAGACGGTGGACGCCACGGAGGCCACAACCGAAAGGCGCATGATCTTGCACCTATGGGGCGCGGTGCACGCCCAGGGCGGCGACTATGGTGCTCTCGACCGCCTGGCCGCCGCCTGCGTGGCCGCCCTGGGACGCCCCGACCTCAACCCCCACTGGCAGCGCACCACCTGCGACCGCCTGGAACTCTACGAGGGCGGGGCCGGCGATCCCCTGGGTCTCTTCGACCTGGAACTGACCGTGGGTTACGAGGCCCCCCTGGCCACCCTCTAAAAAATAACTCAATTACTTTAAGTAAGGAGACCGACCATGAGTACCGGCAAAGAGGCCAAGGCCGCCTTCAAGAAGGCCGCCACCTGGGGCGCGGCAGTGCAGTTGGCCAGCGCCGACGCCCTGCTGTTCATCAACGAGAAGCTCAACCGCACCCGCGAGCACCTGCCCGACGACTCCGCCGGCCAGGCCTTTCACCAGGACGCCGAGCGCGGGGCCATCACCTGCGGCGGCGACCTGAGCGCCTACCTGCGCTACCAGGGCCTGGAGGTGCTCCTGGCCCTGGCCCTGGGCCAGGCCGGCGAGCCGGTCCACTCCGGCACCAGCGTCTACGCCCACGCCCTGCGCCTGAAGAGCGACACCAAGGGCCTCTTCGGCACCCTGGGCATCTTCAAGGGCTTCTCGGTGCACGAGTACCCCTCGGGTAAGATTGACGGCTTTAGCCTTACCGGCGAGGCGGGCAAGGCCCTGACCCTGGGCCTGAGCCTGATCTGCGACGACCTGAACGTCAACACCACCGCCGGCGTCAACACCACCACGGTCTTCGCGGCCATCGAGACACCCGCGCCGGGCAACCGGGTGCTCTTTCGCCAGGGCCAGTTCTGGATCAACGACGCCAGCGCCGGCGCCCTGAGCGCCGCCAACGCCGTGCACCCCAACCGCTTCAGCCTCACCTGCAAGCGCAAGCTCTCCCGCGACTACCTGGCCGGCGGCCAGGACCGCATAGCCGAGCCCCTGGGCGCCGGCTTCCCCGAGCTGAGCCTGACCTTGGAGTTCCCCACCTACACCAGCGACACCTTCCTCAACGACCTGGGCTCCGACACCCGCAAGAAGATGCGCATGGCCTTCAGCGGAGGGCCCATCGAGAGCGGCCTTGACTACGCCCTGGAGATACTGCTGCCCCACCTGATGCTGACCAACGCCACCGCCGCCGTGGACAAGGCGGGCAAGATCGCCCACCCCATCACCCTGGACTGCCTGGCCACCACCACGGAGCGCGCCGGCATGGCCGGCATCACCACGCCCCTGGCCCTCAACCTCACCAACACCCGCGCCAGCGACCCCCTGGCCTGACCCTCCTCTCCTCATACTCGGCCTCCCGGTGTTTGCGCCGGGAGGCCGAATTCCCCGCCAGCACCGCAAAAATTTGTTTCCCCCTGTCACAATATAGCTATAATGTAGTCGTTGTTTTACTTGCCAGCCCTATCGGCTTCGGTTATAAGGGAACCATGCCTCAGGTGGGCTCCCAGGCCAAGCCTATGATTTAGGTGCGAATTGCCCGCAGGCCCCCCTCGAAGGCCAGCATGGGGGGCAGTGCGATTGCCCCGCTGAACTCGCGAACAACGGCCCCAGGGCCCATCAGAGGGGACCGCCATCAGCCGGCCCCTACCATCAACGGAGGACACACATGGATTTCGAACTCAACGAAGAGTTGCAGATGCTGCGGGACATGGCGCGCGATTTCGCGGCCGAGAAGATCGCGCCCTTTGCCGACAAGTGGGACGAGGAGCACTACTTCCCCTACGAGGAGGTGGTGCGGCCCATGGGCGAGCTGGGGTTCTTCGGCACGGTGATCCCGGAGGAA
>JACQYR010000158.1 GCA_016208115.1 Desulfarculus sp.
CAGGTGAAGAGCACCTGGGCGCCGCCGGTCTTGGCCTTCATCAAGACCGGGGCAAAGTTGCCGGCGCCGGTGGGGTACTCGTCATGCCCCTGCACGTACCAGCCGTTGGCCGTGTACCAGCCCTTCATGGCGTTGGCGGTACCCCGGGCCCACAGCACGTCCTGGTTCATCAGGTAGACCTTGTTGAGCCCGAACTGCTCGTTCAGGGTCTTCATGGTGCCGCCCAGGAGCTTGGCCCAGGAAGGAACGTTGAGGCTCACCCGGAAGATGTACTTGTACTTCTCGGGGTCCGACTGGATTTTCTTTTCTGATTCAGGGGTCATGGCGATGGTGCCCAGCATGGGCACCTTGTACTTGGCGATGATGTCCATGCCGGCCAAGAGGGCCTCGGAGCGGAAGGGACCCACCAGGATGGCGTGGGGCTTCTTCTCCAGGATCATCTTCTCGATGCCCAAGAGGGCCTCGGGCACCGGCACGCCCGGCGAGGAGTCGCGGATGTCTATGGCCTCCACCACCATCTGGCGGACCTGGCCGGCCACCTTGACGCCGCCGGCCTGGTTGATCTCCTCCACGGCCAGCTTGACCGCGTTAAGGCTCTCCTTGCCCTCCACGGCGCCCAGGGAGCTGGGCACGCCCAGCACGATGGGTTCGGCGGCCCCGGCGGGGGCGCTCATCCAGGCGGTTAACAAAACCACTAGGGCCAGACCCAGCACCCGCCACACAGATTTGCTTGCCATTTCCTGCTCCTCCCGGAATGATTGCCATGCCGGAACGATCGGGCCAGGGGACGGCGGAGGGGCCAGGGCAGAATCGGCGTCAAGTGGGCAAGCGCCACGCCGGGGCGTCAAATTGGCCGACCGTTCGTTCGATTTTTTGTACTTCAATAGCCCGTGGGGTGTCAACAAGGTTTTTTCTAAATGAATTATTGCACAACTGCCACGGGCGTCAGTACGCGAAGACGTTTGACTTTATGCCTAGCTATTTTGTAGCATTTGTCCAGGTCCGGGGTCAAGCCCGGGGCAGGCATTTTTTGAGGTATGCCATGCCAGGAAGGCCTTGACAGGCCCCTGCGGGAAGGATAAAGATGAGAGAAAAATCTAACGATCGTTCGGTTGAAAGAATGACTCTTAGCAAGGGCGAAAAAAGACAGCGCCAGATATACGACACCGCCGCCAGGCTGTTCGCCCAGCGGGGCTACAGCCGCACCTCCATACGCGATCTCTCCGAGGCGCTGGGCCTGCAAAAAAGCAGCCTCTACCACTACTTCGAGTCCAAGGAAGACCTGCTGTTCCAGCTCCTGGACCAGTTCATGGAAGAGGCCCTGCAACGCATTGAGGAACTTTGCGCCCTGGCCCTGTCTCCCCAGGAGAAGCTGGCGGCCTTCATGCGCTTCTACACCAGCTTCTACGCTGGCGACCGCGACCGCCTGAGCCTGTTGGTCAATGACCTGGACTGCCTGGGCGGCGAGCGCCTGGCGGCCATGGTGGCCAAGCAGCGGCGCTACGTGGCGGCCATCCAGGGCATCCTGAGTGAGATGCAGCAGGCCGGGCTCATGCGCGGCATCCCCCTGCCGGTGGCTGTCTTCGCCTTTTTCGGCATGGTGCACTACACCCCCAAGTGGTACCAGCGCGAAGGTGGAGTCAGCCCCGAGGAGCTGGGCGCCCTCTTCGAGACCATCTTCTGCCACGGCATCCTGACCGGCTTCTGCCACGGCATCCTGACCGGCAAGGAGCAACCGTGAAGACCCGGCCCCCCAGACGCCGCGCCCACCCCGCCCCCGGAGCATGGCCATGGAGCCGGTGATCCTCTCCCCCGCCGCCCTGCCGGCCACCCAGGCCCTGTCCCTGGCCCTGACCGCCCTGGGCCTGGGGCTTTTCGCCTACCTACTCAGCCGCCGCCTGGCCCCCTTAAGCCTGGCCCAGGCCGACCCGCGCCCCGGTAACTGGGGCCAGCGCCTGGCCGGGCTGCTGAAATATTGGCTTGCTCAATACAAACAACCACGTTACCCCCTGGCCGGCCTGCTCCATATCCTGCTCTTCCTGGGCTTCCTCGTTCTCTCCCTGCGCACGCTCACGCTCATCTTCGTCGGCTTCTGGGACGGCTTCACGCTGCCCGGACTGGCGGGGCAGGCCGGCCATTTCTACGCCCTGCTCAAGGACTACACCGCCACCCTGGTGCTGGCGGTGGTGATCGTGGCCGGGGTGCGGCGGGGGGTCTTCAAGCCGGCCCGCTACGCCGTGCCTCCCCAATACGGCCGCGACCATACCGGCGAGGCCCTCCTGGTGCTGGGCTTCATCGCCACCCTGATGATCTCCGAGGCGCTCTTCGAGGCCAGCCTGCAAGCGGCCCTGGCCCAGGCCGGCCAACCGGGAACGCCCCCTGCCCCCTACAGCCTGGCCTGGCTGATGACCCTGGGCCTGGCCGGCAGCCCCCGCGACACCCTGCAAGGCCTGCACCTGGGGGCCTACTTCCTGCACGACCTGGCCTTCTTCGGCTTCTTGTGCCTCTTGCCCCTGGGCAAGCACTTCCACGTGCTCACCGC
>JACQYR010000159.1 GCA_016208115.1 Desulfarculus sp.
AGAAAAGGCCTCTTGTTGCCTTTGGTTTTCGTAGGGGCGGGGTTTATCCCCGCCCGGTTTATATGGCGGCAACCTCGTTTCGGGAGCCGGCGGCGCAGGCCCTTGCCGCAACTCCACCCGACCCGTTGTCGCCCGCCGCGGCTCGCGGCCCCGTTGTCGCCCGCCGCGGCTCGCGGCCCTAGAACTGAATCAGGGTGGCCCCCCAGGTCAGGCCACCGCCGAAGACGGTGACGCAGACCAGGTCGCCGGGCTTGACGCGGCCGGAGCGCACGGCCTCGTCCAGGGCGATGGCCGAGCTGGCCGAGCTGATGTTGCCGTACTTCTCGATGGTGATGAAGAACTTCTCCTCGAAGCCCACGTCCAGGCGTTTGGCCAGGGATTGCAGCATGCGGATGTTGGCCTGGTGGGGGATGTAGAGGTCCACGTCGCTGGGCTTCAAGCCCCGGCGGCCCAGCACCGTCTCCACCGACAGGGCGAAATGCTTCACCGCCACGCGCACCGAGGCCGCGGCCTCGATCAGCCGCAGGGTGTGCATTTTCTTGTCCACCGACTCGTGGCTGATGGGCGTGGTCTTGGAGCCGCCGCCGGGCATGAGCAGGTTCTGGCCGTTGGCGCCGTCGGTGCCGACGTAGGATTCTATTATCTGGGGCGCGCCCTCCTCGGCCTTGAGCACCACCGCCCCGGCGCCGTCGCCCCACAGGATGCAGTTGGCCCGGTCGGTCCAGTCCTGCACGCGGGTCATGATCTCGCTGGCCACCACCAGGATGGTCTGGCCGGCGCCGGCGCGCAGGTACTGAATGGCCGTGTCCAGGGCGAAGACAAAACCCGAGCAGGCGGCGGTGACGTCGAAGCTGATGGCCTGGGGGGCGTCCAGCTTGGCCTGCAACCAGTTGGCGCCCGAGGGGCAGCAGGTGTCGGGCGTGACCGTGGCCATGATGATGTAATCCAGGTCGCGGTCGCTCACGCCGGCGGCCTCCATGGCCCGGCGGCAGGCCGGCAGGGCCAGGTCGCTGGCGGCCTGCTCCGGGGCGGACACCCGGCGCTCCTTGATACCGGTGCGTTTGACGATCCACTCGCCGCGTTCATTCCACAGATGGTAAACCGGGGCGTAGGGGTAAATGCTTTGGGGCGGCTCGGCCTGGTTGATCTCGAAGCCGAAGGCTTGCAGGCCCACAAGGTCCGCAAGGTCTACGCCTCGGCCTGGACTCAGGCCGATAGCTACGTCAACATCACGGATACGATCGCCCTCAAGATCGAGGCGCTGCGCAAGCATGTCAGCCAGATGCTGGACTGGGACCCCGAGCCGATGTTGCGCGAGTGTCCACCAGGGCGCCCACGCCCTCCTGGTCCAGGCTGACGAAGGGGTCGTGGGGCAGGATGCCCTGTTCCACGTACATGGGCAAAAAGCGCCCGGCGTCGTCGCGGGACAGCCCGAAGGTGGTCTGGGTTAGGTCGTTGGTGCCGAAGGAGAAGAACTGGGCCTCCGCCGCGATCTGGTCGGCGGTCAGCGCCGCCCGGGGCAGCTCGATCATGGTGCCGACCATGTACTTGATCTTGACGCCCTTGATCTTCATGACCTCCTCGGCCACGCGGATGACGATCTCCTTCTGTATCTTGAGCTCGTTGACGTGGGCCACCAGGGGGATCATCACCTCGGGGTAGACGCGCTTGCCCTCCTTGGTGACGATGCAGGCGGCCTCGAAGATGGCCCGGGCCTGCATCTCGGTAATCTCGGGGTAGGCGATGCCCAGCCGGCAGCCGCGGTGGCCCAGCATGGGGTTGGCCTCGTGCAGGACCGCCACCTTGGCCTCCACCTCCGCCGGCTTGACGCCCAGGTCGGTGGCCACCTGCTTGATCTCGGCCTTGGTGTGGGGCAGGAACTCGTGCAGGGGGGGGTCCAGGGTGCGGATGGTCACTGGCAGCCCGGCCATGGCCCGAAAGATGCCCACGAAGTCCTCGCGCTGCATGGGCAGTATCTTGGCCAAAGCCTTTCTGCGGCCCACAACGTCGTCGGCCAGGATCATCTCGCGCACCGCCACGATGCGTATCCCCTCGAAGAACATGTGCTCGGTGCGGCACAGGCCGATGCCCTCGGCCCCGAAGGCCCGGGCCACGGCGGCGTCGTGGGGGGTGTCGGCGTTGGTGCGCACGCCCAGGGTGCGGAATTCGTCCACCCACTTCATGAAGGTGCCGAAGTCGCCGGTGAGCTTGGTGTCCACCTTGTTGACCTGGCCCAGATAGACCTCGCCCTTGCTGCCGTCCAGGCTGATCCAGTCGCCACGCTTGACCAGTGCCCCGGTTTTGGTGGTGAAAAGCTCCTTGGCGTAGTTGACGGCGATGTCGGCGCAACCGGCCACGCAGCACTTGCCCATGCCCCGGGCCACCACGGCGGCGTGGCTGGTCATGCCGCCCCGGCTGGTGAGGATGCCCTCGGCGGCGTTCATGCCGCGGATGTCGTCGGGGCTGGTCTCCACCCGCACCAGGATGACCCTCTTGCCCTTCTGGCGCCACTCCTCGGCCTCGGCCGCCGAGAAGACCACCTGGCCCACGGCGGCGCCGGGGCTGGCGGGCAGGCCCTTGGCGATGAGCTTTTTGCTGGCGTGGGGGTCCAGCATGGGGTGCAGCAGTTGGTCCAGTTGTTCGGGGGTGACCCGGGCAATGGCCTGGGCCTTGGTTAGAAGCTTTTCCTGCACCATGTCCACGGCGGTTTTGATCGCGGCGGCGGCGGTGCGCTTGCCGGTGCGGGTTTGCAACATCCACAGTCTCCCCTGCTGGATGGTGAACTCGATGTCCTGCATCTCCTTGTAGTGCTTTTCCAGCTTGTTGCGGATGCCCACCAGTTGCTTGTAAAGCTTGGGCATCTCGTCTTCCAGGGTCATGATGGTCTTGGGCACCTTCTTGGCCCGGTTGATGGGCTGGGGCGTGCGGATGCCGGCCACCACGTCCTCGCCCTGGGCGTTGGTCAGGTACTCGCCGTAGAAGTAGTTCTCGCCCGTGGAGGGGTCGCGGGTAAACGCCACGCCGGTGGCCGAGTCGTTGCCCATGTTGCCGAAGACCATGGCCTGCACATTGGTGGCCGTGCCCCAGTCCTCGGGGATGTGGTTGATCTGGCGGTAGGAGATGGCCCGGGGGATGTTCCAGGACTCGAAGACCGCGCTGATGCCGCCCCAGAGCTGCTCCATGGGCTCATCGGGGAAGGGCTTGCCCAGGCGCTGTTTGACCAAGGCCTTGAACTCGGCCACCAGTTCCTTGAGGTCCTGGGCGCTGAGGTCGGTGTCCAGCACCAACCCGCGCTTTTTCTTCTTGGCTTCCAGTATCTCCTCGAAGGGATCGTGCTCCTTCTGGTCCTTGGGCCTGACTCCCAGCACCACGTCGGCATACATGTTGACGAAACGGCGGTAGGCATCGTAGGCGAAGCGCTCGTTGCCAGTCTTGGCGATGAGCCCCTGGATGGTGGCGTCGTTGAGGCCGACGTTGAGCACGGTGTCCATCATGCCGGGCATGGAGACCCGCGACCCGGAGCGCACGGAGACCAGGAGGGGGTTCTTGGGGTCGCCAAACTTGGCGCCCATGGACTTCTCCACCTTGCGCAGGGCGCTCTCCACCTCTTTCGTTAGGGCGTCGGGATAGTTGTGGCCATGCTCGTAATAGTAGGTGCATACCTCGGTGGTGATGGTGAACCCGGCCGGCACGGGGATGCCTAGGTTGACCATCTCGGCGATGTTGGCGCCCTTGCCGCCCAGCAGGTTTTTCATCTTGGCGGCGCCTTCCGCCTTGCCGTCTCCGAAGAAATACACGTACTTCTTGCTGGCCACGAAACACCTCCCCTGGCCGATGGGTTTCCACCAAAGGGCACGGGCGCTTGCCCCGTAAATCCTCAAATTAATAGCACATATCCCCCTAGGCCGCAAGTGCCCCCCGGGGAGGCCGCTTTAGGCCCCGGCGGGGGGCTGGGGCACTTCCACCACGTGGGGACGCAAACAGGTGGCCACCCAATCGGGCAGGGGGGCGATTTTGCCCTGCACGGTCACGCAGCCGTGCACGGTGTAGCCGCTAACCAGTTCCTGCTCGCGGCCGCCGCCGTCGGCGCGCAACAGCCGGTACTCGAAGCGCAGGGAGGCCTTCTTGAGCCAGGCCAGCCAGGTCTCGATGACTATCAGGTCGTCATAAAAGGCCGGACGCCGGTAGCGCAGGTGGGCCTCGGTCACCGGCAGGTGCAGGCCCTGGGCGGCCATCTCCACGTAGGCCCGGCCGCTGGAGCGCATCATCTCGGCCCGGCCCAGCTCAAAAAAGCGCAGGTATTGGCCGTAGTAGACCACGTTCATGGCGTCCACATCGGCGAACAGGGGGCGGGTTTCGACTCGGTGCATCTAGCCCTCCACCAACTGGCCGATCAGCTCAAAGGCCGGGCGCGACGGGCGGCCGGCGGCGGCGGTCTCGTTATAGCCCGCGCCGCCCGCCTGTTGGCGCCGGCTGTCCCAGATGACATAGGGCACCGGCTCGCGGGTGTGGGTCATGACGCTGATGGGCGTGTAGTGATCGGTGGCCAGGAGCACCCGGTGCTCGCCCATGCCGGCCAGGCCCGCCAGGAGCGGCCCCACCACCTGGGCGTCGAAGTCTTCCACGGCCTTGATCTTGTCTTTCAGGACCCCGCTGTGGCCGGCCTCGTCCGGGGCCTCCACGTGCACGTAGGCCAGGTTGCCCTGTTGCAGGCCGGCCAGGGCCGCGCCCACCTTGCCGGCGTAGTTGGTGTCCAAAAAGCCGGT
>JACQYR010000093.1:0-1377 GCA_016208115.1 Desulfarculus sp.
CAGCCGGGGTCGGGCGACAGGGTAGCCCGACCCGCTATGCCAGCCGCGGCTCGCGGCCCGCTATGGTAGCCGCGGCTGGCGGCCCAGGGTCTGACCGCCCAGGCGCAGCATCTGGTTGGGGTGCAGGCGCGTGCCGTCGGGCGGCAGGCTGACCTGGCAGACCAAGAGGCCGGTGTGTTGGCACATGACCACGCTGCCCTCTGGCAGCTTGGGGGCCACGCGGCCGGGCGGGCCGGCATAGGCGCCGGGCAGCCGCCGCGCCTGGTGGATGGCCAGCTTGCTCCCCTCCAGAAAGGTGAAGGCCCCGGGCAGGCCCGGGCCGTTGAGGGCGCGCACCAGGTTGTGCGCCTGGGCGGCGCTCATGCGGTGCCAGATAATCTCGCCGTCCTGGGGATAGCGCTTGCAGTAGTGGGTGCCATGCAGGGGGTCCTGGGGCTGGGGCCGCTCCTGGCCGGCGGCGATCTGCTCGATGACCGTCACCAGCAGGGGGGGGAATATCTCCAGGGTTTTTTGGGTGGCCTGGCCGGCGTCGTCATCGGGACCAATGTCGTATAGCTGCTGGGCCAGGATGGGTCCGGTGTCCACGCCCTCGTCCACCAGGATGATGGCGCAGCCGCCCACGGTCTCGCCGTTGATGATCTGCCAGTTGATGGGCGAGCCGCCCCGGTAATAGGGCAGGCGCCCGCCGTGCAGGTTGATGGTGCCCCGCCGGGGCAGGGCCAGAAAGTCGCGGCGCACGATCTGGGTGTAGCCGGCCAGGGTGAACAGCTCCGGGTCCAGGGCGGCCAACTCGGCCAGGAAGGCCGGGTCGTTGACCCGTGGCGGGGCCATGATCGGCAGGCCCAGCTCACCGGCCAGGGCGGCCAGGGCCTGGTCGCCGGGCAGAGTCACCACCAGGATGGGGGCGCCGGGGCCGGCGGTCATGGCCCGCAGGCAGGCCAGGGCCCGGGCCCCCTTGCCGAAGAAGACGCTTTTGAGGGCCATGGCTCGCCGCCTCCTCAGATGTTCAGATTGCCCAGCTTGCGGTAGATGAACTTCATCATCGCCCCCTCCACCAGGCAGCCGGCCCAGCCCAGCCTGATGCGCGCCTCGGCGATGGGCCGGTAGGCCAGCTTGGCCGCATTGAAGAACAGCCTGAGCCAGCGGGGGTAGCCGGCCAGGAAGGTCTCCCAGTTGCTCAGGGCGTAGGAGGCCACGCGCAGCATCTCGATGTACTGGTTGTACTGGGGGGTGTACCAGGGCTGATAGATGTTGGTCTCCTGATCCATGTCCCGCCACTGCTCCAGGGTCTGGGGCACCTTGAAGCCGTAGGTCACCGCCAGGTCGCAGAGCTTGGTGCCCGGGTAGGGCACGAAGCGCCCCGGGGCGATGAAGATG
>JACQYR010000093.1:1384-13563 GCA_016208115.1 Desulfarculus sp.
GATGAAGATGCTGTGGGGGTTCTCCCGGGCCATGCGCAGCATGAAACGGCCGGTCTGCTTGAGATCTTCCAGGGTCTCGGAGGGCAGGCCCAGCAGGATGTTGTACATGGGCAACAGCTCGGGGTAGCGGGCCAGGCGGCGGTTCATCTCCAGGGACTGCTCCACGGTGATGCGCTTGCCCATCAGGTCCAGCATGCGCTGGGAGCCGCTCTCCACCCCGATGTGCACCGTGCGGCCGCCCACCTCCTGCAACAGGGCGAAGTCCTGGCCGGTCATCTTGAGGGCCTCGTTGACCCTGAGCCCCCGGATGCCCAGCTTGACCTTGATGCCCCGCTTTTGCATCAGGGCGGCCATGCCGCGGAAGTGCTCCAGGTTGACGAAGGTGTCGTCGTCAATCATGTAGAAGACCTGGATGCCGTACTTGGCGATGAGAAACTCCATGTGGTCCACCACCGCTTCGGGCTCGAAGGTGCACCATTTCTCCTTGAGGCCCTTGTACCACAGGGGGCTGATGCAGAAGGCGCAGCTATAGGGGCAGCCGAAGACGGTGTACAGGGGGAAGACCCGCTCCTGCTGGCGGGCGAAGTATTGCTCCATGAAGGGGTCTATGAGTTGGTAGGGAATCTGGTGGTGGGGCACGTCCTCGAAGCGGTCCTCGATCTCGCCGATGACCTGGCCCTCCTGGCCGTGGTGGCACAGGCCCCTGATCTCATCCAGGGGCGGGCCGCCGCCTTGCAGGTGCAGCACCAGCTCCCGCAGGGCGCGCGAGCCGTAGCCGCGCTGGCAGTAGTCCACCCCCGGCACGTCCAGGGTCTCGGCCGGCAGGATGGTGGGGTGGGCCCCTCCCCAGATCACGGGGGTGGGGCCGGCCTGTTTGACCAGGCGGGTGACCTCGGCCCCGCTGTGCACCTGTAGGCCGCTCATGGTGGTGATGCCCACCAGGAGCAGGGCCGGGTCGGCGGCCTTGGCGGCCAGCTCCTGGCGCCAGTGGGGACTGATCCGGCAGTCCAGTATCTCCACCCGCAGGCCGGGGATGTCCACCAGCTTGGCCGCGGCGTACAACAGGCTCAAGGGGGCCATGGTCACGAAGGAGCCGGCGAAGCCCAGCTCGGGGTATATGAGCAGGATCTTGTTTTTCACGGGCTATTTTTTCTTGATTATCAGGTCGGCCAGCACCCCGAAGAACAGGCACTGGATACCCATGATGACGGCGATGGTGGACATGTTCCTGAGGTCGAAGATGCCCCAGGTCCAGCCCAGCTTGAGCGCCAGGGAGGATACAAGGTAGTAACCGAAGGCGAAGAATATCAGCCCCAGGCCGATGCTGGAGAAGGCCTTGAGGGGGTAGGAGTAGACCAGCACCCGAAGCAGGTTGAGGATGACCTTGATGGGGTATTTGAGGCTGACGAAGGACTGGCCGGTGGTACGGGCGTGGAAGACCACCGGCACCTCGTGGTAGCGCATGTACTTGCTGTCGGCGTCGGCCAGAAGCTGCTGGGGGGGGTTGTAGTCGCCGTAGAGCTCGAAGACCTCCAGGTAGCGCCGGCCAAAGGCCATGAGCCCGGTCTGGGCGTCGGAGATCTGGTAGTGGGTGAGCTTGTTCATCAGCCAGGTGAAGAAGCGGTTGCCCCAGTGGCGCACCAGGGGCATCTTGTAGGTGATCTGCCCGGCGAAGCGCGAGCCCCAGCACAGGTCGGTCTTGTCCTCCAGGATGGGCATGACCACCTTCTCGATGTCGGCCGGGTCGTGTTGCAGGTCGGCGTCCAGCTTAATGAGGGCCGCGGCCCCCATCTTGCGCCCTTGTTCCAGGCCGGTGCGGGTGGCCGCCCCCAGGCCGCGGTTGCGGTAGTGGGTCACTACCTTTACCCCCCGGCCGCGGGCGATTTCCTCGGTGCGGTCGCGGGAGCCGTCGTTGACCACCAGTATCTCCACCTCGTAGCCCTTGGGGTGGGTGGCCGCGGGGGGGTAGAGTTCGCGCACCCGGTCTATGGCCTGGCCGATGGTCAGCTCCTCGTTGTAGGCCGGTATGAAGACCACCACTTTGGGCATCTCAGGCATGGCCCCAAAAACCTCCAATCGCCTCGATTATGCGCTCCAGGGCCGGGGCGCCCATGTGGGGATACATGGGCAGGGTCAGGATGTGCTTGCTCAGCCACTCGGTCTGGGGCAGGGGGGCGTGGGCCTGGCCGGCGTAGGCCGGGTGCAGGTGCACCGGCGGATCGAAGTGCACCGAGGCCTCGATGCCCTGGGCGCGCAGGTGCTCCACCAGTTGGTCACGGCGGCCGCCGGGCACGGTGATGGTGAACATCTGGTAGACGTGCCGGCAGCCGGGGTTCTCGCGGGGCAGGCCCAGGCCCTCCAGGCCCTTGAGGCCCTCGATGAGCCGGGCGGCGTTGTCGCGGCGGGCCTGGTTGAGCCCCTCCAGCTTCTTCATCTGCTCCACGCCGATGGCCGCCAAGAGGTTGCTCAGGCGGAAGTTGTAGCCGGGTTCCTCGGCGGCCCGGAACCAGCCGGGCATTTGGCTGCGCTCCTGGGTGGTCTTGGGTATGCCGTGCCCCACCAGGGTGCGCACCCGCCGGGCCAGGCGCTCGTCGTTGGTGGTGAGCATGCCGCCCTCGCCGGTGGTGATGTTCTTGGTGGGGAAAAACGAGAAGCAGCCCACGCCCCAGGAGCCGCTGGGCCGGCCCTCATAGGTGCCGCCCAGGGTCTCGGCCGAGTCCTCGATCAACAACAGGCCGTGGCGCTCCACGAAGTCCCGCACCTGGTCCATGCGGCAGCACTGGCCGGCGTAGTGCACCACCATCAGGGCCTCTGTGCGCGGGGTCAGCGCCGCCTCCAGCAGGGCGGGGTCCAGGTTGCCGTCCCGGCGGTCAATGTCCACGAAGACCGGCGTGGCCCCGGCGGTGGCCACGGCGTTGGCCGAGGCCACGAAGGTGAAGCTGGGCAGCAGCACCTCGCCCCTGATGTCATTGGCCTTGAGCGCCAGGAACAGGGCCGAGGTGCAGGAGTTCATGGCCACGGCGTGGCCCACCCCCAGGTAGTCGGCCAGGTCCTGCTCCAACTGGCGGGTCTTGGGTCCGTCGGTGAGCCAGCCGCTGGCCAGCACCTCCAGGACGGCCTGGCGCTCCTCGTCGCCCAGGGCCGCCCGGCAAAGGGGAATCTTGTCCATGGTGCCCCTATCAGCAGGAATTGCTCTTGCGGTAGAACTCCACGTAGCGCCCGATGCCCTCCTCCAGGGTGAAGCGGGGCTCGAATCCCAGGACCTCCCGGGCCTTGGCGATGGACAGCGAGCCGCGCTTGGGCCGGTAGACCCGGTGGGGCTCGATGCGTGTCTCCAGGGTGGGGAAATATAGCTTGAGGACGTCCACCAGTTCCTTGAGGGTGCGCCCCTGGCCTCGGGTGATGTTGAAGACCTGGTTGGCCGCCTGGGGGTGGGTGCCGGCCAGCACGAAGCCGCTGGCGATGTCCTCCACGTAGGTGAAGTCCAGGGTGCTGTCGCCGCCGTGCAGCACCAGGGTCTCGCCGGCCAGGGCCTTCTCCAGGAATATCTGCACCACCCGCCGGTTGACGTCGGTGGGGCCGTAGACCGCCGAGGGGCGCACGATGCAGTATTCCAGGCCGCAGCGCCGTCCCTAGGTCTCCACCAGCACCGCGCCGGCCAGTTTGGTGCCGCCGTAGATGTCCTTGGGCTTCTTGGGGTGGTCCTCGGGGCAGGGCACCTCCAGAAAGTCGCCGTAGACCATGCTGGAGGAGGCGAAGACGAAGCGCTCCACGAAGTCCTGGTCCTTGATGCTGTCCAGGAAGTTGAGGGCGCCCAGGAGGATGCTGCTGACCGTCTCCTCGGGGTGCTCGAAGCTGAAGTCGGCGATGGGCAGGGCGGCCAGGTGGATGATGACGTTGGGCCGGTGCTTGGTGATGATGCGGTGCACGTCGTATTTGTCGCGGGTGTCGCCGCGCTCGAAGATCACCTGCTCGCGGATGCCCTTGAAGCGCCACTCCAGGAACTTCTGGTAGAAGCTCTCAAAGGGCGAGATGTACTGCACGAAGGCATCGTAGACGATGGGCTGATGCCCCAGCTCCAGCAACTGGCGGCACACGCGGGCGCCGATGAACCCGGCCCCGCCGGTGATGAGGAATTTCTTCTGGGTCAAGATGCCTTCTCCTCTTGGCTGCGGTCACCGGCCGGCCGCTGGCCGGCGGCCGGGGTCTGGCCCGGGCGCGCCAGGCGGCGCCAGCCGGCCCCGTCCTTAAGGTGCAGATCATGCCAGCGCATGAAAGTCAGAATGTTGTAGACATGATAGCCGTAATCGCGCCGGCCCGCCAGGTGGTCGGCCCACATGCGCTCCAAAAACTTGCCGTTGAAAAAGGGCAGCCGCGCCGCCTGGCTGATGGCCTCCTGGGACATCTCGCGCAACTGTCCCCGCACCATCTGCCCCACCGGCGACAACAGCCCCTGCTTCTTGGCCCAGGCCAGTTCGTGGCCCATCTGGTTCTCGTAGGCCTTGCGCAGGCAGTATTTGGTCTTGGTGCCCTTGAGCTTGAGCCCGAAGGGCACCTGGAAGGCGAACTCCACGAAGCGCTTGGTCAAGAAGGGCGGGCGCACCTCCAGCGAAAAGGCCATGCTCAGGTTGTCGAGCATCATGTTGCCGTTTTCGTTGTTGAACATCAAGAGGTCGGCGTACATGGACCGCTCGGCGAAGCCGTGGCCGTCCATCTCGCGGAAGCGCTCCTCATAGGGCGCGAAGCTGTCCACCTCGAAGGCCGAGCCCTGGTAGCCCTGGATGGCCTGCTCTTTCTGCTGGTCGGTGAAGATGGTGCGCCACCAGTAGTGGCTCTTCTCCGGGGGCAGCTCGGCGCCCTCGCTGAACTTGCGCGCCAGGTAGTCGTAGCCGTACTTCTTGCCCGAGGGGCGCCAGCGCTGGGCCAAGCCGCGGATGAGCCAGCGCAGGGGCGGCGGCAGCAGGCGGTAGGGGGTGCGCAGGCGGTCGGCCAGGTAGGTGGAATAGCCGGCGAATATCTCGTCGTTGCCACTGCCGCTCAGGGCCACCTTCACGTGGCGGGCGGCGTTCTGCACGATGAAGTAGGTGCCCAGGTTGGCGGGGTTGGCGTTGAGGGAGTCCAGGTGGCGGGTCATGTGGTCGAAGATGCCGGGCAGGTCCTGCTCCTCGGCCAGGGCGGTGACGTTCCTCACCCCCGTGGCCGCCACCACCCGCTTGACCGTGGCCGACTCGTCGTAGGAGTCCTCGGTGAAGCCCACGGTGAAGGTCTGGATGTCGGGATAAGCGGCGGATAACAGCTCCTGCAAGATGATGTTGGAGTCTATGCCCGCCGAGAGCAACAACCCAATGGGCACGTCGGACACCAGGGACTTGTCCACCGCCAGGCGGCATTCCTGGCGCACCCGCTCCAGCACCTCCTCCTCGCTCACCGCCCCCAGGGGCCGCGCCTGGGCCAGGCTCCAATAGCGGCGCTGGGAGCTCCCCTGGGCGTTGAAGCGCAGGGCCTGGGCCGGGGGCACCAACCAGCAGTCCTCCAGGATGGTGGCCGGGCCGGGGGTATAGAAGTAGGTGAGGAAGTTGGAGAGGGAGCGCGGGTTGAGGCGGGGCTCGTAGAGCCCGGAGGCCAGGATGCCCTTGAGTTCCGAGGCAAAGACCACCAGTTGGCCTTGCTGATGGTAGAACAGGGGCTTGATGCCAAAGGGGTCGCGCACCAGGTGCAGGGCGCGCTGGCGGCCGTCCCACAGGGCCAGGGCGAACATGCCATCCAGGCGCTGCCACAACTCTTGGCCCCACTCTAGATAACCATTTATTATTACTTCTGTATCGGTGTGGGAGCCAAAGCGGTGCCCCTTGGTCTCAAGTTGGGCGCGCAGCTCGCGGAAATTGTAGACCTCGCCGTTGTAGACCACCCAGACGCCGCCGTCCTGGCTGGACATGGGCTGGTGCCCGGCCGGGGAGAGGTCCAGGATGGACAGACGGCGGTGCCCCAGTCCCACCCCACCCTGGGTCCACAGGCCATGGTCATCGGGGCCGCGGTGGGCCAGGGCCTGGCACATGGCCTCCAGGGAGTCCGGGGAGACGGGGGCGCCGGTGAAATCCACAATGCCGCAGATGCCGCACAAGGCGAAAGGTCCTCTTCTCAAGCTGAAGGTGCCCGGGATTGCCCCCTGGACCGGCCCGGCGGGGCGCATGGCGGGATTAAGTAGGTTACCGGGTGGTTGCCCAGCATAATCCCAAGCCAGGCCGGGACGGCTAGGCATTGACCGAGCGATTTTAACAAGATCGCCCGGCTTAGTAAAGAGATTGGTGCCCCAGGCCTCCCATCCTCTTCCATCCCTGTTACCAAATCGGTATTACCATTTGGGAACATGTGCCTGTTCCCCGTCCTCCGTTACGGCCATGCCCGCGGCTCCGGACCGAGAACAGGCAGGCAAACCGCGAAGCTAGCCCCCTGGACCGCCAATTTCCCAGGCCAAGGCTTTGGCATTTGATTTGCTAGTGATTATATTAGAAAAAATAGAAAGAAAAAAATGGCGGCGGGTGTCTGTAGGTTTATAACGGGACGGCCAAGACGTATAATGAATACTAAGAGGAACAGCTTCTGGACCACGCACCCGGCCAAGCCCTAGGAGGCGTTGTGGCGCTGGCCATGGCAGATTTGACCGACTACCAACTGACCCCGGCTGCCCAGGCCGCCGGCCTGGGCAGTGATGTGTGGGCACCCAAGGACCCCACCAACGGTGGCCTCTACTACGAGGCCGCCAACCTGGTTGGGATCCAGGTCCAGGAAAACTACCTGCGCGCCGAGTGGGTCCCCAACGACACCCTCTACGCCTCCAATCAATGGAACCTGCCCTCCATCGGCATGCCAGCAGCCTGGGATTACAACCTGGGAGGCCGCTCCGACATCAAGGTGGCGGTCATTGACACCGGCCTGACCATCGCCTCTGACCTGCAAGGCGTCAACGTTGACTGGACCAACGCCTGGGACTTCGCCAACAACGACAGCAGCCCCAGCGACGGCCACGGCCACGGCACCCACGTCACCGGCACCATCGCCGGCACCACCAACAACAACCTGGGCGTGGCCGGCATCGCCTTCAACACCACCATCCTGCCCTTCAAGGCCCTCTCCGACAGCGGCTCCGGCTCCGACCTGTGGGTGGCCAACGCCATCAACCAGGCCGTCAGCGCCGGCGCCGACATCATCAGCATGTCCCTGGGCGGCGGCTATTCGGCCCTGATGGAGCAGGCCTGTCTGAACGCCTACAACAACGGTGTCTTCGTGGTGGCCGCCGCCGGCAACGAGGCCCAGCCCAGCCTGGGCTACCCCGCCGGCTACAGCACCGTGTTGGCCGTGGGCTCCATCACCTCCAGCCTGGCCCTGTCGTCCTTCTCCAACCACGTGGCCAACATGGTGGTGGCCCCGGGCTCGGCCATCACCCAGCAGTTGCCCAGCGGGTCCTATGGCACCTGGAACGGCACCTCCATGGCCACCCCCCACGTGGCCGCCGAGGCGGCCCTGCTCTTGGCCGAGGCCCGCGACCTGGGGCTGGCCATGCCGGCCAAGTCGGCGGCCAGGGTGGACTGGATCAGGAACAAGATCATCTCCAACACCCTGGACCTGGGGACGGCCGGCCAGGACAGCACCTTTGGCTATGGCGAGATACAGGTGGACCGCCTGCTGGCCAGCATCCAGCAGGGCAGCAGCCCCCCCAGTGGCGACGACTACGCCGCGGGCACCAACACCAACGGGTACATCAACGTGGGCGGCTCGGCCACGGGCAGCATCGAGACCGCCGGCGACCGCGACTGGTTCCGGGTGGACCTGACGGCGGGCTACACCTACCGTTTTAATCTGGAAGGCAGCGCCACCAGCCAGGGCACCCTGGCCGATCCCTACCTCTACTTCTACAACTCAGCCGGCACCCTGGCCGGCCAAGCCGACGGCGGTGGCACGGGCGCCAACGCGCGTCTGACCTATCTGGCGGTGACGGGCGGGGCCTTCTACCTGGGGGCCGGGGCCAGCGGCGACGGCGACACGGGCACCTACCGCCTGGCCGCCAGCGTGGTGGACGACTACGCCGGCGGCACCTCCACCACCGGTCTGTTGACCGTGGGCGGCTCGCTCACGGGGGCCATCGAGAGCACCGGCGACCGCGACTGGTTCGGCATCACCCTCAACGCGGGCAGCCAGTACGTCTTCGACCTGGAGGGCAGCCCCACCGGCCGGGGCACCCTGAGCGACCCCTACCTGTACCTGTACACCGCCGCCGGCACCCTCATCACCTTTGACGACGACGCCGGCGTGGGCTACAACTCCCAGATCACCTACCGGGCCGGGGTCAGCGCCAGCTTCTACCTGGGGGCCGGGGCCTACGGCGATCACCTGACCGGCACCTACCGCCTGGCCGCCACCGTGAACGACGACTACGCGGGCGACACCAGCACCCCCACCACCCTGGCCACCGGCGGCAGCCTGACCGGCAACATCGAGCGCGCCGGCGATCGCGACTGGTTCAGGGTTTCCTTGCAGGCCGGTTTCAGCTATCAGTTCGATCTGCAGGGCAGCCCCAGCGGCCAGGGCAGCCTGGGCAACGCCTACCTTTACCTCTACAACTCCACGGGCACCTTGCTGTCCTCGGCCGACAACGGCGGCACGGGCCTGGACGCCCGCCTGACCTACGCCGCGGCCAGCGCGCGCACCTACTTTATCGCCGCCGCCGCCGCCGGCGACGCCCTGGCCGGCACCTACCGCCTCGGCCTGGGCCTTGCAGACGACTACGGGGCCAACACCGCCACCAACGGCACTGTGGCCATCAACGGCAGCCAGACCGGACGCATAGACTTCACCTCTGACCGGGACTGGTTCCGGGTGGGCCTGGTATGGGGCCGGCAGTACACCTTTGAGGTGGAGGGTTCTGCCACGGGGCAGGGCAGCCTGTCTGATCCCTATCTGTATTTTTACAGCAGCGCGGGCGCCCTGTTGGGCTGTCAACGACGACTACGCGGGCGACGCCAGCACCTCTGGCGGGTTGGCGGTGGGCGGTACGTTCCTGGGCGATTTGGAGACGGGTTCGGACCGGGACTGGCTGCGGGTCAGCCTTCTGTCGGGTGCGACCTATGATTTGAGCGTTCAGGGCAGCGGCGCGCAGGTGGGACTGTCCCTGAGTCTTCCCGAGGTGTCGCTGTACAATTCCTTGGGGGTTAAGGTTGCCCAGGGCAGCCTGGTGGGAGGCCAGTCGGTTCTGAGCTATGGTTGCGTGGCCGATGGGACCTACTACGTGGCCGTGGGGTCGGTCAGCGCCGCCTCTGGCGGCAATCTTTGCGTTGACGGCAGCCGGGGGATCAGCGACAGCATCCTGTCCTCCAACATGTCCTACGCCACGTCCAAGGCCTTTGACGGCAACGAGGGCAGTTTCTGGGCCAGCAACACCTCTGGGGGGGGCTCGGCTGGGGTGGCCTGGCTGGGCTACGACTTTGGCGCCGGCAACAGCCGCAGCGTGGGCTTGGTGCGTCTTTTGAATTACGACGCCTCGTGGGCCCCCAGCAGCGTTCGGCTGCAGAACAGCGCCGACGGGGTTATTTGGAGCGAGCAGGGGACCTTCGGCATAGCGCAGAGCAACCAGTGGCAGAGCTTCGAGAACGCCTCGGGCGATTCGGCCCGCTACTGGCGGGTGTTGGCCAACAGCGCCATCACCTATCCCTGGGTGGTGAAGGAGCTCCAGATGCTGGACGGCTCCAACCCGGAGGCTGGGGGCGGCTACCAGGCCTCCCTGGCGGCGCGCGACGACTACGCGGCCAGCACCACGGCCAGCCTTGCGGTCCCCACCGATACCACCATCGTCACGATCTCGGGCGCCCTGGAGAGCGATGCCGACCGCGATTGGATCAAGGTGGCCATGACGGCTGGCAACGCCTACCACTTTGATTTGTACGGCAGCGGCGCCAGCCCTCTGGCCGATCCCTCCCTGTATCTCTACGACAGCGCGGGGGCCCTGCTGGCCTCCAACGACAACCATGCCGGCGGGCTCAACAGCCACCTGGACTGGGATCCCGCCAGCACGGGCAACTACTATGTGGGCGTGGGCTCCAGCGCGGACGTGGGCACGGGCACCTACACCCTGGAGGCCTGGGACCCGCCCATCGCGGCGCAGACCGCGGACCTGTCCGAGGCCCTGGAGTCCACCCTGAGCCAGGTGCTGGCCGCCGGCAGCCAAGCCGTGCAGGACATCCTGGCGGCCTCGCTGGCCGAGGAAACCACGGCCGCCGCCACCCCGGCCGGCGGCGAGGCCACGGCCCCGGATAGCGCCGGCCTGGCCACGGACCCGGCCACCAGCGAGGCCACGCCCCAGAGTGCCACCCCTCCGGCGGACTCCACCACCCCCACCATAACCCCCGCCCCGGCGGCCACGCCGGACTGCCTGGCCGCGCCCGCCCAGACCATCACGGCCAGCCTGACGCCAAGCAGCGGCACCACCACCTGCGCTTCCGTGCTGGCGGCCAGCTAGCCAGCCGGCCCCAGACCGCGCCCTTCTCTACTGGGCCCGCGTTTCAATCAGATTATGGGCGGCCAAGGCCGGGGCGCCGGTCAGGCGCACCAGAAGTACTTGGCATAGGCCGTGTGCGGAATCAGGCGCAGCTTGGCCGCCAGCCAGATCAGGGGCTTCATGCGCTTTATCCACTGGTAGCTGGTGGGATAGTCCCGGAAGGTTTTGGGCGGCAGGGCCATGATCTCGTCCAGCTCGGCCTGGCTCAGGCCCAGGCGCTTGATGCACAGCCGGATGAGGTCGGGGTCTTCTATGCGGTTGGGCTCCTTGAGGCGGTCCAGGGCGGTCTGACGATCCATCTGCCCCGAGCGCACCAGGGCCGCCCAGTTGTAGCGCCGCCGGTCCACGCCGAACTTGACCCTGAGCACCTGGGAGTAGAAGGCCTGGTAGAGGTCGTCTCGATAGTTCCACTCCAGGGGGGCCACGCCCTCGGTGCGGAAGGACTGGCCCAGCAGCACGTAGCGCAGGTCCTCCTTGGCGGCCACGCCGTAGAGGGAGGTGGCGATGCCCACGTCGGTGCCCTGCTCCAGGTCGGGGGTGGAGGCCCGCAGGAAGGCCAGTTTGAGGTCCTTGGATTCGCGCCAGTCGCTGGTGATGGTACGCAACTCCACACCCAGGCGGTTGGTGGTCCTGATCATGTTCTCGCCGGCCGTGGGGTTGCCGAAGCCGTCGTTGAAGTGCACGGCCAGGGGCCGCAGGCCGAAGCGCTTGACCAGGGTGTAGAGGGTGAAGGTGCTGTCGCGTCCGCCGCTGATGCCGGCCACGCAGTCGTACTTCTTGCCCTGGCCGGCGGCCTTGATGCTTTCCACCAGACGGCCCAGCTTGGCCTCGCCGGCCGGGGTGAGCGGGTACTCGCGTTCCAGGAGGTCATGCAGGCGGCAATAGGAGCATTGGCCCTGGGCGTCGAAGTTGGCGCCGGGGACCGAGGTGTCTATGATGCAACGGCTGCACATCTGATAACTCATGAACTCACCCCTCGCGCCGCGCGCCGCATAATTACCTCTTGCTCACCAGCCGCCACCCGCGCCCGCCCTAGCGTGACAGGTCTCTGGCCGGGTTGCCCACCAGGACCGACCCTGGAGCGCAGGACTTGGTCACCACCGCCCCCAGGCCCACCAGGCTGCCAGCCCCGATGGTGACCTCCTGGATAATCTTACAACCGCTGCCCAGATAGCACAGCTCCTCCACGGTGACGCCGCCGGAGATGGAGACGTTGGAGCCCACCAGGCAGCCCCCGCCCAGGGAGGTGTCATGGGAAACCACGCTGTTGGGCAGGACCACGCAGGAGTCGCCCAGGCTGACCTGGGCGGTGAGCACCACGCCGGCCATGACCAGGCAGTTGCCGCCCAGGCTGACCCCCGGCCCCAGTTGGGCCGAGGGATGCACCAGGGTGGCCAGGCGGCCGGACGGCAGGCCCAGCGATTCCATTATGGCCAGACGGCGCCTGAAGTTTTCCGGCCGGCCCGGCACGGCCAGGACCAAGGCCTGGGGATGGCCCTCCAGGATGCCCCGGCCGCCCAGCACGGGCACCCCGCAGAATTGCCGGCCCAGGGCCTGGGGGTTGTCGTCCATGACACCCAGCACGCGGTAGGTGGGGGCCACGGCGTTGATGGCCGCCACCACCCCCACG
>JACQYR010000189.1 GCA_016208115.1 Desulfarculus sp.
ACCCAGGAACTCTCCCAGGCCGAGCTGCGCCTGGCCCGGCATCAGCTCATCGCCCAGGTCAAGAAGCTCTACTACGCGCTCAGCCAGGGCCAGGCCACCCTGGAGGCCGCCCAGCAGGCCCTGGTGCTGCACCAGGAAGTGGCGCGGCTCAGCCAGGACCATTACGCCAAGGGCCTGATGTTGGAGGCCGAGCGCCTGGAGGTCAGCGCCCGCCTGGCCAAGGCCCAGTATGAGCTACAGGCCCAGCAGGCCAACCTGGCCGGGCTCAAGGAGCAGCTCAACCACCTGCTGGGGCGCTCGCCGGACCATGGCTTTGAGCCCGAGCTGGTGGCCGAGGAGGCGCCAGTCCCGAAAGAAGACGACCCTCTGGCCGCTCGCCCAGCCCCTCGCCAGCCCGAGACCGAGGCCGCCCGCCAGCGCCTGGAGGTGGCCCGGCGCGACCTGGGCTACAAGCAGGCCGAGCGCCTGCCCGAGTTGAGCCTGGTGGGCAGCCACGTCACCCAGAAAAACCTGCCCGGCCTGCCTGAGAACGTGTCTTCGGTGGGCCTGATGCTCACCTGGGAGCCTTTTGACTGGGGCCGCGACGCCCGGGAGGCCGCGGCCAAGGCCCGCACCGTGCGCCAGGCCGAAAACCAACTCGAGGAGACCCAGCGTCAGGCCGCGCTGGAGGTCCGCCAGGAGGCCCGCCGGGTGGGGCTGGCCCGGCGTCTGCTGGGGGCCGCCCGCCTGGCCGTGCAGGCCGCCCAGGAAAAGACCCGCGTGGTGCTCAACCGCTTTGTCCTGCAAGCGGCCCTGGTCAAGGACCTCACCGAGGCCCAGGCATCGCTGGCCGAGGCCCAACGCGACTATGCCCAGGCCCTGGCCGCCTTTTGGTCGGCCCGGGCCGACTTGGAAAAGGCCCAGGGGGAAGACGGCCCATGAACAGGAAACGCCTGGCCGCGACGCTCTTGGCGCTGGGCCTGCTGGCCGCGCCGGCCTGCGGCGAAAAGCCCAAGGCCGACAAGCCGCCCACGCCGGTGACCGTGCAAGCCGCGCTGGCCGCCGCCCTGCCCGGCGGTCCGCGCTTCGCCGCCGACATCCGTCCTCGGCTGGAGGTGCCCCTGGCCTTCAAAGTGGGCGGCTACGTCAGCCATATCATGCAGGTGGAAGGCCCGGGCGGGCCGCGCCCCCTGCAAGAAGGCGACCGGGTCGCCGCCGGCGCGGTGCTGGCCCAGCTAAAAGAGGAAGACTACGCGGTCAAGATCAGCCAGGCCCGCGCCCAACTGGCCGAGGCCCAGGCCGCCCAGGAAGAGGCCACCCTGTCCTTTGACCGGGCCTCCAAGCTCCTGGCCAGCAAGAGCCTCACCCGGCCCGATTACGAGGCGGCCAAGGCCCGCCACGAGGCCGCCCAGGCCCGCGCCAACCTGGCCCGCGCCCAACTGCGCGAGGCCGAGCTGGCCCTGGCCGAAACCCGGCTCAAGAGCCCCGGCGGCCTGCTGGTGCTCAAGCGCGGAGTGGAGGCGGGCTCCCTGGTGGCCCCGGGCACCCTGGGATTTTTGCTGGCAGACGTGTCGGCCTACAAGGCCGTCTTCGGGGTACCCGAGGGCCTGTTGGCCCAGGTGCGTCCTGGCGCCATGCTTGAGGTGACCAGCGAGGCCTTGCCCGGCGTGGCCTGGCCCGGCCGGGTGACCCAGGTTTCGCCCGCCGCCGACCCCAAAAGCCGGGTCTACGAGGTGGAGCTGACCCTGGCCGCCGGAGACTCCCGCCTGCGCCTGGGCATGATAACCTCCCTGCGCCTGCCCGGCCAGGCCGCGCCGGCCGCGGTGCTGGCCGTGCCCCTGGCCTCCATCGTGCGGCCGCCCCAGGACCCCCAGGGCTTTGCCGTGTTCGTGGCCGAGGGCTCCGGCGAGCTGCGCCAGGCCCGTCTGCGGGTGGTGGAGTTGGGCGCCACCCAGGGCAACGCCATTGGCATCACCTCGGGGCTGGCCCCCAGCCAGGAGGTGGTGGTCAAGGGCGCCTCCCAACTACGCGATGGCCAGGCCATCCGCGTGGTGCGCTAGCGGTTAAGCCGGTCATGCTCCACGACTCCCACCACGCCGGCCTGACCCACAAGCGCAACTCCTCGCGCTTCTTCACCGAGAACCGCCACGTGGCCTGGGTGGCCCTGGTCTTCACCATGCTGTGGGGACTGTACGGCTATCTGGGCATGCCCAAGAGCAAGGACCCCCTCGTGCCCGAGCGGGTGGCGGCGGTGGTCACCCCCTGGACCGGGGCCAGCGCCGAGAAGGTGGAGCTTTTGGTGGCCCGGCGCCTTGAAGAGAAGATCGCCGAGAACTCCAAGGTACGCAAGATTGACTCCCTTTGCCGGGGCGGAGTGAGCGTCATCCAGATCGAGCTGGACGAGGCCGCCCGCGACCCAGGCAAGGAGTTCGACGACATCAAGCTCAAGCTGGACTCCGTCAAGGACCTGCCCCAGGGGGCGGGACCCATGGAGTTCATGAAGGACTTCGGCGACACCGCCGCCCTGATGCTCACCGTGGCCAGCCCGCCGGCCGACGAGGTGGACGTGGCCATCCGCGCCCGCGAGGTGCGCCAGGCCATCGAGGCCGCCCGCTCCGGCGCCAGCCCAGGCCCCCGCTTGAGCGGCGTGGTCTGCCTGCCCCGCTCTCTGGACTCGGGCTATTTAAAGCGCCAACTGCGCCTGGTGGCCCGACACCTGGCCGACACGGGGGCCGCCCGCGACATCAGGCCCCTGGCGGGGCCGGCCTTCCTGGGCCTGGACCTGGCCACCAATCTGAGCCAGGATGAACTGCTGGCCCTGGTGGATTCCTTTTTGCGCGAGCGCCTGCGTGTCTTGGAACTGCACCCCGACGTGTGGGACGTGGCCCTCATCGCCGACCCGGCCCAGACAGAGGAGCGCCTGCGCCAGGCCGCCGGCGACAAGTACACCTACCGCCAACTGGACGACTTCAGCGACCTCATCAAGCGCAGCCTGCAAGGCGTGCCCCAGGTGGCCAAGGTCTCGCGCTCGGGCGTGCTGGGCGAGCGGGTGTACCTGGAGTACTCCCAGGAGCGCCTGGCCGCCTATGGCGTCCAGTTCAGCCAGATTGACCAGGCCCTGAACGCCCGCAACATCACCTTGCCCGGCGGCATGATGGAGGTGGCCGGCCGGGGCCTGGCCGTGGACCCCAGCGGCGAGTTCAAGAGCGAGGCTGACATCGGCGACGTGCCCATGGCCGCCTCTCCCAGCGGCGCGCCGGTGTATCTGCGCGACGTGGTGGAGATCGTGCGCGGCTACGAAGGCCCGCCCAGCTTCCTCAACTTCTTCAGTCAACCGGATGCAAATGGCCAGTGGCGGCGCCACCGGGCCGTCACCCTGGCCGTGAGCATGCGCCCCGGCGAGCAGATTAGCGCCCTGGGCCGCGAGGTGGAGCGCTGCCTGGAGGGCCTCAAGGACCGCCTGCCCCACGACCTCATCATCGCCCGCACCTCCGACCAGCCCTTGCAGGTCAAGGAGAGCGTTGACCTATTCATGAACAGCCTCTACGA
>JACQYR010000185.1 GCA_016208115.1 Desulfarculus sp.
GACAGGCTTCTTGAGAGGCCGCGGCCATCCACCCAGCAGAAGGGCAGGGCATGTCCATGGAACCTAACCAGCCGTCCGCCGCGCCGGCGGCCATCGGTCCTTACAGCCCCAGCCGGTGGGCAGGGCCTTTTCTGTTTCTATCCGGCCGCTTGGGCCTGGAACCCACCAGCGGGAAACTGATTGGCCCCGGGGTGGCCGAGCAGGCCGCCCAGGCCATGAAGAGCCTGGAGGCCGGGCTGGCGGCCGAGGGCCTCACCTGGACCCAGGTGGTCAAGACCTTGGTGTTCTTGACCGACATGGCCGACTTCGCGCAATTCAACCAGGTTTATGCCAGCTTCTTTAAGGCTTGCCCGGCCTTGCCGGCCCGCTCCTGCGTGCAGGTGGCGGCCCTGCCCAAGGGCGCCCGCGTTGAGATTGAGGCCGTGGCCTATCGCCAGCCCTAGTCAGGACACCAAAGGGGCCACCAGCCCCCGGGTTGGCCGCCGGAATTAGCCGCCCCCGCCAGGCTGGCCGCCAATGGCCAGTCATACCCTTGTCCCACCCGCATTTGCTCGCCCACGGCATGTCCACCAGGACACCCCATGAGCGGACTTTTGCTGCCCGCTCACCCGCACTCCATACCTCAAGTTGGCTTGTGCGTGCAACCAAACCAAGAATAAAACCGCGTCCCGGTCTTGTCGCATGAGCCAGGCAACCCTGGCAGCCAAATCAGGCGCGGTTGGCGGTATGCCAGGCAGCATACTCGAGCCCACATAAAATTAAAGTTATTTTAGTAATATGAGAAACATTATTTCGTAATATGGCCCCTGGCCGGCCTCGGAGCCCTTCTGCCCAGGGCAAATTATGAATTAGTCTGATATAATTATAAAAAATAAACAACTTCTGGCAAGTTTCCAAGTCGTTATCATGCCCATTATCGGCCCATGAACAGGCACTATAGGCCTGGGGCAAGGATTTTGTCAGGCCTACGCCCACCCAGTTCCGGCTGGTTAAGGTTACGAAGCGAGCATTGCTAGGCAAGATTTGCAGCGTATGGGCGTTTGCCATGGGGGCTGGCCGGGGGTGCGCTGAGCATTTTATAGGTGCAAGGTAAGACTTGGAAAGGATGGGGCGAGGCTTGGGCAATATCGGACCATGCCAGCAGACTGGCCAGAAACAAGGCGGCTCGAAGTTTTTTCGGTGAATCACATAATCCCGCCCGCATCGGCACGAGCAGGCATATCAATAAATTAACCCAATAATTAAGGGCAAGTCCTGGGTTATCGCAAGGGAAATATAAGTCTGGAAAGGCGCTAAACAGGCTAGCAAGCGCCAGGGAAGCCCAGCCATTCAGCCAGGCGGCGCAGGCCCAGCTCGGTCTTGCCGTCCACGATGCGTCCGCTGCCGCACCAGGCCAGGGCCTCTCCCAGCTCCAGGAACCGCACCTCGGCACCGTCCTCCATGGGGTGGCCATCGCCCCGGGGGGGCTGGGCCTGGCCAGGGTCCACGGCGGCGGCCAGGTAGTGCAGGCGCTCCGGGCAGAAGGCCGGGGCCGAGAAGGGCGACGGCCCCAGACCGACGAAGGCCTGGGCCGGCACGGCCAAGCCGGTCTCCTCCAGGGCCTCCTGGCTAGCCCGTCCCCGCAACCCCAAGCCACCGGGTTCCAGGTCGCTGGGCTCTATGCCGCCGGCGGGCAGCTCCCACAGGGCGCCGGACCACTCGCGGCCATCCAGGTGGGCCAGTTGGGGCACTCCGGCCCGCAGGGCCACGGATGGCCGCACGGAGCGCCGTAGGGCCACCAGGGGCATCTGACCGTCATGATTGGCGAAAAGCAGTAGGACCACGGCGTCGAGAAAGGGCGGGTGCACGGTCTCCACCTCGTACCAGACGCTACGGCTACCGTCCTGGTACAGGCTGCGCAGACGGCGGCGCCTGAGGGTCAGGAAGTTGCCGCGCCCCAACTCGTCCTGGGGCTGCTGCTCCCACTCCAGGCCCCGCAAGCGCTTATCGTGGAATTTCTTGGACATTACTATGGGCTTGGCCCTTAGGCCAGCACGTCCAGGATGGAGCCCAACATATCGTCCTGAGTCTTGATGGTCTTGAGGTTGGCCTCAAAGGCGCGCTGGTCAATAATCAGGTCCACCATGGAGGAGGCGATATCCGTGCCCGAGGCCTGCATGGCCCCGGCCACGATCTCGCCATGGCCAGGGGTGCCGGGCGCGGCCACGGCCGGTGGGCCAGAGGCACCCGTGGCCCGGTAGGCATTGCCACCCACGGGCTCCAGGCCGCCGGGATTGCCAAAAACCGCCGTCTGGAGTTGGCCTTGGGCCAGGAGGCTACCGTCGCTGGCCAGGGCCTGCACCTGCCCCTGGGGAGTGACACGCACGCTGGCGGTCTGGGCGGGCAGGGTGAAGGCCGGCAACACCTGGCGGCCTTGGCCATCCACCAAACGTCCCGGGGCCTCCAACTGGAAATTGCCCACACGGCTGTACACTTGGCCGCCGTTGCCGTCATCCAGCACAAAGAAACCGCCGCCGTTGATGGCCAGATCCAGGGGGCGCTCGCTGGGGATGATAGGCCCCGGGGTCAGAGGGGTGCTGCCGCTGATTTGTACGCCGCCACCCGCCACCTCGGCCTGGTCCATCCGACGGGGCATGAACCCCGGCGTGGAGACGTTGGCCAAGTTGTGGGCGGTCTGACCCACGCGGCGCTCAGCCGCGCGTAACCCGGAAACCGCCGCATATATACCCTCAATGGCCATGGCCCCTCATGCCTTTCCCAAGCCCCAATCTACCTAATAATATCTCCCGCCCTGCAACTTTTGACAAGGGAAGCCGGGCGGTAGGCACTAAAAACTCCGGGGAGGGGGTGCGGGGCTGGCCTAGCTTTCCACCAGAGGGGCCAAGAGCACCAGGATGCGGCGGCGATCCAGGTTGGCATGTACATCGCCCACGGCCTGGCCCAGGCTGGGCAGGTCGCGCTGGAGCCGGCTCAGGGCGTCCCGAGCCTCCAGGGGCGTGGGGATCTGGGAATTGGCGGCCTGCAGGTTCTGGCGGCTCACCAGACTCACCACCTCGGCCTGGCCAGAGGCGGGCGAGCTGGCGTCGCCGCTGCTCCTGTCCAGGGGGCGCGATAACCGCCTAAGGGAACTCAGGCGGCGCCGGGGCTCCACGTTCCCGCTGATGACCTTCATGTACGGCGGCAGTTCCATTGCCTGCTTCCCCATGGCCCAAGCGTCCCGCGGGCCATGACGTGTTTCTCCTGATGACTGTATCGGCAGGTGCCGCATGAGACTTAAATTTATTTTTGAAAATTTATTTGTGTGGATAGACCTGTGATTTCTTGTGGTTAACTGCGAAGCCCACGAGAGACGCAGACAAGGCTGCCCACCATTTAATTTAAACCAAATTATTAGGTAATACCTCATGTGATTAATATTATAGTATATAAAAAATTATAGGCGGCTGGAACAAGTCGAACCGCCCAGCCTAGATCCATAGTCCAAGGAAACGGACGGCTCGGGGGCTGGCGACGGCCCAGGCCCGGAGCCCGTAGCAATTGCGTCGCATAAGATATATTATGTAAACCAATCTATGCGGCAATAACCAGGACCCCAGCACTGCCTAGGCAGCCCGGGATCCTGGCCTTGCTACTACCCTGCCAACTAAGCCTTGGCCGCGGGCTTCTTGGCGGCAGGCTTCTTGGCGGCGGCGGGTTTCTCGGCGGCCTTCTTGGGCGCGGCCTTGGTGGCGGGCTTCTCGGCGGCCTTCTTGGGCGCAGCCTTGGCGGCGGGCTTCTCGGCGGCCTTCTTGGGCGCGGCCTTGGCGGCAGGCTTCTCGGCGGCCTTCTTGGGCGCAGCCTTCGGTTCAGCCGCCGTCTTCTTGGCTACCGCCTTCTTGGGCGCGGCGGCCTTCTTGGCAGGAGTAGCCGGGCTGGCGGTTTCCGTCGCTTTTGCCATGAAAAAACCCTCCCTTAGCTAAAGAACCCTTATCCCAGGGGTTAATATTGTCTGCATGCTAGTAAAGTATCCGCCCATTGTCAACAAAAAATATCAAGATGTTGGGCTTAATCTATCATGATGACACTACATCTTGGGCTGCAACCATCCTGAACGACCCTCAAGGCCACCGGAGTGCCATCATACGATACCCCTGGTGGTTTCTAAGCCATGCCGTTCTGCCTGTTGAACGGCGTGGGTCGGCCAGCGCGTGATCACCGGCGGAAAAAACCCCTTACGGTTGTTCCTTGACGCCTGGGGGGCTCAGTCATACAATGCTTTCCGGTCAGGTCAGGGGCCGTGGCCCCGGTGGAGGCCCCCTCCCCCGGCGGCTGCTTCCCACGGCCGTGCTGATCGTGAAAATATTAATTGCCGGAGAACAACCATGAGCAATTACCAGTGCCGTAACCAGAAACTCAGCCAGTGGGTCCAGGAAACGGCCTCCCTCTGTAAGCCTGAGAGTATCTATTGGTGCGACGGCTCCCGGCAGGAGTACGACCGCCTCATGGCCCAGATGGTGGCCGGCGGCATGGCCCTGCCCCTGGAGAAGCGGCCCAACTGCTTCCACTTCCGTTCCGACCCCAGCGACGTGGCCCGGGTGGAGGACCGCACCTATATCAGCTACCCCGACCAAGCCGACGCCGGCCCCACCAACAACTGGTTGGCGCCAGAAGAGCTCAAGGCCACCATGGCCGGCCTGTACCAGGGCTGCATGAAGGGCCGCACCATGTACGTCATCCCCTTCTCCATGGGGCCGGTGGGCTCCAACCTGTCCAAGATCGGGGTGGAGATCACCGACAGCCCCTACGTGGTGTGCAACATGCACATCATGACCAGGGTGGGTGACGGCGTGTTGGCCTTGCTGGACCAGGGGGCCGAGTTCATCCCCTGCCTGCACTCCATCGGCGCGCCCCTGGAGCCCGGTCAAAAGGACGGCTCCTGGCCCTGCGCGCCCATCGAGCAGAAATACATAAGCCACTTCCCGGACGAGAACCTGATCTGGTCCTATGGCTCCGGCTATGGCGGCAATGCCCTCTTGGGCAAGAAGTGCCTGGCCCTGCGCATCGCCTCGGCCGTGGCCCGTCGCGAAGGCTGGATGGCCGAGCACATGCTCATCCTGCGCCTGACCAACCCCGAGGGGCGCCAGTTCCACATCACCGGCGCCTTCCCCTCGGCTTGCGGCAAGACCAACCTGGCCATGCTCTTGCCCACCATCCCGGGCTGGAAATGCGAGTGCGTGGGCGATGACATCGCCTGGATGCGCATCGGTCCCGACGGCCGTCTCTACGCCATCAACCCCGAGGCCGGCTTCTTTGGGGTGGCGCCGGGCACCTCCTACGGCTCCAACCCGATGGCCATGGATTCCATCAAGGAAAACGCAATCTTCACCAACTGCGCCATCACCGACGAAGGCGACGTGTGGTGGGAGATGATGGACGGTCCGCCGCCGGACCACGCCATAGACTGGAAGGGCCGCGACTGGACCCCGGCCAGCAAGGAGCCGGCGGCCCACGCCAACGCCCGCTTCACCGCTCCGGCCTCCCAGTGCCCCATCATCTGCCCGGACTGGGAGAAGCCCGAGGGCGTGCCCATTGACATCTTCATATTCGGCGGCCGGCGGGCCAGCGTGGTGCCCCTGGTCACCGAGGCCTATGGCTGGGACCATGGGGTTTTCATGGGCGCCACCGCCGCCTCGGAGACCACCGCCGCCAACATCGGCGCCGTGGGCAACCTCAGGCGCGACCCCTTTGCCATGCTGCCCTTCTGCGGCTACCACATGGGCGACTACTTCCAGCACTGGTTCAACATGGGCGACCGCCTGGGAGACAAGGCCCCCCGCGTCTTCTATGTCAACTGGTTCCGCAAGACCGCCGAGGGCAAATGGCTGTGGCCGGGCTTCGGCGACAACAGCCGGGTGCTCAAGTGGATGTGCGAGCGGGTGGAGGGCAAGGTGCAAGGCCAGAAAACCCCCATCGGCCTCTTACCCCTGGCCCAGGACCTGGACATGCAGGGCCTGAACCTGCCCGCCGAGAATCTGACCGAGCTCCTCAAGGTGGACACGCAGGCCTGGCGGGCGGAGTTGCCCGACATCGCCAAGCACTTCCAGAAGTTCGGCGACCGCCTGCCGGCGCGCCTGCAACGCCAGATGGAGGAGTTGGGCAAGAGGCTGGGGTAACCGACCGCCCTAGCCTCTTACGGCCCTGCCTCTTACGGCCCTTGCCTTTGAGTGAGCGCCTGGGCTAGTATGTAGTCACATTTGCACGAATTGGGGTTATGGCAGCCCTTCCCGGACCTAGTGCCGGGGAGGGCTTTTTTGGCTAGCCACCTAGGCGATATAGATACTATTTCACATATGTGGTTAACCTGTGGGGCGGTTGGGGGCCGGTGTGAACAACGTTTCTTGCCCGGCGGGTGCTCCCCTGCTACAACTTGGTAAATTAAGGCCCAAATTGACCCGGACCCTGTCTTGGGCCTTGTCTAGGAGCGGCCAATCTTTTTGGAAAAATTGTGCCAATGGTCTTTTCATTGCCAGGCCGTCCGCTGTATATTGGATAAACGACCGCCAGGTGGGGGGCGGCCACCAACGACAACTGGCGGACAACAAGACTTGGTGGAGCCATGGGGAGGCCTGACCTTGCGAGCCCTCTTGATAGTTGATGACTCACCCATCTCGCGCAAAATCATACGCAAGTTGCTGCCGCCCGGTCCCTTTGACATCCGCGAGGCGGGCAACGGCCTGGAATGCCTCAAGCTGTACCAAGAGGCCCGGGCCGACTTGGTCCTCTTGGACCTGACCATGCCAGGCATGGACGGCTTCGAGACCCTGGCCCACCTCAAGCAGATGGACCCCCAGGCCCAGGTGGTGGTGGTCACGGCCGACATCCAATCCAGCAGCCAGGCCAAGGTCATGGAGCTGGGCGCCCTACAGGTCATCCCCAAGCCGCCCAAGGCCGAGGTCTTGCGGCAGGTTCTCGAACGCTACTGCCCATGACCGACCTTACCGAGGAGCGCCGCGACACCCTCCAGGAGATGATAAACATCGGCTTCGGCCGGTCCATGTCCTCCCTGGCCGACCTGTTGGGGGTGCGCATCGAGCTGAGCGTGCCCGACGTGCTGGTGATCCGCACCGAGGAGATACTGGACTACCTCATCAAGGTCATGGAGGGTGCCGAGGAGGTAAGCCTGGTCCAGCAGGGCTTCCGGGGGGAGTTCTTCGGCGAGGCGGTGCTGGCCCTGCCGTGCCTGGCCGGGCGCGAGCTGGTGGCGATGCTGGACGAGGACGCCGGCTTCCAACCGGCCCTGGAGATGGGCCAGTTGGAGATGGAGGCTCTCCTGGAGGTGGGCAACGTGGTGATCGGGGCCTGCCTGGGCCAGTTCGCCGACTTGTTGCAGACCAACCTGTCCTTCAGCCCTCCCACCGTGCTGATGGAAAACATTCATTCCGCATACTTGCAGGACATGCTGCGCGCGCGGCCCGGCGACGCCCTGCTCATTCACACCAAGTTCAGGGTGGACCAGCGGGCGGTGATGGGCTACCTGCTGGTTCTCCTGCCCGAGGACTGCTTGCAATGGCTGTACCGCGAGGTGGACATCTTCCTGGAAAGGATGCTGGGTTGAAGGGACAGCCACCAGAAAAGCAAGCTCCCACCGGGAGCGGCGCAGACCGGCCCGGGGAGAGCCCCTCCCGACCCGATACGCCAGCCGGGGCACCCGGCCCCGGCCCGTTTCCGCGGGAGAGGTGCTTGGCCTACGAGCAGATATTGGATGCCCTGACCCAGGGTCTGATCGTGCTGGACCGGGAACTGAGGGTGCTGTTGTGGAACCGCTGGATGGAGCAGCACAGCCGCCTGGAGCGCGAGCGGGTGCTGGGCAGGGTCATCACCGAGATATATCCCGAGCTGGTCAAGAAGGGCTTTGTCTGGAAGGTGGAGAGCGTGTTCAAGCTGGGCAACTATGCCTTCTTCTCCCAGCGCCTGCACCGCTTCCTCTTTCCGTTCCCGGCAGCCAACTATCTGCAAAACCGTTATGAATTCATGCAGCAGAACGCGGTGTTGGCGCCCTTGCGCGGGCCGGAGGGCCGTGTGGACCACGTGTGCGTCTCCATCATGGACCACACCGACACCGTGATGTACCAGGAGCGCCTGGAGGAATCCACCAAGCGCCTGGAGCAGATGAGCCAGACCGACCACCTGACCCAGGTGGCCAACCGGCGGCATTTGTTCGACCGCCTGTCCCAGGAGCTTAACCTGGTGCGGCGCAACCGCCAGGCCCTGTCCCTAGCCATCCTGGACGTGGATCACTTCAAGAAGGTCAACGACACCTACGGCCACCTGTGCGGCGACCAGGTGCTGGTGCAGTTGGCGGGCATGCTCAAGGCCAGCCTAAGGGCTTATGACCTGGTGGGGCGCTACGGCGGGGAGGAGTTCTGCCTGGTGCTGCCCAACACCAACCTGGAGGACGCCGTGGCCCTGGTGGAGCGCCTGCGCTGCCAGGTGGCCGAGTCCGAGTTCCAGTTCGGCCGCCTGCGGCTGAGCATCACCATCAGCGCCGGAGTGACCTGTAGCCAGGACCAGCCCCCGGAGGTGCGGGCCGACACCCTGCTCAGCCAGGCTGACGAGGCCCTGTACCGGGCCAAGACCAGCGGCCGCAACCAGACCGAGCTGGCGGCCTGCCACCTGGAGTGAACCCCGGGGACGACCCCCAAGCCCCCCTGCCCTGCCCCCTGGGCTCTATCTGATATCCAGCTCCAGGTTCCTCATGTCGCCTTCCTGGAAGCCTATGCCGTTGAAGAATTTCAGCATCTTCCAGTCGCGCCGCTTCACGAAGGTGTAGATGGTGTCCACGCCCGATTGCTTCAGGCTCTTGGCCATTTCACTGAACAGCACCTTGGCGAGGCCTTTTCTCTGGTAAGCCGGGTCCACGCCGATGGTGTCTATCCAGCCGATGTTTTCGGGAACGCCATATTCCCAGCGGCTGGCCCCGCCGATGATGAAGCCCACCACCTTGCCCTCCAGCTCGGCCACCAGGGAGGAAACCTGCGAGCGCTTCCGCACCAGATCGAGCTTCATCTCCCAGTATTCGGGCCTGGGTTTGCCCAAGACCTTTATGTCTATCTCGATAATCCTAGACAGGTCATGGGGGGCCATGGGGCGTACAACGGGTGAAGTGGGAGAGTCGTCACTCATAAGGCCCTCCTTGGCTGGATGACTTCGGCTGGCCGCGCCCGGACAAGCCGTGGCGGGCGCGCTGTTTGTGCCCTTCTACTAAATGGTAGCCTGGCGCTGATCGGCCAGTCAAGGAGGGCCTGGGGTCCCCAAGGCGCGGCGGGCCGGGCAAAACCACGTTTTTGCCCGGCCGGTCAGCAATCAAAGCCATGGATGGCTTTGATTGCATATTGGTAGTCAGTCCAGCAGGCCCAGATGCCCGGCCAGGCGCTCCAGGTCGCTGAAGATGGCCTGGGCCTGGGCCAATTGCTCTGGCGGCAGGGTGGTGCACAGGGCATAGCAGGTGGCCCCGGCGGCGGCGGCGGCGGCGATGCCGGCCGGCGCGTTCTCCACCACCAGGCATTGCCGGGGGTCCTGGGCCAGGCCTTGGGCGGCGGCCAGGTAGGGATCGGGATGGGGCTTGTGCCGGCTGACATCCTCGGCGCTGATTACCAGGCTGAAGCCCTGGCGTATCTCGCCGGGCAGGCAACGCTCCACCAGGGAGCGGCGGGAGCTGGTCACCAGGGCCGCCGGCACGCGAGCCCTTTTGAGCCCGGCCAATACCCGCCGCACCCCCGGATAGGGGCGCACCCTCCCGGCGTGGCGCTCCAGGTAGAGGCTGGCCTGCTGGTCCAATAGCCGGGCCATGCCGGCCGAGGCCCGCTCGGGCCCCAGAGGCTTGAGGTTCTGGGCGGCGCCGTGCTCCTCCAAAAAGCGCCGCAACACGTCCACGCCCAGGGCGCCCTCGTTCTCCAGGATGAAGGACAGGGGCACCCGGACCCCCTGCCCGGCCAGCACCTCCTGCCAGGCTTTAGCGTGCTGGCTCATGGAGTCCAGGATCACGCCGTCCATGTCAAACAGGACCGCCGCGAACTCCATCATTCCTTGACCACCACCCGGTTGCGGCCGTCCTTCTTGGCCTGGTACAGGGCCTCGTCGGCCCGGCTGATGAGCTTGTCTATGCTTTCACCGTGGTGGTAGGGTGTTACGCCCAGGGACACGCTGATGCCCAGGCCCGGGGCCATGTCGCCGAAGCTGAACTCCTGTATGCCCTGGCGCACCCGCTCCATGGCCTTGGCGGCGTTTTCCAGGGTGCTGTCCACCATGACCAACAAAAACTCCTCGCCCCCGAAGCGGGCCACGAAGTCCACCTCGCGGATGGCGTCCTTGGTCAGTTGGGCGAACCTTTGCAGCACCATGTCGCCCACGTTGTGGCCGAAGTGGTCGTTGACCCGTTTGAAATGGTCCAGGTCGGCGTAGCAGACCACGAAGGAGTACTTGCCCCGGTCGGCCAGATTCTTCTGGTACCTGAGAATCTCCAGGATATGCCGGCGGTTGAAGGCCCCGGTCAGCTCGTCTGTAATGGCCTGCTGCTTGATGGTCATGAGGGCGGCGCTCAGTTCCTTGTTCTGGCGGGAAACCCGGCGCCGCAACTCGCTCAGATCGGAGCCCGAGAGCGAGAACCCGCCTAGGGTGAAGGCGAATCCCGCCCAGCGCACCATCTCGGCCTTAAGGTCAATCACCTGGGGGTGGTAGTGCAACAACAGCATGATGACCATGCCGTAGCAGGTCAGGGCCATGGCGGTGATGAAAAAGAACCCGGCCAGCTTGAGCCTAAAGGCCGCGAAGATCATCACCGTGAGGTAGACCATCAGGAACACGGCCCGCAGTTGGTCCAGGAAGTATATGGAGGTGAAGGCGATGAGGGTGGCGATGACGATCTGGGGCATGGTCAGGGCGGGATCGGGCAAGCGCAGGTTGTAGCCGCCCAGAATCAGCAGGGGCGTCACCATGGCCCCCCCCACGATGCAGGTTATCAACACCACGAACTGGGTGTCGCTGCCCCGGAAGAAGCCCAGCAGGTGGCTGGCAAACAACAAGTTGGCAAAGATCACGGCCCCGGCCAGGGCCAGCAGGCTGCGCCTGAGGCGCAGGCGTTGCTTGGCGCGCTCGTCCAAAACCTCGGCCATGTGCGATCCTCCCGGCGTAACCTTGCGATAACTCATGTTGCCAGCTAAAACTTCACATCAGCCCCTTGCGGCCCCGCCCCCGCACACAGCCCGGCCCGGGCCAGGGCGCAGGCCTGGGGCAGGCAGCCCTCACCGGCCGGCAGGTCCAGGGGCCGCGCCTGGACCTGCGAGGCGGCCATGGCCCGGCCCGCCTGCAAAACCCGCCCTTGCCAGCGCTCCAATTGCTCTGGAGTGAAGCTTACCTCCACCAGCCGCGCCCCGCTCTGGGCAAGATAGCATAAAAAGGCGCGGGGCGGCGGTCCCTGGGCGCCTTGGCCCCGCCACAGGGCCAGGCTGTAGATGGCCATCTGGGCGCGGTACTTGTCGGGCGCCACCTCGGCGGTCACCTTGTAGTCCACCAGCAGGGCCGGGCCTTGGGCCGGGCGGACCAACAGGTCGAATTCGCCGATCAATTCCACGTCCGGCCCGCCAGGCTGGCCTGGCAACAACAGACAAAAGCCCTGCTCGCGGGCCAGCTCCCCCGGACCAGCGGCGGCCAGCAGCCCGGGCAGGCCACAATCCCACCAGCCGGCGGCCAGAAGATGCACCTGGCCGGCCAACTCCGGTGCCAGGTCCAAGCTGGCCAGGGCAGGCTCCAGGCCGGCCGGTCCCTGGGCCAGGTCGGTAATCTCCAGCACCCGGTGCACGGCGCTGCCCAAGGCGGTGGCCCCCGCGCCACCCAGCCCCGACCCGCCCTGGCCGGCGGGGGCCAGCCAGGCGGTGTCCAGCCCCAGGCGCCGAGTGAAGAAATGGCGCCGGGGGCAGGCCAGCCAGTCCTCCAAACCGCTGACCGACTCGCTCACCAGGGCCAGGGCCGGCGGCTGGGGGCGCAGGCAACGCTGGATGATCTCTTGGGCCTGCCGGTCCTGGGGGCCTGACCCGGCCTCGACGGGGGCCGGCAAGGCTGGCGGCGCCGTGGCTGAACCAGGGGCCAGTTCCAGATTTTGCGCGGGGATGACCTGGGCCAGGGGGTCGGGCAGCACGTATTGCCCCACCCAGCGGCCCCAGTAGCCCTGGTCAGGGGCGGCCGCGCCGTGCAGGCAGAAGACCAAGCGCTCCCTGGCCCGGGTCACGGCCACGTAGAACAGGCGGGCGGCCTCGGCCTCCTCCACGGCCCGCTGGCGGGCCAGCAAGGCCTGGGACAGGGGCGTGGGCCGGGCCGGGCCGCCCAAGGGGTCCGGCGCCTTCTGGCCCATGACCCCGCCCGGCCCCAGCAGAGGGGCGGTGTGCCGGGGCCTGAAGGCCAGGTCCGCCAGGGCCACCACCTGGAATTCCAGCCCCTTAGCCTGATGGATGGTCATCAGGCGCACCACCGGGGCCTCCTCGCCCATCAGCGCGGCCTGGGCGTCCTCCGGGGGCTGGTCCACCATTTCCTGCAGGCGCCGGGTGAAGTCGGCCACCCCCGCCCCGGACAGGCGGGGGTCGCGGGCCAGCTCGATGAGTTTGCGCAGGTTGGCCGCCCGCTGCTCGCCACCCCAGGTGCCCAGCCAGACAGGCAACAGGTCCGTGGACTCCACCAGACATTCCAGCAATTGCGCCGGCTGCCGCCGGCGGACCAGAGGGCGCAGGCCCTCCAGCCAGTCCCGGGAGGCCCGCCAGCGGGCCTGTTGCTGGGTGCCCAGCCAGAGGGGCAGGTCCGCGCCCAGGGCCAGGGCCTGGGCCAGGCCCTGGGGATCAGCCCCGGGCGGGTGACACAAGCACAAGAGGGC
>JACQYR010000176.1 GCA_016208115.1 Desulfarculus sp.
CCCGGCCTCCCGGGCGCTGGCGCGCCCAGCGGGCCATCCCTGGCCCGCAAACCAGGCTGCGATCGAGCTATTGGTTCGAGCGCAACCTGGTTAAAACCTCGCGCGCACCCGCTTGAAGGCCGGGGCCGAGCGCTCGATGGTCTGGTCGGAGCAGCAGAAGGCGATGCGGAAATAGCCCGGCCCCATGAAGCCCGAGCCCGGCACCAGCAGAAGGTTCTCCTCCTGGGCGGCGCGCACGAAGGCCACGTCGTCGGGTATGGGGCTCTGGGGGAAGACATAGAAGGCCCCCATGGGCTTGTTGAAGCTGTAGCCGGCGGCGTCGAGCACCTGGCAGATCAGCTCGCGCTTCCTGGCGTACTGGCTCACGTCGGCCACCTGGTCCAACAGCTCGGCCACCGCCAGTTGCATGACCGCCGGGGCGTTGACAAAGCCCAGGATGCGGTTGGCGAGCGTCATGCCGGCCAACAGTTGAGGCTTGTCGCTGATCTCGGGGTGCAGGGCCAGGTAGCCGATGCGCTCGCCGGGCAGGCTAAGGTTCTTGGAGAAGCTGGTGACCAGGATGCTCTGGGGGTAGTGCTTGAAGATGCTGGGCACGGCCACGCCCTCGTAGACCACCTGGCGGTAGGGCTCGTCGCTGATGAGGTACACCGGCCGGCCCCGGCGCTGGCCGATGTCGGTGAGCGCGCTGGCCAGATCCTTGATCTGCTCCTCGGGGTAGACCGCGCCCGTGGGGTTGTTGGGGTTGTTGATGAGCACCGCGCAGGTCTTGTCGCCGACCGCGGCGGCGATGGCCGGCACGTCCAGGGTGAAGTCCGGCCGGGTGGGCACCCGGGTGACGGTGCCGCCGTGGTTGTCCAGGTAAAAGTCGTACTCCACGAAGTAGGGCGTGGGCACCACCACGTCGGCGCCGGGGTCCACCAGGGCCTTGAGCACGCAGTTCAGCGCCCCGGCCGCGCCCACGGTCATGATGATCTCGGCCTCGCCAAAGGCCACTCCGTGCAGGCCTTCTAGGTATTTGGCCACCTTGGCCCGCACGGCCGGGTAGCCGGCGTTGGGCATGTAGGCGTGCAGGCCGGGATGGCGGTCACCCGCCAGGCGGGCCATCACCTGGTAGAAGGCCTCGGGCGGCTCCAGGTTGGGGTTGCCCAGGGAAAAGTCATAGACGTTGTCAGCCCCCTTTTCGGCCTTGAGCTTGGCGCCGGCCTCGAACATGGCGCGAATCCAACTGGAGCGCTCGATGAATTGACCGATCTTGTTGGCGACGGGCATGAAGACCTCCTAGGGTGGGCGCGAAATGAACTGGCCGCGGCAACTTTGTGGGGTTGTCCGCGGCCGGGGTCTTGCTTTTGGTTGTGGGTCGGGGATCGGCGCCGGCGGACAAGCCTAAGAGCGGTAATAAAGGAAACCGCTAAATCGTACACCGCGGCCGGCCATGGTCCGTTCCTCCCTTTATGGGCCACCATAACATTGGCCACGGGGGCGGTCAAGGGGCCAAGGCCATATGCGCCCTGGCAACACCACAAAACCAGCGCCCGCGTCCCACCGGACGCAGGCGCTGGCCACCAAAGCGCGTGTGCGGGCGCCGTTGTGTCTGGCCGGGGGCTATTCGTGCAGGATGGGAGGGCCCCAGTCCTTGAAGGAGAAGTTGTAAAACACGTTGTGGCCGTTGTAATCCAGGACCCGCAGATCGTCATCCTGCTTGAGGTCGGTCAGTATCACCTGGAAATGCTGCCCATAGCGCTTGCGCACCAGCTCCACGTCCAGCTCATAGGCCACGAACTTGATGATCCCCTTGCGGGCCAGCTTCTCGACGAACTTGGGATCTTCAAACGAGGGGTAACTGGTGAGGACCAAAATGGGACCGGTGCCCGTGAAGACGATGCCAGCCTTCATGCCAACCTCCTTTGCGCCATGGGGATCGTCCTTGTTCACAGGATAGTTCCTGGGGCCGAGGCCTGTCAACCAAAGGCCAAGGCGGGGGTCAAAGAAGACTAGCCGTGGCCCAGGAAGCGCACCAGGCTTTCCAGGAGGTCCTGGTCCAGCTTGGCCTTCATCTCTCGGCGCATGAGGCTCAAGGCCTCGAATGGTGTCAAGGCCGGACAGCACCCCCGGCCGGCGGTGGAGCTTTCGTAGAAATCCACCACCCGGGCCAGACGGGAGGCCGGGGACAGCCCCTGGCCGTCCAGGCCCCGGGGGTAGCCGCTGCCGTCCAGGTTCTCGTGGTGGTTGAGCACCGTGTCCAGGACCTCCGGCGCCAGGTCGGGCACTTGGCCCAAGAAGTCGCGGGAAAGCTGGGGATGCTCGCGCAGGGTGGGGTTGGCGTCGTCGGGTAGCTCGGGGGAGCAGTCGCGGCTCTCGCGGTCCTGCTCGGCCAGGCCCAGGTCGTGGAAGAACAGGGCCACGCCCAGGTTCTCGGCCCTTTGGTTTGGCCAGCCCAGGCCGCGGGCCAGGCCCACCCCCAACAGGCAGACGTTGAGGCAGTGCTTGGCCAGGCGTCCATCGCTGGTCATGACCTTAAGGAGCCCCTGGCGGGCGCCGTCGTCCCGCCATATCCGCTCGATGACCTGGCGCACCGTGGCCACGCCCTGGGCCAGGCGGCGGCCGTTGCGCGGCTCCAGCATGGCCGTCTTGATGGCGCACAGGGCCTGCTCATAGATCAGGCAGTATTGCAGGTCGCGGTCCTGGCCGGCATTCTGGGTCAGGCGCGCCGCCTGGGCGCGCAGGTATTCCTCGAGGCGCTCCAGGTCGTCTTGTTGGATGTAGGCATGGTGTAAGCCGGCCTGCAGCAGGCGGGCCAGCCAGGACCCATCCAGGCGGGCGCCGGCCTCCTGGGCCATAACCAGGCGCAGGCGCTGGCTGGCGGAGTGGTAGGCCTCCAGGCGCAGGGCGCAGGGGCAGCGGCTGGCCGGCACCAGGGAGCGCAGGGAAAAGTGCACAAAGCCAGGGTAGAGGTTGGGCGGGGCGGAGACCTCGATGGTGCTGATAGCCTGATTCATGCGGCTGGCCCTTCCCTGGGCGGGCCGAGTGCCTCGGCCCCCATGACGAGCCGGGTGACGCTGTGGCCCTGGCTAAGGCTGATGGCTCCCGTCGGAGCCAGGGGGCTATTCACAAGGCTATCTGGTGGGGCTGAAGCCCGGCTCCAGTTTGTTGGGGTGGCGGCAATAGGGGCAGTAGGCCACGCCCAGGAGACTGGTCTTGAACACCCGCTTGCACTTGGCGCAGGCGATTTCGCGCTGGCGGGGAGGTTTTATGGTGATCATGGGCCGTCCTCGAAGGGTTGGCGGCGTCAGCGGGCAGCCAGGAATTGGGGCCTAGTTACGAATGGTTTTCTTACTTGAGTATAAATTGGCCGCCAGTTACTGTCAACTTGCCAGGGCCGGACCGGCCGGGGCCGGCGCGGGCGGGGCAGGGCACTTGATCGGAGAGCGCTAACATGACGGGTAGGGACGAAGGGCGCCAGGCCAGGGCCAGGCTGGTGTTGCGGGAGCTTTGGCGGGCCTATGGGGAGGTGGCCGAGACGCGCTCACTGGCCTGCGCCCCGGGCTGCCATGTCTGTTGCAGCGACCGGGTGCTGCTGACCACCCTGGAGGCCGGCCTGCTGGCCGAGGAACTGACCGCTACTGGCCAGCACGACCTGCTGGCCCTGGCGGCGCGGGCGCCGGCCACGCCTGGCCCGGCCTGCACCCACAACGCCCTGGCGAGGGCGTGCCTGGCCGGCCAGGAGCCGCCCGCCGACCCCGGCCCCGGCCCCGGCGACACCTGCCCCTTGCTGCGCGGCGGCCTGTGCGCGGCCTACTTGGCCCGGCCCCTGGCCTGCCGGGTCATGTGTTCCCTCACCCGTTGCCAGCCGGGCGGCGCCGCCAGCCAGGACCCCTGGTGGGTCACGGTGGACACGGTCTTCTTGCAATTGGTGGAGCAGGTGAACGCCGGCGGCGGCTGGGGACCCTTGCCCCGGGTCCTGGCCAGCCTGGGCCAAGGCGGCGGCCAGGGACTGGCCGTCTGCGAGAACCTGCCCGGCCTGCCCGTGCCCCCGGAGCACCAGGAGCGGCTGAGCCGCCTGCTCGGGCAGGTGTTCAGCCGCTCCCTGAATGGCCAGCCCCTGGGGCTGTGGATCAACCGTCTGCGGGTCTAGGCCGCGGCCTCCCTGGTCTTTTGCTGGCGTCGGCGCCACCAGCCCAGCAGGCCGGCGGCCGAGCCGAAGAGCAGCAGGCTGCCGGGCTCGGGCACCGCCGCCCCGCCGCCGGGGACCAGGCTGCCGCTTATATTGCCCCAGGCCGACTTGTCGCTGGAGTTGAGCGCGTAGAGCAGGCCGCCCTCGGGGGTGCGGCTGTTGCCCACGATGTTGATGGTGAAGTCCACCGCTTGGGCGGCGGCCAGGTCGCTGAGCACGGCCGAGCCGGTCAGGCGGTTGAGCATATTGGTGATCTGACCGCCGATGACCATGTGGTAGGCGTCGGGGAAGCTGATGGATGTGATGTGCAGGTTGGCGCTGAAGTCCCAGGTGGTGTAGCCCGTGGGGGTCTGGTTCTTAGACTCTATGTTGGGCAGGTAGGTGCGGTCGAACCACATGGCCAGGTTGTAGTTGAGCCCGCTGAAGGAGTCGCCGGCCTGCAACTGGTAGCCGGGCGCCCCAAAGGTGCGGCCGATGGCGTCGAAGACCCTGAGGTCGTTGGCGCCCCAGTATTCGTTGTTGACCGGGTCGCCGGGCGCGCCGCTGCTGCCAGTCACCGGCACCCACTGGAAGTTGACCCGGCCCTGGCTGTGCAGGTGCACGCCCTTGTCATCGGGGGTGCCGGCGAACTCGATGGTGGAGGCCAGGGCCGCCGTGGGCAGGGCCAGCAGGCAGACCAGGATGGCCATTCGCAAAAGCAGGTTCCTCAGGTTGTTCATGGCGTCCTCCTTGATGTCTCTGCGGTGCCCTTGTGATAAAAATTATAGCAAACCATTCACAACCGGGCATGGCATATTCTACATTCTTATACAGTCAAGATGCAAAAAGTATGCCTCTTTCGTGCGCCAGGGGCGAACCATTTCGCGGAGGCCATATCGCAAATATCAATCAAATATATATGATACTCAGGGGCAACGCTTACTATGTCCCACGATTTGGTAATTATCGCTCCTCGATTAAAAAATTCAAATTTGTCACCCTCTAAAACACAATTTGGTTACGCCCGCCACCTTGGCGGCCTGGTTTCGGCCAGGGCTGTGAAATCAGGCCGCGTGCCTGGCCTTTTCCACCTCCAGGGCCGCCTCCAGGGCCGCCCGGAAGGCCCGGGCCGGCGCCTGCTCGCCCTGATTCTCCGGCGGCACGGCCAGCAGGTACAGATGGCCCAGCACCGCCTGGCGGTAGTCGGCATACTCCCGCGCATGGCCGCTCAGGGCATCCCTGCGCAGCATCTCCTCGGGGTCGTTGACCACCAAGCGGCCGGCCTGCAAATTGGCCAGGTGGCCCAGGTAATAGGCCGCGTCCCGCCATTCGGCTTCCGGTCTCACGTCCACCTCGTAGCGGTCATCTCCGCTCTGCGTCAACAAAAGCCCCACGGAGCCCAGGTGGGCACTGGCCAGGCGCGCGGCCAACTGGCGGTAAAGTTCCTCCGAGGCGTCCACGCCCTCCTTGACCAACTGCATACGCGGCGGCAGACCCAGCCACTGCACTATCTGCCGGAGATTTAAAACACCCAACTCAACTCGATTTTCGGGCATGACGCGCCTCCTTCCTGATGAATAAAACATAGGAACAAAATAGGGAAAAACAAGGTGGTGGCGTGGCCGAGGGAGGGGCACAGGGGCATCGGCCGCTTTGGCGCGGCGGCCTGGCCCGACCCGTTCTGCCCCGTGGCGGGCACGCCACCCCGCTGGCCTGGACAACCCCAGCCCCGGGGGACTATAATCGGCTTCCGCGCTGGCGATGCGCGCCGCCGGGGCCTGGACCTGTCCATACATGGGGATGATGAGCATGGATCAAGCGGTGGAACGATTCGAGGACCAGGGCCGTCTGGTGGCCTTGGTGCTGCGCCACCAGGCCGACCTGGGACCGGGGGTGCACTTCCTCACCCCGGACGACCTGACCCAGCAGTTGGCCTACATGGACAACCCGGCCGGCCGGGTAATCTCACCCCACTTGCACAACCCCTCGCCCCGCCAGGTCACCCAGACCGGCGAGGTGCTCTTCGTCCGCTCGGGCCGGTTGATGGTGGAACTGTTCCACCAGGACAAGAGCCCCCTGGCCCAGGTAGTGCTGGAACCCGGCGACCTGGTGCTCTTGTGCGGGGCGCCCCACGGCTTCAAGGTCCTGGAGCGCTGCCAGATGATCGAGATCAAGCAGGGCCCCTATATGGGCACCCAGGAAAAGCACTACCTGTTCGCGGACCAGAAATGAGCGCCCCGCCCTTCATACCGGTCTGCGAGCCGCTCTTGGCCGGCCGCGAGTCCCAGTACGTCAACCAGTGCCTGGACACCGGCTGGATCAGCTCGGCCGGCCAGTTCCTGGAGCGCTTCGATGGGGTGGCTTGCAGCAACGGCACCACGGCCCTGCACCTGGCCTGCGTGGCCCTGGGCCTGGGACCGGGGGACGAGGTGATCGCCCCGGCCTTCTCCATCATCAGCACGGCCAACGCTATTCAGCAAAGCGGCGCTAGGCCGGTCCTGGTGGACGTGGAACCCGACACCCTGTGCCTGGACCCCAGGCGGGTGGCGGCGGCCATCACGCCCCGCACCAAGGCCATCATGCCGGTGCACATGTACGGCCACCCGGCCGACATGGACCCCCTGCTGGAACTGGCCCGCGGCCACGGGCTCAGGGTCATTGAGGACGCGGCCCAGGTGCACGGGGCCAGCTACCAGGGCCGGGTGCTGGGTGGCCTGGGCGACCTGGGTTGCTTCAGCTTTTTCGCCAACAAGCTAATCACCACCGGCGAGGGCGGCATGGTGGTGACCGACGACGCCGATCTGGCCGGCCGTCTGCGCCTGTTGCGCAACCTGGCCCACGGCCCCAAACGCTTCGAGCACCACGAGCTGGGCTACAACTACCGCCTGACCAACATCCAGGCCGCCCTGGGCCTGGCCCAACTGGAGCGCCTGGAGGCCATCAAGACAGCCAAGGCGGCCATCGGCGACCGCTACAACCACAACCTGGCCGACTTGGACGAACTGACCCTGTACTGGGGCCGCTACCGGCCCGGCTGTGAGCCCGTGATGTGGATGTACGGCCTGCTCTTGCCGCCGGACCGCGACCGCGACCAGTTCATGGCCGACCTCAAGGCCCTGGGCGTGGACAGTCGGGCCTTCTTCCTGCCGCTGAACCAGCAGCCGGTCTACGACGGCACCCGGCCGGGCCTGCCTGATTTGCGCGGCTCCTTCCCCGTCAGCGAGGATGCCGGCCGGCGGGGCCTGTACCTGCCCTCGGGCCTGGCTCTGACCGAGGACCAGATTGACCGCGCCAGCCAGGCCGTGCGTCAGTTGCTGGGCAGGGCCTGATCGGCCTTTTTGCGGGCGCCAGTGCCCAATATCACAACCTGGCGGCCCGGTTTTCGACAGATTTGTCCTTGACAGGCGCCCGGCCGGGCGTCTAAATAACTTTAGCCACTATGTAGCTAATTTATAACTACAGGCTGGCCCTGGCCAGGGCCGCCAGGGGCCCCAAGGGGCCGGCGGCGCCAAGCAAGCTGATAGCCATCCCTAGACCTTGGCTGGAGAGAGAAGCATGGACAGACTCCTGACCCCTGGTGGCGGCAAATCCCACCTGCTGCTGGGCAACGAGGCCATCGTGCGCGGGGCCCTGGAGGCGGGGGTGGCCTTCGCCACCTGCTATCCGGGCACGCCCTCCTCGGAGGTGCCCGACACCCTGTACCGCCTGCGCAAGGAAAGCCCCGAGGCGGTGCAGTACTACTTCGAGTACTCCACCAACGAGAAGGTGGCCCTGGAGTGCGCCGCCGGCGCGGCGGTGGCCGGCCTGCGCACCCTGTGCACCATGAAGCACGTGGGCGTCAATGTGGCCGCCGACCCCCTGATGACCCTGGCCTACACGGGGGTCAACGCCGGCATGGTGCTGCTCACCGCCGACGACCCCTCGCTGTTTTCCAGCCAGAACGAGCAGGACAACCGCTTCTACGCCCGCCTGAGCGGCCTGCCCATGCTGGAGCCCAGCGGCCCGGCCGAGCTGAAGGAGTGCACGGTCTACGGCTTCGATCTGAGCGAGCAACTGGGCGTGCCGGTGATGCTGCGCACCACCACCCGGGTCAACCACGCCCGTGAGGCCGTGACCTTCAACAAGCTGGGCAAGGTCAAGACCCAGGCCCAGTTCAAGAAGTCCCCCTTCCAGTACGTCACGGTGCCGGCGGTGAGCCGGCAACTTCATCTTAAGCTACTGAAAGTCTACGACCAGGCCCAAGCCATCAGCGAGCAGTCCAGCCTCAACTTCGTCACCGGCAAGGGCAAGCTGGGCATCGTGGCCGGCGGCGTGGCCTACAACTACGTCATGGACGCCGTGGCCGACCTGGACGCGGCCAAGCAGGTCAAGGTCTTCAAGCTGGGCTTCAGTTGGCCCCTGCCCGAGAAGGCCCTGGTCAAGTTCCTCAAGTCCGTGGACAAGGTCCTAGTGGTGGAGGAGCTGGAGCCCTTGGTGGAGAACGCCTTGAAGGCCCTGGCCCAGGAGAACAAGGTCAAGGCGCGGATCGCCGGCAAGGGTCCCAAGCTCTTCAGCCGGGCCTATGAGTTCAACCCCCGCCTGGTGCGCGAGGTGATGGCCGGCTACTTCGGCCTCAAGTACAAGGCCACCAAGCCCTTGAAGCTGGACGACCTGCCGGCCCTACCCAACCGTCCGCCCAACCTGTGCCCGGGCTGTCCCCACCGCGCCACCTTCTACGCGGTCAAGCAGGTGGTGGGCGACACGGCCATCCACCCCACGGACATCGGCTGCTACACCCTGGGCCTGTTGCCGCCCATCTCCATGGCCGATTTCGTGATCTGCATGGGCTCCTCGGTGTCGTCCTCGGGTGGCTTCAGCCGGGCCACGGATCAGAAGGTGGTCAGCTTCATCGGCGACAGCACCTTCTTCCACTCCGGCATCACCGGCCTGGTCAACGCCGTGCACAACAACCACAACTTCACCCTGGTCATCCTGGATAACGGCACCACGGCCATGACCGGCCACCAGCCCCACCCCGGGGTGGAGACCGACAAGATCGGCGACCCCACCACCCACATTGACCTCGAGGGGGTGGTGCGCGGCCTGGGCGTGCAGCACGTGACGGTCATCAAGCCCTTCAAGGTGCGCGCCTCCATCGAGGCCATCAAGGCCGCCGTGGACTACCAGGGCGTCAGCGTCATCATCAGCAAGGAGCTCTGCCCGTTGTTTGCCCGCCGGGTGGCGCCCAAGTCGCGCAAGCCCTTCGCGGTCAACCTGGACAAGTGCAAGGGCCACCTGGACTGCATCAAGAAGGTGGCCTGCCCGGCCATGTTCGTCGAGGACGGCAAGGCCAAGATCAACGCCTTGCAGTGCATCGGCTGCGCGCTCTGCGCCCAGATCTGCCCCGAGAACGCCATACTGCCGGTCAAGGCCGAGGCCTAGGAGGTAACCATGAAAACCCAACGCATCGTCAACGTGGGCGTGGGCGGCCAGGGCAACCTGCTGGCCAGCAACCTCCTGGGCCAGGCGGCCCTGGACGCCGGCCTGCCGGTGGTGGTCAGCGAGATCCACGGCATGGCCCAGCGCGGCGGCGTGGTGGAGTCGGCGGTGATCATCGGCCAGGCCAAGAGCCCCATCGTCAGTGACGCCGAGGCCGACATCATCGTCAGCTTCGAGCCGGTGGAGACCCTGCGCATACTCAACAAGGCCCACAAGGACACCCTCGTCATCACCAACACCCGGCCCCTGCCGCCCTTCACCGTGGCCATCGGCCAGGCCGCCTACCCCGAGCCCCAGGCAGCCATGGCCATCATCGCCAAGAAGGTCAAGCGCCTGGTGGCCTTTGACGGCCAGGCCCTGGCCGAGCAGGCCAAGAACCCCCTGAGCCTCAACATGGTCATGCTGGGGGCCTTGTTCGCCGCCGGCGATCTGCCGGTGCCCGTGGCCGCCATCAAGAAGATGATCAGGCAGAACAGCAAGGAGCGCTTCCTGGAGTCCAACCTGGCGGCCTTTGACCTGGGCTTCAAGACGGCGGGCAAGGCCTAGGCCCCCGCCGGCTCAGACCACGCCACAAAACGACGCGGCCCTTTCCCGTCAGGGGAAGGGCCGTCTCTTGTGTGCTGCCCGCCCTTATTGCATGGTGCCGAGCTTGCTTTCCACCAGGGCTTGGAAGGCGGTGTGGCGGCGGGGCGCGCCTTGCAAGGACACACCCAGGTTGTAGGTCTGGGCCTTGCCCTGGCCCGGGGCCAGGGCGATGCGCACCACCGAGCCCTGCACTCTGATGTCGAGCTTTTGCTTGGGGTCCTGGATGATGAGCTCCAGGGGCCGGCGGGCATCCACCCCCTGCTGGAAGCCCTGGTGGGCGTCCAGGTAACGGTAGCGCACCGGCACCTGGAAGGGCACTCGCGGGTGGCGGCGGCGTTCGGGATGGGCCGCCCGCACCTGGTTGCGTCCCTGGCGCTTGGCCTGGTACAGGGCCAGGTCGGCTCTCTGAATCAGGCTGAGTGCGTCGCTGGCGTCGTCGGGAAAGGTGGCCACCCCCAGGCTGATGGTCAGGCGGCCCTGGGGCATGATCTCCTGGCCCGTGAAATGATGGGCCATCACCGCCTCGCGGTGGCGCTGGGCCACGCCCAGGGCCTGACCCTTGTCGGCCAGGGGCAGGATCACCGCGAACTCCTCGCCGCCATAGCGCACCACGTAGTCAATGTTGCGGGCGCAGCCTTGCAGAATGCCCGCGATCTCCACCAGGGCCTGGTCGCCGGCCAGATGGCCGTGGCGGTCGTTGTAGAGCTTGAACCAGTCCACGTCCAGCATGAGCAGCGAGAAGACCTGGCCGAAGCGCTGGCTGGCGGCGATCTGCTTGGCCAGCACGCTGTTGAAAAAGCGCCGGTTGAACAGCCCGGTCAGCTCGTCGCACAGGGCGGTCTGCTCCTTCTGGGCAAAGATTTCCTCCTCCAGGATCAGCGGGCTCTTAACCGCCGGCTCGAAATTCACGAAGTAGTCGCACAGGGCCGCGCGCAGGCCCACGTCCCGGCCCAGGACCTCGCGCAGGGCGCGGCGGTGGTTGACCACCCCCCGCCAGTAACGCCGGGCTGGCCCGGGCTCGAAGGTCTTGCGGGTCAGGATATACAGAGCCGTGCGCGCGAAGTCCGGCCCGTGGCGATCCTCCAGGCGGGACCAGGCCTGGGGATCCAGGATGGGGTTGTGCTCCTCGCGGGCCAGGAATTTCTCCAGCCAGGCAAGATCGGGCGCGCCTTCTTCCATCATGGAAACGTGTTTCATAACCTACCGTGCGGTCCTTCCTTGGGGGTGCCCCCGCCAGAGACCTAAGGTTACAGGCGTGTAATGGTATATGATGTATAGACAAATTAATAAGCCACAAACAAGGGAGCAAGTCAAGGTAATTGCCGCGGGCGCGAAAAAAAATTAGCAATTATAAATGATAGTTACACTAAACGGTGTTGGCCAGCGCCTGTGAAGAGTTGCGCCGGGATCGCCCAAAGATCATGAAGGGTTGCATTTTTTAGCCCTGGGTGTTAGGAGCCGGGAAACCCCACGGAAGACAAGGGAGGCTTAATGGCTGGCGCCGGCGCCGCGGCGGTCCCCACTGGCCAGGAGCCCAGGCTGAGCCTGGTCTTCGCCCTGGTGGCCGCGGCCTTCACCACCATATACCTGCCCCAGCCGGTGCTGCCGGTGTTGCAGCGGGAGTTCGGGGTGAGCCCTTCCGTGGCCTCGTTGACCGTCTCGGCGGTGGTGCTGGGCCTGGCCCTGGCCAATCTGCCCTTTGGCATGCTCTCCGACCGCTTGGCCCTGCGCCCCCTGATCCTGGCCGGCGGCCTGACCATCGCCGGGGCCGGGCTGTTCTGCGCGGCCACCCACAGCCTGACCCTCCTGGTGGCCGCCCGCCTGGTGCAGGGGCTCTTCCTGCCGGCCCTGACCACCTGCCTGGCCGCCTACCTGGCCAAGAGCCTGGCTCTGGAGCGGCTCAACGTGGCCATGGGCTCCTATGTCTCGGCCACGGTGGCCGGCGGCCTGCTGGGCCGGCTCTTGGGCGGCTTTCTGCACCCGCCCCTGCACTGGCGTTACGCCTTTGTCACGGCCTCGCTGCTGCTGCTCCTGGCCACCCTGGCCGCCGCGGCCTGGCTGCCGCCCCAGCCGGCGGCCCCGCCCGCGGACAAGAGGCCGGCCGGCTTCAAGGAACTGCTGCTGCGGCCAGACCTACTGCGCAACTACCTAGTGGCTTTCGGGGCCTTCTTCGTCTTCTCGTCGGTCTTCAACTACCTGCCCTTTTATCTGTCAGGCCCGCCCTTCCACGCCTCCACCCGCTTCATAACCATGCTCTACCTGTCCTACCTGCTGGGCATCGTCATCGGACCCTTGGCCGGACGCATCAGCAACCGCCTGGGCAACGGCGTCACCATGGCCTGTGGATCGGCCCTCTTCGCCTGCGCGGTGCTCCTGTCCCTGGTGCCGGCCCTGTGGGCGGTGCTGTTGAGCCTGGCGGGGGTGTGCCTGGGGTTCTTCGCGGTGCACGCGGCGGCGGCCGGGGCCCTCAACCGCCGCTTGAGCGGTAGCCAGGGCCGGGCCAACTCCCTCTACGTGCTCTTCTACTACCTGGGGGGCACGGCGGGCATCACCCTGTCGGGCCAGGCCTACGCCCTGGCCGGCTGGCCGGCGGTGGTGGCCATGGGGGTGACCATGTTGACCTGGCCCCTGGGGACGGGGCTGTGGGAGGCGCGCCAGGATCGGCGCGCGGGGCGCGGCCAATAACCGCTGACTGGGCCAAAGCCGGCCCAAAATATAAGCATTTCGTTAAAGCCTGGAAACGGCGGCCGTCAAAGAGGCGCTCAGACACCAAATCCATGCTCCAATGCTCGCCCGGACGCCTGGCTGCCCGCACTTGGCCGCGCACCAGACTGGGGCGCTTCCCGGAGCGTTCAGCCGCAACGGGAGCCCCATCTCGCGATACAGCCGGTACATCCTCTTGTGATTCATCCACCAGGCCTACCGCGGGAGCAATTGACAAAAGGTTACCGACAATATCGTTGTAATTTGGGATAGAAAATGACTCTATACTGAATTATGGGAAGCTACCTCTAAATCTGCGGTTGAGGTTGTTAAAATGGAACCAGACCGAACCTGCAAGCGCTGCTCTGTGGCCCGGGTCAATAAGCTATGCCAGACCTATCAGCAGGCCCATGGATCCCAGGGCCAGGCCCTTCTGCCGGCCCTGCGGCAGATAGCCGAGATGGTAAAGGGGCGCGGCCTTGAGACGGCCATGGTGCTGCTCATGCCGGGCCTGGATGAAAAGGATTTGCGCGCCCACTGTTGGAACATATCGTCGTTCCTCAAGGACGAGGAGGTGGATTTGATCCTGGGCAACCGCTGAGGCCCGGTTTTTCGCGGCGGCCGCCCGGCCCGTCTTGCCACAATACCCTGCCGGTGGTAGGTTGTTTACCAACCTTAGGACGGGCCTTTTACCATGCTCGAGTCTTCGCCCAGCCATGACCGGCCGGCCGACCAGGCCGCTGGCGACCCCCCCGAGGGGGGCCTGCTCCCGAACGCGCCCCCGGCCCTGGGGGGCGAGGGCGTCATCGCCCTGGACCGCGCGGGCCGGGTGCTGGGCAGCAACCAGACCGCCCGCCAGATACTGGGCGACGATCTGTGTCCCGGCGAGGGCTTCGACCTGGGGCGGCTCTTCGCCGGCCCCAGCCTGGCCGAGGTGCAGGCCTGCCTGGACGCGGCCCTGGGCGGCGAGGCCGTGGAGGGGCTCCTGGCCCAGGCCCAAGACCGGCTGGGGCAGGCCTTCCAGTGCCGCTACTCCCTCAACCCGGTCCATGGCCAGGGCAACCAGGTCATGGGCGTGATGCTCAACTTCCGGGACGAGGATTTCAGCCCCCTGCGCGAGTCTGGGCTGGAGATCGAGGGGCCGCCGGCCCTGCACCGGCTGGGCTATCAGAGCCTGTTCGAGAGCCTGGCCGAGGGCATCTTCACCATCAACACCCGCTGGCGCATCACCTCCTTCAACCAGGCCGCCGAACAGATCACCGGCTACCGCCGGCAGGAGGTCCTGGGGCGGCACTGCTGGGAGATTTTCCGCTCCGACCTGTGCCAGGCCGGCTGCCCCCTGCGCACCACCCTGGAGAGCGGGGTCAACCGCATGGACCAGGACGTGCGCATCCTGGACAAGGACGGCACGCGCCTGGGCGTCTTGGTCAATTGCAGCGTGGTGCGCGACCGCGGCGGCTCGGTGCTGGGGGCGGTGGAGACCTTCCGCCCTCTGAGCGGCCTGGCCGGGCAGTCGGGCGAGAGTCCCTACAGCCAGTCCTTCGCCGACATCATCGGCGTCAGTCCGCCCATGCGCCGGCTGTTCGAGCTCTTGCCCGACCTGGCGGCCTCCCAGGCCAGCGTGCTGATCCAGGGCGAGAGCGGCACCGGCAAGGAGATGTTCGCCCGGGCCATCCATCACCACTCGCCGCGCAGCAACGGCCCCTTCGTGGCCGTCAACTGCTCGGCCCTGGCCGAGACGCTCTTGGAATCGGAGCTGTTCGGCCACGAGAAGGCGGCCTTCACCGGGGCGGTGCGCTCCAAGGTGGGGCGCTTCGAGTTGGCCAAGGGCGGCACCCTGTTCCTGGACGAGATCGGCGAGCTCAAGCCGGAATTGCAGGTCAAGCTCCTCAGGGTGCTGGAGCAGAAGGTCTTCGAGCGCGTGGGCGGCACCCGCATCATACCCATGGACGCGCGCATCATAAGCGCCACCAACCGGGACCTCAAGCAGGCGCTCAAGACCGGCGCCTTCCGCGAGGACCTGTACTACCGCCTGCGCACCGTGCCCCTGAACATCTCACCTCTGCGCCAGCGCCGCCAGGACATCCCGCCCCTGGTGCAACACTTCCTGGGCAAGCTCAACGCCCGTTTCGCCAAGGACGTGCGCTCCCTGGACCCCAAGGTCATGCGCCTGCTCATGGACTACGCCTGGCCGGGCAATGTGCGCGAACTGGAACGGGTGCTGGAGCACGCCTTCGTCTTCGTCAAGGGGCCGGTGATCTTCCTCAAGCACCTGCCGGACATGGACGAATTCCAGGGCGGATCGGGCCAGGAAGGGCGGGAGCAGTCCTCCCAGGCCCCGCAGGCCCCGCCGGAGGAGGGCGAAAGGGAACGCATCCGCGCGGCCCTGTTGCAGGCCGGCGGCCGCCGGGCCCCGGCGGCCCTGCTGCTGGGCCTGAGCCGCACCTCCCTGTGGCGGCGCATGCGGGAGCTGGGCCTGGCCTGACGTTTCAGATGGTTTCATTTCGTTTCACATATGTTTCAGGGGCGGCCCCCCCCGTCTTTAGCTGATATTTCCGATATATACCCCCACAGCTCCCCGCCGGGTCCGTTTCCGGCCCGAAACACTCCCCAAGCCCTCCCGGGTGCGCGAGGGGGACTTAAAATTATTTAGCATTACATTACGGGATGTTATCCATGTGGCCCCCCCCTTGCAGTGGGGCAGGGCGCAAAAGGATGCGGCCGGTTTGGCCGCCGGAACCACCCCAGCAACGTGGAGGGACACGTGAAACCAGCCAGCATTGACCTGGACGACATCATCGAACGCTATCCCGGCCAGCCGGACTACCTGATCTTTTTGTTGCAGGACATCCAGGCGGCCTTTAATTTCGTTTCACCCGAGGCCCTGCAACTGGTCTGCGACCACACCGGCGTGCCCTTAAGCCAGGCCTACGCCGTGGCCACCTTCTATCAGTCCTTCAGCCTGGAGCCCAAGGGCGAGCACGAGATCAAGGTCTGCCTGGGCACCGCCTGCCACCTCAAGGGCGCCCCCCGGCTGGTGGAGGAACTGGAGCGCCGCCTGGGGGTGGGGCCCGGCGGCACCACCGATGATCTCCAGTTCAGCCTGGACACGGTCAACTGCCTGGGCGCCTGCGCCTTGGCCCCGGTGATGGTGGTGGACGAGGCCTACAAGCCCAGCGTCACCGCCAAGAAGCTCGACAAGATGCTCAAAAACCTGGCGGACGCCTAAGGCCCCGGCGGGAGGAGGAAATCATGAGCAACATCAGCGCCGTCCCCCAGCCGTGGGCTGAGCGCCTCAATTCGGCGGCCGACCTGGAGGCCTTGCGCCAGCGCCTGGAGGCCGGCCAGGACCCCAACCGGCCCGAGATCATCGTCTGCCACGGCACCGGCTGCCTGGCCAACGGCAGCCCCCAGGCCGCCGAAGCCCTCAAAAAGGCCATCAAGGACGCGGGTCTGGACGCCAAGGTGGTTCCCGGCATCAAGATCACCGGCTGCCACGGCTTCTGCTCCCGCGGCCCCCTGGTGGTGGTCAGGCCCCAGGGCCTGTTCTACCAGCGGGTGCAGCCCGAGGACGCCCAGGAGATCGTGCAGACCACCCTGATCGAGGGCAAGCCCGTGGACCGCCTGCTCTACGTGGACCCGGTCAGCGGCGAGCACATCCCCCACGAGAAGGACATCCCCTTCTACAAGCACCAGGAGCGCATCGTCCTGCGCAACATCGGCAAGGTGGACCCCACCGACCTCGGCGACACCCTGGTGCGCGGCGGCTACCAGGCCCTGGCCAAGGCCCTGTTCAGCATGACCCCCGAGGAGGTGGTGCAACAGGTGGAGGCCTCGGGCCTGCGCGGGCGCGGCGGCGCCGGCTTCCCCACCGGCCGCAAGTGGCGTAGCGCCCTGGCCGCCGTGGCCAAGAAGGGCGGCCCGGTCTACGTGGTGGTCAACGGCGACGAGGGCGACCCCGGGGCCTTCATGGACCGCACCATCATGGAGGGCGACCCCCACGCCGTGCTGGAGGGGCTGATCCTGGGCGCTTACGCCCTGGGCGCCCACCAGGGCTACATGTACGTGCGCGCCGAGTACCCGGTGGCCATCAAGCACCTGGGCATCGCCATGGAGCAGGCCCGCGCCCTGGGGCTGTTGGGTGAAAACATCCTGGGCAGCGGCTTCTCCTTTGACGTGCAGGTCAACCGCGGGGCCGGCGCCTTTGTCTGCGGCGAGTCCACGGCCCTGTTCACCTCCATCGAGGGCCGGGCCGGCGAGCCCAAGCCCAAGTACGTGCGCTCGGTGGAGGAGGGCCTGTGGGGCCGGCCCACGGTCTTGAACAACGTGGAGACCTGGGCCAACGTGCCCCAGATCGTGGAGAAGGGCGGGGCCTGGTTCGCCGGCATCGGCGTGCCCCACTCCACGGGCACCAAGGTCTTCTCCCTGGTGGGCAAGGTCAACAACGTGGGCCTGGTGGAGGTGCCCATGGGCATCCCCCTCCAGGACATCGTGGAGAAGCTGGGCGGCGGGGTGCCCGGCGGCCAACCCTTCAAGGCCGTGCAGACCGGCGGCCCCTCCGGCGGCTGCCTGCCCGAGCGGCTCCTCGACCTGCCGCTCGACTTCGACGCGCTCACCGAGGCAGGCTCCATGATGGCCGCCTGGGCATCGGCCGCATGCGCGAGATGCTCGACAGCTTCAGCCAGGGCCAGGGCAGCCAGCAGGACATCCTGGACCTGCGCAGCCTGGCCCAGGCCATCCAGGACGGCTCCCTGTGCGCCCTGGGCGGCAGCGCCCCCAACCCGGTGCTCACCACCATGCAATACTTCGAGGACGAGTACCTGGCCCACATCAAGGACCACAAGTGCCCGGCCGGGGTGTGCAAGGACCTCATCACCTACAGCATAGACCAGGAAACCTGCACCGGCTGCATGGTCTGCGCCCGGGCCTGCCCCCAGAAGTGCATCAGCGGCCAGAAGAAGAAGCCGCACGCCATTGACGCCCAGCGGTGCATCCGCTGCGGCATCTGCATGGAGTCCTGCAAGTTCGGCGCGGTGCGGGTCCAGTGAGAAAGGACAAAGGAAAAGTCATGGTCAGCTTCAAGATAAACGGCGAGACGGTGCAGGCCAGGCAAGGCTGGACGGTGCTGGAGACGGCCCGCCAGCATGGCGTGCACATCCCCACCCTGTGCCATCACGAGGCCGTGGAGCCCAGCGGCGCCTGCCGCCTGTGCGTGGTGGAGGTGGTGCAGGGCAAGTGGTCCAAGATAGTCATCTCCTGCATGTATCCCGTGGCCGAGGGCATCGAGATACTCACCGACAGCCCCCGGGTCAAGAACGTGCGCCGCTGGATACTGGAGATGCTTTTGGCCGAATGCCCGGGCAGCAAGGAGATACGCGCCCTGGCCGCCGAGTACGGCGTGAGCGCCAGCCGCTTCGCCGCCCACCATCCCGACGAGCAGTGCATCCTCTGCGGCCTGTGCGTGCGGGTCTGCAAGGAGGTGGTGGGGGTCAGCGCCATCTCCACCATCGGCCGCGGGGTGCACAAAAAGATCGGGTCGCCCTACCAAGGTCCCGCCGAGGCCTGCGTGGCCTGCGGTTCCTGTGTCACCGTCTGCCCCACGGGGGCCATGCGGGCCAGGCTGGACGCCGTGCGCGGCGAGCCCAAGGTCAAGCTGGCCCACGGGGCCAAGTGAGGAGGATAGCCATGGCCAATGAAAACAAGATCGGTGTCTTCCTTTGTGAGTGCGGCCGGCGCGTCGCGCCCCTGGTGGACCTCAAGGCGCTCAAGGACCTGGTGGAGGCCGACCCGGCGGTGGACTTCGTGGGCTGCGAGTCCTTCTCCTGCCTGGCCCCAGGCCTGGAAGCCATCAGGAAGGCCGTGAGCGAGAAGGGCCTGGACCGCCTGGTGGTGGCCGGCTGCGAGGCCCGGCTCATGCTCAAGAAGTTCGAGGAGCAACTGGCCCCCGTGGGCCTGGAGCAGGGGCAGATAGACATCGTCAATCTGCGCGGCCACGTGGCCGCCGTGCACGATTTGAGCCCCGAGGAGATGGCCGCCAAGGCCGCCAAGCTCATCAGCGCCTCCGTGGCCGGGCTGAGGGCCCTGGCGCCCTCGCCCAAGGAGCCGGTGGCCTTCCAGGGTCCGGTGATGATCCTGGGCGGCGGCATAGCCACCTACGCGGCGGCCCAGGAACTGATCCGCAGAAACATTGAGTGCATCCTGGCCGTGCAGTCCGACGAGTACCAGGACGAGCTGCGCATGCTGCACGAGCACTACCCCGGCGAGCGCCACTACTACGGGCGCATGGAAGACGTCATGCAAGAGGTGGACGCGAGTCCCCTGGTGCGGCGCATCACCGTGGGCGAACTCAAGAGCCTCACCGGCCGCACCGGCAACTTCACCGTCACCTTTACCTCCCTGGAGGACCGTCTGCCCCGCGTGTACCACGCCGGGGCGGTCATCGCCTGCCTGGACGGGCAGATGCTCAACCAGGGCACCAACTTCGGCCACGACGGCAAGACGGTCATCTGCCACACCGAGGCCGAGGAGATGATCTGGACCACCGGCGTGCCGAACGGCAAGATCGTGTTCTGGATCAACGACCATGAGGCCGGCCACCCGGAGTTCGCCTATCTGGCGGCCCGCACCGCCTGGTCCATCGGGCGCTACATGCGCGAGCACTCGCCCCTGACCCGGGTCACCGTCATGTACAACCACCAGATGGCCATCCCCCTCTCGGCCGGCGAGCGTAAGCTGGGCCGCGAGCTGGGCATAACCTGGGTGCCTTATGACGGCGCCCTGCGCCCCACGGTGCAGGCCGGCTACCTGACCTATTGCGACCCGATTGACCACACCGAGTACGAGATGCCCTGGGACAAGCTAATCCTCTCGCCGCGCCGCTCGGTGGGCGTGGAGGTGACCAAGATGGCCCAGGTGCTGGGTCTGGATACCAAGGAAGGGCAGTTCCTGGAGCACCACCGGACCAAGGTGCGCCCAGAGATGCAGGGCCGCGAGGAGGCCTTCATGGCCGGCAGCGCCCGCTACCCCTGCGACCTGCACGAGGCCCTGCGACAGGGCCGCCGCGCCGCCCAGAAGACGGCGGAGATCGTGGAAAGGGCCAATCAGGGCCAGCTCTTTGCCCCGCGCATGGTCTGCGTGGTGGACCCGGCCAAGTGCATCGGCTGCGGCCTGTGCAAGGAAATCTGCGACTGCGGCGGCATCGAGCCCGTGGAAGGCCCCCGGGCCAACAGCCCCCGCCACGTGGATCCCATGGTCTGCACCGGCGGCGGCACCTGCGCCGCGGCCTGCCCCGAGCACGCCCTGACCCTGCAAAACAACAGCACCTCCCAGCGCGAGGCCCGGGTGGCCGCCCTGGCCCAGCGCCTGGGTCCCCAGGAGGTGGCGGCCTTCGGCTGCGCCTGGGGCGGCCTGGCCGCGGCCGACAACGCCGGGGTCAAGAACCTCAAGTACGACCCGCGCCTGTACCTGTTGCGCGTGGGCTGCATCGGGCAACTGGACCCCTCGGTAATGGCCCGGGCCTTCCTGGAGGGCGCGCCCGGCCTTCTCTTGATCGGCTGCCCGCCCGAGGACTGCCACCACTCCTACGGCCTGGACCACACCTGGAGCCGCGTGAACCTCATCAAGAAGCTCCTGGGGCTGTGCGGCCTGGACCGCAGGCGCATCGCCCTGGCCCACGCCGACCTCAACCACCCCGAGCAGTACATACAGGCCTGTCACAGCTTCATTGAGTTGATCGCCAAGCTGGGGCCCATAGAGCGCGACGCCCAGACCCTAGAGCGCCTGCAAGGCCTCTACGATACCGTCAACAACGCCCGCGTGCGCTGGGTCCTGGGCGCCACCCTGCGCCGGCCCTGGGAAGAGGTCTATCCCGGCGACCAGCGCCACGCCCTGGCCTTTGACAAGGACTTCATGGACGTGGTCAGCGAGGAGTTCATAAGGGTCCGCCTGGCCCAACTGCTGCGCGGCCAGGGCCGGCCCATGGTGCTGGGTGAGTTGTCCCAGGCCCTCAAGGAGGACGAGGACAAGCTGGTGGGCCGCCTGGGCGAAATGGTCTCCGAGGGGCAGGTGGCCCGTATACACAAGGACCGCGTGGCCCATTACTTGATGCGTTCCTAAACCGCCGTTCACGGGCCGGCGGCTGGGCCCAGCCCCGCCGCCGGCCCTCCCCGGGCAAAGGAGGACGTCTTGAGCCTGTCATCCTGCGGGGGCATGGTCATGTCCGCCGTCTTTCTGTAGCACGCGCTGACCCCCCACAACCTGGGCGTGCTGCCGTTTCCGGCCCACAGCGCCGCGGTGCGCGGCCGCTGCGGCGACAGCATGGAGGTGTTCCTGCGGGTGGAAAACAATGTCATCGTGGCAGCGCGGTTCCTTCCCCACGGCTGCCTGCACACCACGGCCTGCGGCAGCGCCCTGACCAGCCTGATAGTCGGAGCCACTTTGGAGCAGGCCGGCGATGTAGGCCCCAAGCAGGTGGAGGCGGTCCTGGGTGGCCTTCCCGTGGAACACCGCCACTGTGCCGCCCTGGCAGTCACGGCCTTGCGGGCGGTGTTGATAAACCATTACCAGGAGCGCCGCAGTCCCTGGAAGAAGCTGTACCCGCCCCCTGATGGCCCCGGATAATCAGCTCGACCCCGCGGCGGCGTGATTTTCTGGCTGGGCGAGCCAAGTATGCCGTTAACCCCGCAAGCCAAGCCGGCTGGCTTTCCCGCGAGTGACGCACTTTGCACGGCTTTCGGGACGGCAAGGCTCCCTGAAGGACGATTGTAACCAAATATTACATACTTCTGATTGGATACCAATGTTATGGGTGAGGGCTCCCATCCTTGGCGCCCAAGCAGGCAAGAGGCTTATTGCTTTTTACACAGTATATGTAGTTAATATAAGTATATATTTATTGTAAACTAGTCCCCGATAAGCTTGCCGTTGTTGTGGCTGCAAGCTTCCACGGCCAGAAGCACAATGGGTTGCGGCCTGGGAGCAAACCTCGTCCTTCTCTAGAACTGATATTGCAGGCCCACGCCTACGGTGTTGGCGCTGTAGTCCTGGCCCTGGGCCAAGGAATAGTCCATGAAGGCCGAGAGGCGGCCTTGTATGCGTGTGGCCAGACCGGCCTGGGCCACGACCAGGTCGGCCACCGGGGCCAGGCCGGTGGTGGTGAAGGCGGAGTCCTCATAATTGGGGAAGCTTGCGGTTAGCTCGGGACTGGCGGTTTTGTACTCATGCCGCCATTCCAAGGACAGGCGGGGCATGAGCTGCCACCCGCCCCAGGTCAGCTTGGTGGAGGCCCGCAGCCCCAGGCTGGAATTAAGCGACTGGTGGTCGGCGTCGGCGATCTTGAGCCCCAGGGAGCCGGCCCCGCTCTCATCAAAGGCGTCCTGCCGCCAATGGGCGAGGCGCAGGCCCGCCGTGGGGCCGGCCAGCCAGCCGCCAAGGCGGAAGTCATAGCCGCCGTTCAGGCGGGCCAGGCCGGTCCAGGACTGGAAGCTGCCCTGGGCCTGCCGGTGGTTGCCCGGGGACAGGTCCAGGTCGCGGGTGCCCGCCGCCAAGTACCGGCTGTAAGATAGGGAAGCCTGGCCGTGCAGGCCGCAGGCCGCCTGGGCCGCCGCGTAGACCCCGGTGTGCAGGCCCTGCAATTCCCCGCTCAGATGGGACTGGCCCCAGTCCAGGCTGGACCGGCTGGCCGCCACCCCCAGGCCCAGCAGCAGCCAGTCGTTGAGCCAGCCGTCCACGCCGCCGGCCACGCCGCCCAGACGCTGACGCTGGCCCAGGTGTCCTTCGCTCCCGGAGTGGTTGGACCAGGAACCCAGGCCAGTGCCCCAGGAATTCCAGCCTTGGCTCTGGAGGGCGGCGGCCTCCGGCCGGGCCAGGGGCGCGGCGTCGTCAGCCGCGGCCAGCAGCAGGCCCTCGCCCGAGGGGCTGGGGGTCAGGCCCGCGCGGCGGCCCAGGAGCACCTCGTCGGCCCGCCGCTCCAGGGCGCGGTCAAAGATATCGGCCCCGTGCAGGCCGGCGGGGGCGTAGGAAGCGTACATCTCCGGGCTCAGGCGCCGGAGGGTGTTGCTGATCTGGGCGGCGCCGTAGCCCCAGTCCATATCGTAGATCAGGTTGGCCAGGTCGCCCTTGCGGCCCACGGCCAAGGGCACGATGCGGTCCAGTCCCTCGCCCACCTCCGCCGCCCCGCTGCCCCCGCCGAAACTGGAGAAAGCCTTGCGCCACACCTCCAGCTTGACCTTGTCTCCGTAACTGACCGCATGCAGGCTGAGCGTCTGCGAGTTGGGCTGGCCATCCACCCCCTCGAAGGCGCCGCTTACCCCGTCCGTGGCGCTGATGAGGCTCCAGGCGAAACGGTCCACATACAGGGCCCTGGGCAGGTCCGTGCTCACCCGGCCGCCGCTCAGGGTCGCCCGGCCGTCCACGGCGATCAGGTCGCTCTCGCCGCCGCTGCTCAGCTCGGCCTGGTATACGCTGCCCGGCATGAAAGTCAGGTCGCCATTGACCCGCAAGGTGCCGATGGAGTTGCCCGGGGCCACGGTCCCATGGATGCCCAGGTTCCCGTTGATCACTCCCGATCCCCACAAAAAGCCGCTGGGCCTGATGACCACGGTGGGGCTGTTGAGCGCCCCGTTGACGTGCAATTGACCCGAGCAGTCAGTCGAGCCGGTGCTCAGGGTGCCGCTTACATCCACGCTGCCCCCCTGGCCAATGCCCAGGCTGCCGGTGGTCAAGGTGCCACCGCTGGCCACGCTGAGGCTGCCGTCCACCTTGGTGCCGCCGGTCGCCGTGGCCGTGCCATTAATGTTGGCCGTGCCGCCGCTGTTTATGCCCAGGCTGCCGGTGGTGAGGCTCCCACCAGTGTTGACGTTGAGCGCGCCGCCCACCGTGGTGGCCCCGGTCACGGTGGCTGTGCCGTTGATGTCGGCCGTGCCGCCGGAGTTGACGGTCAAGGAAGGCGCGCTCAGGCTGCCCCCGCCGGCCAGGGTCATTTGCCCGCCGTTGTTCACCGTGGCGCTCAGGTCCAGGGTCCAGGCCCCCGTCAGGGTGGTGTTGCCCGAGATGGACAAGCCCAAATGCTCGAAGTTGAGGTAGGTCGGAGCAAGGCCGGCTTGGGTGAAGGTGCCCGCAACGCCGAAGTACAGTTTGTCATCGCCGCCCTGGCCATTCACCACTCCGTTCACGTTGGAGGCCGCGCCAACGGTCACCGTGTCGTTGCCGTCCCCGGCCAAAATGCTGCCGCCCACCGTGCCGTTGTTGGTGATGGTGTTGCCCTGGCCCCCGGAGGAGCCGTCGTTGCCAACGATACTTAATAACACCGTGCCGTTGTTGGTGATGGTGTTGCCCCCGCCACTGGAGCCGGCGCCAAAGTTCTGGGTGCCATAGAGTGTTTGATTCACCGTGCCGTTGTTGATGATGGTGTTGCCCCCGCCGCTGGAACCGTTGCCGTTGTTAAGGCTGCCGACGAGACTTCCGTTGACCGTGCCGCTGTTGGTGATGGAGTTGCCGCCCCCGCTGGCATTGTTACCCTGGTTTACGTTCCCGTAGAGGTGTGCGTTCACCGCGCCGTTGTTGGTGATGGTGTTGCCCCCGCCACCGGCATTGGCGACGTTGTTGAAACTGCCGATGACTGAAGATGTCACCGTGCCGCTGTTGGTGATGGTGACGGTGTTGCCCCCGCCGCTCTCGCCGGGGTTGCCGTTGTAACTGCCGTAGATGGTGGCCACGGTGCCTGAATTCTCGACCGTGTTGTTGCCGATGCTACTCATATAGATACTCTGTGTGACCGTGCCGCGGTTGGTGACCGTGTCCGAGCCCCCCTGTCTCATGTCCACACTGCCGGTGACCGTGGCTCCGTTGTTGTTGGTGTATTGGTCGTTGCCGGCGGTGCCCAGCCAGTTGCCGCCGCCATAGTCGTTGGGGTTGCCGCTGGCCGGGTTGGTGCCCACGGCGGCCAGGGCCGGGGCGCCCCAGGCCAGGCCAAGGGCCAAGATCAAAATTGGCAGGCGCATGACCGCCCACAGGCGGGCACGGCGGGTCGTCGCCTGGGCCAGGCCAAAGGCGCGATGCATTGTCAGGTAACCATTTCTCGCGGGCAGCCGCGCGCATGGGCAGCCAAGCTGGCTTCAATCCAAGACACGCCGCGGACTGCCGTATCGGGCAACCGGACGTACCTGGGCACTGGTTGAACCAACTTGCATATATAGATTAATTTAGAAGAGATAGTCAAGGATAGAAGGTCAAGGTTCAGGTGGGCCAGGTGTTGGACAAAGCCTGAACCGCCCCGGTTTTCCCGGAGGCTCAGTTATCTGAGTGTGCGGTGATGGATATAACCTGGCAGTAGCCCCAGGCTGGTTACCTGTTTAGGCAGCTTTCTTGGCTACATGGTTTACCGACTGATCCTGCTGACCCAAACTTCCCTTGATAGCCTGGAAGGCACCCGCGCCTGCCCGCCCGAGAACTGCGGCGGGGCCCCAGGGTATACTGACCTGCTGCTGGCCCTGGCTGATCCCCGGCACCCCGAGCACCAGGAAGCCAGGCAATGGGTGGACGGGAAGTTCGACCCCGCGGCCCTGGACCTGGAGAAGATAAACCGGGCGCTGGCCAGGCTGCGGTAATGGTATGCTGTGGGTAGGTGGCATATGGCCCCTAGAGCAATAGCCGTGGGGGGCCAACCTAGCGACCGATGAGGATCACAACCGCCTCGCACGCAAAAAGCTGGTCGAACCTCGCAGCCATGCGGCATGACATTTTGGAGATGCGGCCATGGATACTTGCCTAACAGCGCACCCTTTCACGGTCCGTCTCAGTTTTAAGCCACTTATTGACTATGCCCAGGGGGTGATGTCTAACTCTAACACTTTTCTGGGAAACGACTTCCATGAACTCCTGGCGCAAGCACCGGAGCTCAACGGATTCATTGAAGACCTCTCGCTCCTGAAGCCCCACCAGGAGTTGCTCAGTAGGCTGATGCATTTGGTGTTTCCTTCTGTTTTTTGGGAGTCGCGCCCCTATGCCGCGATTGTTCCTTTCGACATGACTCCGGTGTTCTATTCGCCCCGGTTCGCCAAGTTGTTCTTGGATTCCCAGGGACGCTTGGCGGTGCGCCGCAACCTCGATGAAGAAAGCTTCAACCGAGGTAGGGCGATTAAAGCCTATCTCATGATTCTGCGTAAATTCTACGGTATACAACAAACCCTTGATTACCCGCTGATCTGTACGGTTTCCGACGAGAAAACCGGACTGGACCGACATTACCAATTCCATCCGGATTTGCGCTTCGTGGACGTGGAACCATTGGGTAAGTTGAAAAAGCTAAGCCAAGAAGAAATGGCCTTGGTTAAGGACAACCTCACGAGGCCCGAAGTCCTTGCTACTGTTCTTCCACCGGATGACTTCATATTTTCTGGCTTCACGGTGTTCCAGGCGGTGGAGGTAACCAAATCAGTTGTCATCTCGGCATTGGAACGTGATCTGATAGACCAACAGTCGCTTGTTTCTCTTGAGGGATTCCAACGGCTTCAGACACGCCTGCGTACTCTTTTCGGTAGACCCGACATGCATGTTGGCTTGGCGGCGGTCATGGACGAAGAAATTCTTTTGCTAAGCCAAGGCTGCGCGTTGGAGCATAATTGCATCTTCGCGGACTCCAAGCACATTTCCAAAAGCAATTTCATGGGCACAACCTTTGAACGCATACTACATTCCGAGGACATAATTATTGTGCCCGATGCACTCGATGATCCTAGCCTGGAGTTTATCAGGCAGGAATTCCAGGCTTCTGGAATGCGATCGCTCCTGATCGCTCCGCTGTACTACCAGGGGAAGTGCATTGGGGGCATGGAAATAAAATCTCCACATCCTGGTGATTTGGGACCCATGGACGCTTTGATCCTCTCCCAACTCCAGCCACTTTTCGCCATTGCAATAAAGAGGGCACTGGATGACCTCGGCGCACAGGTTGAGGCGATAATTAAGGAGAAATGCACATCAGTCCATCCCGTGGTGGAATGGCGCTTTAGGCAAGCGGCCTTTAGGCTTCTGGGCACTCGCATCAGCGGAGCCCATGCCGAGATGGAACCGATCGTGTTTTCAGGTGTCTATCCCATTTATGGCGGGTGCGACATTCGTGGCTCTAGCATAGCCCGCAACAAAGCAGTTGAAGATGACCTTAGCCGCCATCTGCGGCTTGGGCTGAAAATTCTGGAATCGGCTAAAGCGGTGACTCCTTTACCCATCTATAACCAATTATCCTCACGTCTTGAGCGACACCTTACCGCTCTTGGCCAAGGCCTAGGTTCTGGCGATGAATCTGCAATCATAAGCCTCTTGCGAAGAGAGTTGGAGCAAAACTTCGACCATTTTCTCGGCTTGGGTCCCAGGGTTGTCGAGGTAGTGGAGGAGTATGATAAGGAGGTAGACTCCCAGCTTGGCACCGTTTATTTACAGCGCCGGCTCTTCGAAAAAAGTGTGAGCCTTTTGAATGAAAGCTTGACCACGTTCTTGGATAAAGAGGAAAAAGCCCTACAAAATATCGTTCCCCATTACTTTCAACTTCACCGTACTGATGGAGTGGATTACTTGATATATGCTGGTGATTCACTCATGGAGCATGGCGGCTTTAACTCCCTCCTTTTGAAGAGCTTGCGTCAGTGGCAACTGACGCTGGCTTGCGGCCTGGGATGGTATGCCGAACACCTTATGGAGAAACTCCCCATCAAGTTGGAGACCACAAATTTGATCCTCGTCCAAGATTCGTCTTTTAATGTTAGGTTCCGCTTCGACGAAAAGCGTTTCGATGTGGATGGGGCATATGATATCCGCTATGAGATAATCCGTTCCCGGCTAGACAAAGCCACACTCAAGGACACCAGCGAGCGCCTGACTCAGCCCGGACGAATTGCCGTGGTGTACACCAACCCTCCCGAAGGCGTTGAGATGCGTCGCCACATCGAATACCTTCAGGAAGAGGGCTTCCTGAACCAAGATTTGGAAAAACTTGACCTGGAAGATCTTCCCGGGGTGCAAGGCCTCAAAGCCTTGCGCGTAGGCATCAACCTCTCCAGCGAGGCCCTGCGGGAACGTTGTTTGCGAATGGCAGGATAGGGAACGCCATGGCTGTTTGTTTTTACGAGTCCACCCTAGTTGGCCTGCCATTCGGTGGCATCCTGGCCGGACTCACGCTTTGCCCCTGTTGACTGCTTGACTGAGAAACCGGTCTGAGATATGCTTTATTCATCGGACGGCCATCCGCGCACCTTCTCGCCCAGCTCGGGAACTCCCCGGGTTGGGCGATTTGTTTCTTACCGCTGGCCAGGTGGCACGGATGGTGGGCATGAGCCCCGGCTGGGTTCGCGACCATGCCGCCGAGTTGCTCGGCGAGAGGCGCGGGTCTGGCCCCAAGGCTCGCTGGCGGTTCCCGACCCCGGCGATAGAGGCCTACCTTGAGCGTACGGCGGCGGAAGCTCAAACACGGTTATCGCTGGTGGTTCGACAGAACCATCAAAGGTACTCGCATCTTCTCCCCGTGCATCTACCTGACCAAGATGGAGGCCTAAAGGGCCGAGGCCGATGCCCTGGCCGAGTTCCTGAGGACGGGCCAGGTATCCCCGATTTCCGCGCAATCTTCCGCGCAGCCCGAAACGGTGTTGGACCTGCTTAAGGCCTGGGGCGCCTGGCTTAGCCTTCACCGCTCCCCTCGACACACCAGAGACATGGAAGGGCTCTTCGCCCGGGCCTGCGAGATCGCCCCTGAGCTGGCCATGCTCCCGGCGCGGTCGCTCACGCCCACCCAGGTCGAGGCCTGGGGCGAGCGCTGGATGATGGACCTGAGAAAAAGAGGGAAGGGCGCCGGGGAGGCCAACAAGTTCCTGGTGGGCGGCACCACCGCCTATAATCGGCGTGGCGGGTCCTGGGGGCGCCGGAGGGGCGCGCCAGACTTCTCACCCAACCCCTTTGAGGCGGTGGACAGGTTCAGCGTCATCAAGGGGGCCAAGTACGTTCCCACGGACCAAGAGGTCAGCGCTATCCGCCTGGCCGCCGGTGGGGAATTTCGCCCGTACCTGAAGCTGCTGATCCAGACCGGCGCCCGGCCATCGGAGGGCCTGGGCTTGCCCTGGGCGGACGTGGGGCCGGATTGGGTGATCCTGCGCACCCGCAAGACAGGCACCGGGGACTTGCTGCCCCGCAAGATCGGCATCGATGCCGACCTGGCCGCCCGGTTTCGCTCCTGGCGGCGCGCACAGACCAAGACCAAGGGCAAGCTCTACGTCTTTGAGCAGGCTGAGACGGCCGCTCCACACCATTACATCTGGCCTCGCATGCAGCACCGGGCCGCCTGCAAGCGCGCCGGGACCGAGTATTTCTCGGTGGGGTGCTACCGCCATTTTCACGCCGTGACCTATTATGGGCAGACCAAAGACCTCCTGGCCGTGCAAGCACGCCTAGGTCATCGAAATGCCAAGACAACTCAGCATTATTTGGCTTCGCTGATCCGGGGCTGAGCCATTTTGGGGCTTGGCCGCGTGTTGACTCGAAACGAACACTTGCGAACTCGATTCCAGCCATTTCCAGCCAGAAAAGTGGAAGGGGTTAGGCCTTGCGACCTAACCCCTTAATTTTCTTGGTGGGCTGCCAGTGGATCGAACACTGAACCTACGGATTAAGAGTCCGTTGCTCTACCAGTTGAGCTAGCAGCCCGCGCGAAACAAGCGAATATCTAACAGTCCGGCCTTGGTTCGTCAACAGGTTTTTGCCCGCAAATCCTTTGGCAGAGAAACATCGCGTAATCCTTGCCCTTCTGGCCGTTTTCCAGTTCGGCCAACCAGGGGCCGGGCCAGGCCTCCAGGCCCCAGTAGGCCCCGGCCAGGGCGCCGGCCATGGCCCCCAGGGTATCGGTGTCGCCGCCCAGGCTCACCGCCAGCACCACGGCCTGG
>JACQYR010000200.1 GCA_016208115.1 Desulfarculus sp.
CCTGTTCCGGGAGCTGCCGCAGAGCGAGGCGGCCCCGCGCGAGAGCCGGCTGCGCTACCAGACCCTCATAGAGGAGAGCTTCGACGGCATTTACGCCATCAAGGACGACCGCATAGTCTTCGCCAACCAGGTCCTGTGCCGCATGCTGGGCTACCAGCCGGGCGAGCTGGAGGGGCTGGAGTTCTGGAACATCTACCACCCCGGCTCCCAGGCGCTCACCGGCCAGCGCGCCCAGGCCAGGTTGCGCGGCGAGGACGTGGTCTCGCGCTACGAGGTGATGGCCCAGCGCCAGGACGGCACTTGCTTCGAGGCCGAGATCAGCGCCAAGGCCATCGTGCTGGACGGCCAGCCGGCGGTGCAGTCATGGATGCGCGACATCAGCGAACGCAAGAAGGCCGAGCGGGAGCTGCAACAGGCCAAGGCCCAGGCCGAGGCGGCCAACCAGGCCAAGAGCACCTTCCTGGCCGCCATGAGCCACGAGATACGCACCCCCTTGAACGGGGTCATCGGCATGACCGGCCTGCTCCTGGAAGGCGAGCTTACGCCCCAGCAGCGTCAGTTCGCCGAGACCTGCCGCGCCTCGGGCGAGCTCCTGCTCAAGGTCATCAACGACATCCTGGATTACTCCAAGCTGGAGGCGGGCAAGGCCGAGATGGACCTGGTGGCCCTTGATCCGCGCGCCCTGGTGGAGGATGCCCTGGAGATGGTGGCCGTGCGCGCCCAGGAAAAAAACCTGGACCTGTGGAGCACCGTGGATGAGGACGTACCCGTCTGGCTGGAGGGCGATTGGGCGCACATGCAACAGATACTGCTCAACCTCCTGGGCAACGCGGTCAAGTTCACCGAGCGGGGCGAGGTGGGTCTGCGCCTCTGCCTGGAAGCCGGCCAGGGAGGGCGGCCTTGGCTGCGCTTCGAGGTGCACGACACGGGCATAGGCATGGATGACAAGGCGCGAGAACACTTGTTCGAGCCCTTCACCCAGGCCGAGGCCTCCACCAGCCGCCTCTTCGGCGGCACCGGCCTGGGCCTGGCCATCAGCAAGCGTCTGGCCCAGATGATGGGCGGCCACATGGGCCTCACCAGCCAGCCGGGTCTGGGTAGCGTGTTCTGGTTCCGCGTGCCTTTCCTGGAAGCCCAGGCCCCTCCCGGGCAGATCAACCCCCCCGGTCCGGACCTGGGGGGGGCGTGCATCTTGTGCGTGGAGAAAAACGCCGGCACCGCAGCCAGCCTGGCGGCCAAGGCCAGGAGCATGGGCGCCCGGTGCCAGGAGGCCTCCAGCGGGCCGGAGGCCCTGGCCATGCTGCGCCGGGCCCAGGATGATGGCCAGCCCTTTGGCCTGGTAATCGTAGACCCCAAGCCGCCCCTGATTGACGGCCAGGACCTGGCCCGGCAGGTGCGCGGCGACCCGCGTCTGGCCGGCCTGTCCCTGGTGCTCCTGACTCCTCTCGCGTCCCCGCCAGAAGGGCGGGCCGCCTTGGTGGCCGGCTTTGACGCCACCCTGAGCAAGCCGGTGCGCAAGGCCAGCCTGGAGCAGTGCCTGCGGGCGCTGCTGGCCGGACGGCCGGGGGCGGGCCAGGCCGCACCCCCGCCGGCCCCTGGCCAGCCGGAGGGGGACCTGGCCGGGGAGGGGCGCAAGCTGCGCATCCTGGTGGCCGAGGACAACCTGGTCAACCAGCAGGTGGCCCTGCACGTGCTGGTTAACCAGGGACACCGCGTGGACGTGGCCATTAACGGCGCCGAGGCGGTGCGGGCGGTGCGCACGGGGCGCTACGACCTGGTGTTCATGGATTGCCAGATGCCGGAGATGGACGGCTACGCGGCCACCCAGGCCATCCGCGGCCTGGAGGGCGCGGCCCGCCGCACCCCCATCGTGGCCATGACCGCCCACGCCCTGCCCGGCGACCGCGAGAAATGCCTGGCCGCCGGCATGGACGATTACCTCAGCAAACCGGTGCGCCCCGGCGATCTGGCCGCCGCCCTGCGGCGCCAACTGGGCGGTGGTCCGGCCCCAGATTCGCCGGCCGCCGCCCCGGAGCAGGGTCTCCCGGCCTTGGACCTGGCGGAGCTGCTGGCCCGCCTGGAGGGCCAGCGGCAGATGGCCGCCGACCTGCTGCGCCTGTCCCTGGCCGGCCTGGAGGGCCAGATGGCCGGCCTGCGGGAGAGGCTGGCAGCCGGTGACGGCCCGGGCCTGGGCCAGGCCGCCCACGCCCTCAAAGGCGAATTGGCCAGCCTGGCGGCGCCGAGGGCGGCAGGGGCGGCGGCTGCCCTGGAGCAGGGTGCCAGGGCCGGCGACCTGGAGTCCGCCCGCCGCCACCTGGAGACCTTGGGCCAGGAGTTGTCCGGGTTCCGGGAGGCCGCCCGGCATAGCGGCCTGCTCTGATTAGCCCGGCGCGTCCCAAGGCCCGGCCCCGGCCCCCGCGCCAGCCCCGCCGCCAGTCTTCTCTGGACAAGCCGCGCTCGCCGGTGGAAGATGCGAAACGGTCGCCTGGCCGGCGGACAGCCGCCGCCAGGGGCGGCAGGCATGGTCATCTCGGGCGAGGCGGGCATGGGTTGGCTGACAAAGATAGGCCCCGGGCAAACGGCCTTGGCGGTCGGCGGCGGGCTGCTCCCGGGGGCCGGGGACGGGCCTGGCGGCCAGGGGCGGCGGGTCATCCCCTGGCTATTGACTCTGGCGTTGCTGGCGGGACTGGTCCTGCGCCTGGGCGGGGTCGGCCACGGCCTGCCCGACATCATCGCCCACTGCGACACGCCCAAGCAGTTGGACCTCATCTCCCAGTTCCTCAGCGGCGACTTGATCCCGCCCGCCAGCTACCCCCTGGGCCACATCTACCTCTACACCGCCCTGCTCAAGGCGCTTTTGACCATCCTGCCCCTGGAGGTGGCGATACCCAACCTGAGCTCCGAGAACATCGCCGAGTGCGCCCACGTCATCGTGACGGCGCGCGTCATGCAGGCCATCCTGGGGGCGGCCATCCCCTGGCTGGCCTTCCTGGCTGCCCGGCGCCTGTGGGATGCCTGGACGGGCCTCTTGGCGGCCCTGCTGCTGGCCTGCGACCCGGTGCACCTCACCTATTCCTGGCAGATGATGGGCGAGGTGCCCCAGACCTTCTGGGTCATGCTGAGCTTTCTGGGCGCCGTGCGCATCCTCCAGGGAGGCGGCCTGGGGGCCTACCTGCTGGCCGGCCTGGCCGCCGGCCTGGCGGTGGCCACCAAGATGTATGGCGGCTACGTGGTGCTGGCCGCCCTGGCCGCCCACCTGCTGGGCCGCCGTGATTGCCACTGGCGGCTCCTGGCCCTGGCGGCGGCCCTGCTGGCCGGGGCGGCCTTGGGCACGCCCCATGTCTGGTTGGACCCGGCGGGCTGGTGGGCCAATTTCTGGGCCGAGTCGGCGGCCCAGTACGGCGCTGGCGCGGACGCAGGCCCCCAGGAGGGGCTGAAGTACCTGGTCAGGGCCTTGGTCCACCGCTTCTCCTGGGCTTGGCTGCTGGGGGGGCTGCTGGGCCTGGTTTTCTTGGGCCTGCGGCACACCAGGGCCGATCTGCTTTTGCTGGTGCCGGCGGCCTGCTCCCTGGGACTGGTCCTGGGCTTTCGCCTGGGCTACCTGCGCGAGTGGGACTTGGTCAACCTCACGCCCTACTTGTCCCTGGCCCTGGCGGCGGCGGCCCGCCGGCTCTGGCTACAATACGCCCGCCAGTGGCTGGCCCGCCATCTGCCGCCGGGGTCTGGCCTGCTGGCCGACCTGCCCTTCAGCGCCGGCTATGCCCGCTGGGCCGACCGGGTGGTGGGGCTGGAGTTCTCAGACACCAAGGACTTGGCCTACTTGCTGGGCAAGGAGGGGGGCAAGGCCAATATACCCGTCCAGGCCCTGGCCTTGGAGAGGGCATGGTGGCAGCCGCCCCTGGTGGAGAAGCTCCTCAGGCCGGTGCAGGTATTCAAGCTGCGCAACACCTACTGGGAGGACCCCGAGATAAGGCTGTATCTGGCCGCGGTGCCCGACCACCGGCCCCTGGTGCTCCTGCCCCATGTGCGGGTGCAGCCCCCCCAGGCCGTCTTCTGGCACACCCCCTGGGCGCGGCGCCAGGTGCTGGATTTGCTCCTGGAACCCGGCCGCGGGGAGCGCCTGGTCCACGCCCCCGGCCCCCTTGGCCCTCTGGGCTACGTGGCCCTTGGCCAGGGGCGGACCAGCCTGTCCTGGGGGCAGGGCCGGGGCCAGACCCTGGAGGCCCGCCCGGGCCAGCTCCTGATGGGCTTGTGCGAGCCCCTGCGCTCCCTCCTGCCCCTGGACCCGCCCACCTACCGGCTGGGCCTGGGGCAGGGCAGGGGGGTGGGGGCCCTGTGGGTGGGACTCTACCAGCGTCCGGAGTTGATGCTGCCCCTCCTGGCCCGCTTTGGACAATGGCCGCAGATGGAGCTGGCCCTGGCCCAGGACGCCGGCCATGGCCAACCCGCGGCCGAGTCCCTGCTCTGGCTGGCGGCGGCCCAAGCCGCCCAGGGCCAGGAGCCGGCGGCCCAGCAGACCCTGGAGCGGCTGGATGGCGGGAATCCCGGCTTTATCGCCGAGTACGCCCGGCTGGCCCGGCAGGACCAGGCCGGCGCCCTGGCCGTTCTAGGCCGGCTGGCCACGGCCACGCCGGAGATGCTCCTTAACGAGAGGCTATGCTGGTCGCGCCGGGGGCAGTGCCAGCCCCCCGAGCCCCCGGAGCGGGGCTACCAGATACAGGCGCTAGGACGGGCCGACGGCTTTCACCTGTGGCTGCCCCAGGCCTTCCTGCCCGGGTTCCTCAGCTTGAGGTTGGAGGTGGGCACAGCCAGCGGCCAGCCAGGGCGGGCCCGACCG
>JACQYR010000201.1 GCA_016208115.1 Desulfarculus sp.
CAGCAGCGGCAGGTCCCGGGGCAGACTCGCCCAGGCCAGGGGCGGCATTCCGGACTGCTTGAAGCCGGTATGATCGCCCGGGCCGCGTAGTTTCAGGTCTTCCTCGGCCAGGGGATTGAGCACCAGCACCCGCAGACGCGAGAGCAGGGCCGGGATGATCTCGAAGCTGGGGTTCTCGGTGGTGGCGCCCAACAGGGTGATGACCCCCGACTCCACGTGGGGCAGGAAGGCGTCCTGCTGGGCCTTGTTGAAGCGGTGTATCTCGTCCACGAAGAGCACCGAGGGCTGGCCGCCGGCCCGCACGCGGGCCTTGGCCTCCTCCACCACCCGGCGGATGTCGGCCACGCCGCTGAGCACCGCCGAGAACTCCACGAAGGCCGCCTGCCACTGCCGGGCCAAAAGCCGGGCCAAGGTGGTCTTGCCGGTGCCAGGCGGACCCCAGAAGACCAGGGAGGCCGCCCGGCCGCTCTGCACCAGCCGGCCCAGGGGCATCTCCGGCCCCATGAGGTGGGACTGGCCCACGAACTCCGCCAGGGTTTGGGGCCGCAGGCGCTCGGCCAGGGGTTGGCCCGGAGAGGGGCCAAGTGGTGCCTGGAACAGGGCCATCAGGCCCTCCCCCCGGCGGCGCCGCTCTCCAGGGCCTGGCGTCCGGCCCGCCAGGCCCGCGAGAGCCTGTGGCGCCAGCCGTCCCGCAGGAGCATCTGAATCTCGGGCAGCAGGCGCTGGGCGGCCTCGCGGCCCAAGTCCATGATAAGCTGGGCCTTGGCGAAGTCCATCCAATGGATGGCCCCCACCTGGGGCCGCACCACCAGATCAGCCTCGCGCTGCACCAGCCGCGACAACAATGCTCCCTGGATGTCCCCGGCCCGCAGGTAAAGCTCCAGGGCCTGGCGGGGGGTCTGCTCGCTGGCGATCTCCCGGTCCACGCACACGGCCATTAGCCGCCGGGCTCCCCTTTGGCGGGCCTCCAGGGTGGGCACCAGGGCCGCCACCCCGCCGTCCATGAGCAGGCGGCCCTGGAACTCCACAAGGGGCGCCACCCCCGGCACCGAGGAGCTGGCCAACACCGCCTGGCGCAAGGGTCCCTGGTCCAGCACCACGGTCTGGCCGGTGTGCACGTCGGTGGCCACGGCGGCGAAGGGTATGAGCGTGGACTCCAGGGGCACGTCGGGCAAGAAGAAATTCACCAGGTGACGCATGAACCCAGCCTCGAAGACCGCGCTGCCCAACAAGAGCGACTTGACCATGCGCCCCTGGCAAAAAATGCGCCCCACGCGGTCGCCCAGGGTGGCGCAGACCTGATCCTCGCTCTGGGCCACCAGGGCCTTGACCCGGGGGTCCCCAGCCAGGGGCGAGCGCGCGAACTCCAGCACCCGTTGGCGCATCTGCATGGGGGTATAGCCCAGGGCATAGCCCGCCCCGGCGATGGCCCCGGAGCTGGTGCCCACGATGGCCTCCACCCGCACCCCGGCCTCGTGCAGGGCCTCCAGGACCCCCACGTGGGCGAGGCCCCGAGCCCCGCCGCCACCCAGGGCCAGGGTCAGCCCGGCCGGCGCTCGGCTCATCTTATCCCCCCCTTTACCCGCATTTTCACTTTACAGCCCCGTCATGCTTGGCTATATTTACCCGTCGGGGCCGGGCAGGTGCCCGTGGACGTGTTGGGCATATTCTACCCCCCACGCGCCGCCAGCACAGGCCTACCCCAAATTTATAGTAAAGAAGGTGATGTTAGTGCAAGTCCAGGTCGTGGACAACAACGTCGAGAAAGCCATCAAGCTGCTCAAGCGCAAGCTGACCAAGGAAGGCATCTTCCGCCAGCTCAAAGAGAAGCGTTGGCACGAGAAGCCCTCGGACGCCCGCCGCCGCAAGCAGCGCCAGGCCCGCCGCCGGGTGCGCCGGCAGATCGCCCGGGCCAAGGCCCGCAGCCGCGGTTAGCCGCCAGTAATCAAGAACGCGAGACGGCCACCCAGGCAGGGAGGCCGTCTCGCGTAGTCTCTTGGCCTAATCGCTAATCAGCCCCCCACAACTGCCGCCAGGCAAACACCCCGAAGTACACCCCGAAGCCCAAGAGGCACAGGGCGCAGGCCCCCACCACCCGCCGGTGCAGGCGGTCGCTGAGCCAGCGGCGGCCCTTGGTCACCAGCAGGGAGACCAGGCTGTACCAGGCCAGGTCGGCGCTGATGTGCCCGGCGTAGAAGATCAGGAGCGCCCAGGCGCCCAGGCCCATCCGCATGGTCATGGTGATGAGCCCCAGGCCCACGGTGGCCCACCACAACAGGAAATAGGGGTTGGCCAGGCTGAGCAACAGGCCGTCCCTGACCGGGGCGGCGTTGCTTTTGCGCCCGGGGGCGGCGGCGGCCCCCAGCTCCAGGTCCAGCTTGAGCCCGGGCAGGGAGCGCAGCATGCCCCAGGCCATCCACAACAGGATCAAGGACCCCGCCCCGCCGATGGCCCCCGAGACAAGGGGCTGGTTCAGGACGCCGCCCAGGCCCAGCACCAGGGCCACCACCAGGGAGCCCTCCAGGATGGCGTGCCCCAGGATGACCAGGGGGCCGGCCTTGAAGCCCAGGCGGGCGCTGTGCAGGATGGTCACCGCCAGCACCGTGCCCGGCATCACCGCGCCCGACAGCCCGATGACAAAGGAGGTGACGAAGAGCCCGGCCAGGGCAGCCGTGGCGGCTGCGGCGTCCATGAGGCCCTACTTGGCCGGGGCCTGGTAAAAGGCCCGGTAGGCCCGCACCGTGGCGTGGATGTCGGCCTTGTGGGCGATCTCCAGGGGCGAGTGCATGGACAATAGGGCCGGCCCCACGTCCACCACCTCCATGCCGTACACGGCCAAGAGCTTGGCGATGGTGCCGCCGCCGCCCTCGTCCACCTTGCCCATGGAGGCCGCCTGCCAGATCACGCCGGCCTTGTCCCACACCCCCCTGAGCCAGGCCACGTACTCGGCGTTGGCGTCGCTGGCGCCGTACTTGCCGCCGCTGCCGGTGTACTTGGTAAGGGTCACGCCGTAGCCCATGAGGGCGGCGTTGCGCTTCTCGTGCACCTCGGGATAGTCGGGGTCCAGGCCGGCGTTGACGTCGGCCGACAAGGCCTGGCTCTGGGCCAGGGCCTGGCTGACCGAGAGGAAGTCGGGCTTCTCGCCGACGGCGGCCATCAGCTCGGCCACCAGGCGCTCTATCCAGCGGCTGCGGGCGCTGGTGGAGCCGTCGGAGCCGATCTCCTCCTTGTCCACGAACAGGCCCAGGGCGGTGACCGGTGGCTTTTCCAGGTTAAGCAGGGCCTCCAGGGTGGCGAAGGCGGATGCCCGGTCGTCCTGGCCGTAGGCCCCCACCATGGCGCGGTCCAGGCCCACGTCGCGCGCGCACCCGGCCGGCACCACCTCCAGCTCGGCGCTGATGAGGTCGGCCTCGGCGATACCGTAGCGCTCGTGCAAGAGTTTTAGGATGGCCAGCTTGGCCTTTTCCTTGCCTTCGTCGGCGTCCAGGGGCAGGCCGCCGATGAGCACGTTCATGCGCTCGGCCTCGAAGGCCTCGGAGAGCTTCTTGCCTTCCTGGCTCTTGCGGCTCAGGTGGGGCAGCAGGTCCAACACCGTGAAGATGGGGTCGCCCTGGGCGTCGCCCAGGGCGATGGGCACGGTCTGGCCCTGGGCGGTGCAGACCACGCCATAGATGGCCAGGGGCCGGGCGAACCAGTGATACTTCTTGATGCCGCCGTAGTACTGGGTCTTCAAGAAGACCATCTCCTGGTTCTCGTACAAGGGCTGCATTTTGAGGTCCAGGCGAGGGGCGTCAATGTGGGAGCCGATGAGGCGGATGCCCTGGGCCACCGGCTTCTGGCCCAGCACGGCCAGGGCGATGGTCTTGCCGGCGAACTCGGCATAGTACTTGCCGGCCTTGTTCTTCTTGCCCAGGGGCTTGAAGCCCTGGGCCACGGCCATGCGGCGGATGGTCTCCACGGCCAGGCGCTCGGTCTTGGCCTGGTCCAGGAAGGTCTTGTAGCGCTCGGCCAGGGCGAAGATATCTTTGCGCTCCTTGGCGTCGGCCTGCTCCCACACGCTCTTGGGTTGCTGGAGGAGCTGGTCGGACAGGGCCTTGACCTGCTTCTTGTTGAGCTTGCTGATGGGTTTGGTGGCCATGATTACTCCGCTGATGAAGGCAGCAGGCCATGGGCCTGGCCAAATTGGTTTTCCAACTCACAAATATGAAGGTATGTTTGCCAACCTTGCCTAAACAGTAAGACTATAAGACCACACACGATAGTTTCAACTAAGATCATAACTGGCAAACTGGTGCCCATTTTATTCATTAAGACAAAAAGAACAAATAACCCTGGAATCATACAAATAGCAATATTGATGTATGACTCATAATAATACCATTCATTGTCATCTATCAGCCAAGCGTATATTTTTAATTGTTCCTCTGTTTTTATCATTGAATGAACGAAAGCATATTTCTGAATTTTACCTTGCCTCATTTTCACTGACTCATATATTTCCACAATATAATGTTGAAATGCATCGATTATTATGCCAGCAGTAGTGGACAATGCGAAGGCAACAATCACTAAAGCTGTGAAGCCTGAAACTGTTTTTGAATATTCAACAATGCAATTTATTGAGCTTTTAGTTGAGAAATAGTCTAGTATTACAATCGCTTCGAATACTATTAATAGACCTGGAAATGTATGTGAAACCAAATATCCATATTTTAGCCCTTTTTCGTTGACATTCATGTCGCCCCCCGAAAAAGCGAACTGGGCCAACCTGTAGGCAGGAGAAACAACCCAATTCTTTCGTGATGCGACCCCTGCCAAGCTATGCAAATATACTACATCGTCCCAGGACTAATCACCCCTTTTACGCGCGCGGCCCGGCGCGCGGCTGGTCAGGCGCCTGGGCCCGCCCGCCTCCAGCCCCCAGGTAGATGGCCGCCAGGGTGAGCCCGGCGCCGGCCAGCTCCAGGCCGTCGGTGGCGCGGGCGAAGAAGAGCATGTCCCAGATGAAGGCCAGGGTGGGCTGCAACAACAAGAGCAGACCGCCCAGGGAGGCCGGGGTGCGCGGGAGGCCCCGGGAGATCAAGGCCCAGCCCAGCACCTGGCCGCACAGGCCGTAGCCCGTGAGCGCCGCCAGGCTGCGCAGGTCGGTGATGGCCAGGGACTCGCCCTGCAACAAGGCCTCCACGCCCAGGATGGCGGCGCAGATGAGCGAGATTATGGTTACGTGGGCCGTGGCCGCCGCGGCTGGCTGCTCATGCTGCAAGCGGCGCAGGGTGATGATGTAGGCGGCGTAGGCCAGGGCGGTAAGCAGGCCGTAGACCAGGCCGGCCACATATTCCCGGCCCAGGCCGCCCTTGTGCAGCCCCACCAGCAAAAACAGCCCGGCCATGGCCAGGGGGATGGCCAGCAAGAGGCGCGCACACAGGCGCTCGCCCAGAAAGGCCGCCCCGAAACCGGCCAGGAAGAAGACCTGGAAGTTGGAGAGAATAGTGGCCAGGCCCGGCCCCAAAAGATGAATGCAGCGGTGCCAGAAGCTAAGGTCCAGGGCGAAGAAGACCGCGCAGGCCAGGCAGGAAACCAGGTGCCGCCGCTCGATCCTAAGCGGCTGCCGGCTGGCCAGCAAGAGCCCAGCCAGCAGCAGACCGCCGAAGAGCATGCGGTAAAAGCCGGCCGTGGTGGGACCCACCAGGGCCAGCTTAACGAAGACCGCCGAGAAGCTTATCATGCTGGCCCCGGCCATCACCGGCCACGCCCCGGAGGCCGGCGCGGGCCAGCGGCGTCCCAGGTTCATGGTTGCCCCTTCGGCGTGGGGCCGGCCTGGCCGGGCCTGGCCGCCAGCAGAAAGAACTCCGCGTTACCCGCCGGCCCCAGGATGGGGCTCTGGCACTGGCCCAGCACCTTGAGCCCCAAGCGGGCCAGGCAGGCGGCCACCTTGTCCACGGCCCCCTGGCGGGCGGCCTCGTCGCGCACCACCCCGCCGGAGCCCACGTGCTCGCGTCCGGCCTCGAACTGGGGCTTGACCAGGCACAGCACCCGCCCGCCGAGGGCCAGGCGCGTGACCAGCCCTGGCAGCACCAGGGTCAGGCTGATGAAGGACACGTCGGCCACGATGAGATCAAAGGGGCCGGGGGCTGTTTCCGGGGGGAGCTGGCGGGCGTTGACCCGCTCGTGCAGGGTGAGGCGGGGGTCAATGCGCAGCTTCCAGGCCAGTTGGCCATAGCCCACGTCCACGGCCGTGATGGCCGCCGCTCCGCGCTGCAATAGGCAGTCGCTGAAACCGCCGGTGCTGGCCCCCACGTCCTGGCAGGTGAGCCCGGCCACCGCCAGGGCGAAGTGGTCCAGGGCTCCCGCCAGCTTGACGCCCCCCCGCGAGACGTAGGGGTGCTCGGGTCCGTCCAGGCTGATCTGGCTCTGGGGGGCCACGCCCTGGCCGGCCTTCCTGGCCGGCTGGCCATCCACGCGCACCAGGCCGGCCAGGATGAGCCCCTGGGCGCGGCTTTTGTTCTCGGCCAGCCCCAGGTCCACCAGGCGCTGATCCAGGCGGGTGCCCTGGGCCATGCCCTAGGCTTCCATCAGGGCCAGGGCCGCCTTCACCACCGCCGCCTGGTCCACGCCGTAGAGGGCGCGCAGCTCCTGCTGGCTGCCGTGCTCCACGAAGACGTCGTCCACGGCCACCACCCGCACCGCCACGTCCTTGAGCCCCCGGCGGGCCAGGCACTCCAGCACCGCCGCCCCGAAGCCACCGGCGGCCACGTTCTCCTCCACGGTGACTACGCGCTTGCACTGGGCAGCCAGGCCGCAAATAAGCTCCTCGTCCAGGGGTTTCACGAAGCGGGCGTTGACCACCGCGGCCCGCACGCCCTGGGCCGCCAGCTCCTCGGCCGCCGCCTGGGCGGCAGCCACGCCCACGCCGATGGCGATCAAGGCCACGTCGCCGCCCTCGCGCCGCACCTGGGCCTGGCCCCACTCCAGAAGCCGGGGCGGGCCGGCCAGGGCCGCGCCGGGGCCGCGCCCCCGGGGGTAGCGCAGGGCCACGGGGCCGTCGTGGTTAAGGGCCGTGAGCAGCATGTGCCTGAGTTCGTCCTCGTCGGCGGGCGACAGGAGGCTTAGGTTGGGCACGCAGCGCAGGAAACTCAGGTCCAGCAGGCCCTGGTGGGTGCAGCCGTCCTGGCCCACGATGCCCCCCCGGTCCAGGGCGAAGACCACCGGCAGGTTGGTCATGCACACGTCGTGCACGATCTGGTCAAAGGCCCGCTGCATGAAGGTGCTGTAGATGGCCACCACCGGCCGGAAGCCCTGGCTGGCCAGGCCGGCGGCAAATGTGACGGCGTGCTGCTCGGCGATGCCCACGTCAATGAAGCGCTGGGGTATGGACTCGGCGAAAAGTTGCAGGCCCGTGCCGTCGCGCATGGCCGCGGTGATGGCGATGATCTTGGGATCGGCCCGCCCCAGTTCCACCATGGCGCGCCCGAAGACCTCGGTGTAGGTGGGGGCCGGCGGCGGGGGCGGCGGGGCCGAGGCAGCAGGCTTGGGCCGGGCCGGCTTTTGGGCGCCCACGCCGTGGAAGTGGCTGGGGTCTTCCTCGGCCGGGGCGTAGCCCTTGCCCTTGGTGGTCAGCACGTGCACCAACAGCGGACCCTGCTGGTTGTGCAGGTTCTCGAAGGTCTCCACCAGGCGCTCCAGGCGGTGGCCGTCCACCGGACCCAGGTAGTTGAAGCGGAAGGCCTCGAAGAGCATGCCCGGGGTGGAGAAGGCCTTGAAGGATTCCTCGGAGCGCCGGGCCAAGTCCAAGAGGTCGCGGCCAAAGCCGGGGATGCCCTTGAGGAAGCGCTCCACGTCCTTGCGGAAGGTGAGGTAGGCCTTGCCCGACAGGGCCCGCGACATGAACTTGGAGAGCGCGCCCACGTTGGGGGCGATGGACATGCCGTTGTCGTTGAGGACCACGATGAGATCCTCGTCCAGGTAGCCGGCCTGGTTCAGGGCCTCGAAGGCCATGCCCGCCGTGAGCGAGCCGTCGCCGATGACCGCGATGACCCGGCCCGGCTCCTTCTTGAGGCGCTTGGCCACGGCCATGCCCAGGGCGGCCGAGATGCTGGTGGAGGAGTGGCCGGTATCGAAGGCATCAAAGGGGCTCTCGGCCCGCTTGGGAAAGCCCGAGAGGCCGCCCAACTGGCGCAGGGTGTGGAAGCGCTCCCGCCGGCCGGTGAGGAGCTTGTGGGCGTAGGTCTGGTGCCCCACGTCCCAGATGATCTGGTCCTGGGGGGCGTTGAAGACCCGGTGCAGGGCCAGGGTCAGCTCCACCACCCCCAGGCTGGGGGCCAGGTGGCCGCCGGTGCGCACCACGGTCTCGATGATGCGCGCGCGTATCTCGTCGGCCAGGCGCTCCAGGTCGGGGATGCCCAGGCGCTTGAGATCGGCCGGGCTGTCAATGGTGTCCAGCAGGCTCGGGGCTTGGGGGGAAGGGTTGTCCAAGTTGCATCCTTAGGTTGTCAAGGCGTCGCGAGGACGTCTAATGGCTGCGTTCCATGATGTAGCGGGCCAGTTCCACCAGGGGCCAGGCCGGCTGGCCCAGGCCGGCGGCCAGGTCCATGGCCTCGCGCACCAGTCGCTCACCCGTCTGGCGGGCCTGGGCCGGCCCCAGCACCGCGGGGTAGGTCATCTTGCCCCGGGCCTGGTCGCTGCCCGTGGCCTTGCCCAACTGGGCGGCGTCGCCGGAGAGATTCAAGAGGTCGTCGGCGATCTGGAAGGCCAGGCCCACCCGGCGGCCGTAGCGCACCAGGGCCTGCACCTCTTCCTCCTTGCCGCCGGCCAACAGCGCCCCGGCCTGCACCGCGGCGGTAATCAGCGCCCCGGTCTTCTTGGCGTGGATGAACTGCACCGTGGCCAGGTCCGGCTCCTGGCGCTCGGCCAAGAGGTCGGCGGCCTGGCCGCCCACCATGCCCTCAAAGCCCGCGGCGCGCATGACGGCCTGGCTGGCGGTGAGCACCCGCCAGGGCTCGATGCTGGCCACGTGGGCGTGGGTGGTCAGCACCACCATGGCCTGGGTCAAAAGGCCGTCGCCGGCCAGCACGGCCAGGCCTTCGCCAAAGACCTTGTGGTTGGTGGGCACGCCCCGGCGGTAGTCGTCGTCGTCCATGGCCGGCAGGTCGTCGTGCACCAGGGAGTAGGTGTGGATCATCTCCAGGGCGCAGGCGCAGAACATCACCCGTTCACTCTCGCCGCCCACGGCCTCGGCCGCCGCCAGGCACAGGATGGGCCTGAGGCGCTTGCCGCCGGCGAAGAGGCTGTAGCGCATGGCCTTGAGTATCAGCCCCCCGGCCTCGTCGCTGGGCAGCAGGCGGTCCAGCGCCAAATCCACCCGCTGGGCCTGGTCCTTGAGATAGGCCTTGAGTTCGCGCTGGCCGCTCACGGCCGCTCCTCGCCGGGGGACTCGGGCTGGAAGGGGGCCTGGGTCAGGTTGCCCTGGCGGTCCTTGAGCAGCAGCGTGACCTTCTTCTCGGCCGCGTCCAGGCGCGCTCCGCAGGTCTCGGCCAGCTTGACCCCCTCCTCGAAGAGGGCGATGGCCTCCTCCAGCTCCAGCTCCTGGTCCTCCAGCTTGTCCACGATCTCTTCCAGGCGCCTGAGGCTCTGCTCGAAGCTGCCTTCCTTCTTGGGCTTGGCCATGGGCTCGGCTCCCGCGTTACTCGAAAAGTTCAAAAGATTGCCTAGTCGCCAAAGCTCCTCACAACGACCCTGGGGGGTCGCGCCCGGGGCGCCGTCTCAGCGCAGGCGCCGGGCCATTTCGGCGCTGGCCTTGATCCAGGCCAGGGGGTCCACGCGCGCCCCGGCCAGGCGCAGGTCAAAGTGCAGGTGCGGCCCGGTCACCCGGCCGCTGGCCCCCACCAGGCCGATGACCTGGCCGGGCCTGACCACCTGCCCCTGGGCCACCATGGCCCGCGAGAGGTGCCGATAGCCGCTGACCACCCCCAGGCCATGGTCAATGAGCACCAAGAGCCCGCTGAAGTAGGTGTCCAACACCAAGGCCACGCGGCCGGCGGCCGGAGCCTGGATGGGCGTGCCCACGCCGCCGCGCAGATCCACGCCTCCGTGGGGCGAGCGCGGCTGGCCGTTGACCAGGCTCCTGCGGCCAAAGACGCCCACCACGGCGCTGTCCAGGGGCGTCTGCCAGGGGCCGCTCCAGAGCATGCTGGGCAGGCGCGAGGCGTACACCGCCTTCTGCTGGGCCATCTCTTCCTGGTGGCGGGCCAGGTCTTCTGGAGAAAGCTCCATGAACTTGCCGTCCACGGTGATCTGGCGGGTGCCGTAGCCGCGGGCCTTGATGGTCAGCGCGCGGCTGGCCAGCACCCGCTGGCCCTGGCGTATCTCCAGCACCATGGGGCCGGGCTGGTCGTCCAGGTCCACGCCCATGGCCCCCACCAGGCAGCCGCCCGGGGCCTGGGCCAGGGGCGCCCGCCGGCCCAGAAGGCTTATCTCGGCCCCTGTTACCTGGCCCCCTGGGCAGGCCTTGACCACCAGGGGCTGGCCCTGCTCGGCCACCGCCGGCCAGACCTCCAGGCCGCTGGCGGCCAGGGCCGGCCCGGCCAGCCAAACCAGCAGGCCGGCGGCCCACAGCCAGGGCCTCATGCCTCCACCCCTTCCACGCGGGCTTGCAGGGCGCCCTGGCCCAGACGCACCCTGATGACTTGGCCCACCCGGGCCTGGCCGGCCTGGCGCAGCGGGCGGCCCTCCAGGTCCAGGGCCAGGGCATAGCCCCGACCCAGCACCGCCAGGGGGCTCAAGGCCCGAAGACGGCCCAAGCGCGCCTCTAACTCGCCCCGGCGGCGGGTGACGGCCAGCACCCCGGCGGCGGCCAGGCGCATGGCCAGCTCCCGCCGGCGGGTTTCCAGGGCGGCCACGGCCCGGTCGGGGCGCCGGGCCAACAGGTGCAGCCGGCAGTCCCACAGGCGGCGGTGGCGGCGCTGGGTCAGGCCGATTAGGGCCTGGCCGGCCCGGCTGAGCAGGTCGTCCAGGGCCAGGCGGCGGTCAATGAGCCGCCGCCGGGGGTCGCCCAGGGCCTTGAGCAGGTCTTGCCAGTCCCGCCGCAGCCCGGCCAGGCGGCCCTGCCCGGCCCGGGCCAGGCGGGTGCGCAGGCCGGCCAGTTGGGCCTCCAGGTCGGCCCGGGGCCGCACCAGCAGCTCGGCCGCCGCCGCGGGCGTGGCCGCCCGCAGGTCGGCCACCAGGTCGGCGATGGTCACGTCCACCTCGTGCCCCACCGCCGACATCACCGGGATGGGGCAGCCCGCGATGGCGTGGGCCAAGTCCTCGTCGTTGAAGGCCCACAGGTCCTCGGGCGAGCCGCCGCCCCGGGTGAGCACGATCACCTGGGGCCAGCCCCAGGCCGCCAAGTCCTTGAGTGCCCGCGCCATGGCCAGCGCGGCCTGATCGCCTTGCACCGGCACCGGATAGATGGCCACCTCCAGGCGATCATAGCGGCGGTGCAGCACCCGCAGGAAGTCGTGGATGGCCGCGCCGCTGGGCGAGGTAACCACCGCCACCCGCTGGGGCAGGTCGGGCAAGGGCCGCTTGCGCTCGGGGTCGAAGAGCCCCTGGGCCTCCAGGCGCCGCCGCAGCTGGGCAAAGGCCAGGGCCAAGGCCCCGGCCCCCCGGGGCTCCAGGCTGTCCACCACCAACTGCACCTCGCCCCGGGCGGGGTAAACGCTCAAGCGCCCCTGGCAGAGCACCCGCTGGCCATCCTCCAGGCCAAAGCGCAACAAGGCCGCCTGGTGGCGGAAGAGCACCGCCCGCAGTTGGGCCTCCTGGTCCTTGAGGGCAAAGTACACATGCCCGCTGCCCGGCCGGCGCAGGCCCGTGACCTCGCCCTCCACCCACACGAAGTCAAAGCGCTCCTCGGCCAGCTTCTTGAGCTGGTTCACCAGCTCGCTGACCGACAGCACCTGGCGCCGGGCGAAGAGTTCCAAGGGCTCCATGGCGCTCCCGAATTGAGAGTGCTGCGCGGGGCGTCCTGCCCCGCGCAGCATCGGCTTGGCAAAAACGTGGTTTTGCCAAGCCTCCCAAATTGCTCGCCTAATAAGGCTCGCAATTTGGCGGGCCATCCATGGCCCGCTTCGGCCGCTGGTTGGCAAAACTGTGTTTCACGGGCTACTGGCTGTTATTACAACAGTATCTATGTTTCACCGCGCAGCGGCCTCGAATCACTGGCCAAGCCCGGCCA
>JACQYR010000202.1 GCA_016208115.1 Desulfarculus sp.
GGGCGTTGGCCGGGTTGGTGAAGGCCCCCACCTGCACGGTGAAGGTGCCGGTCTCATAGGAGGGCGGGGGCACGTAGACCGCCGGCCGGCCGGCCACGCCGGTGCCCGCCTGGCGGTAGCCCAGGGCCTTGACCTCCACCCGGGCGGTGCCCCGGCCCAACACCACCAGGTCGCGGGCGGCGGCCTTGGAGAGGTCAATGATGCGGCCGTCCACGAAGGGGCCACGGTCGTTGATGCGCAGGACCAGTTGGCGGCCGCTCTCCTGGTTGGTCACCTCCACCCAGGTATCCATGGGCAGGGTCTTGTGGGCGGCGGTGAGGCTCTCCATGTTGTACTGTTCGCCGTTGCTGGTGCGCTTGCCGTGGAAATTGGGGCCATACCAGGAGGCTATGCCACGCTCGCGGTAGCCCTCGGCGCTGGGCAGGGGGTGATAGGTCTTGCCCTGGATGGTGTAGGGCCGTTGGGTGGCCGGCACCTTGCCGCTCTTGCCGGGTGGGGGCGTGGGGGCCGGGGCCTCGCCCGGGCCGGGGCCGCTGTACTTGCGTGGTGGGGGCAGTTGGCTGTCCTGCTTGCCGGCGCAGCCGGGCAGCCCCCCCAAAAACAGGGCCAGCGCCAGGCAGGTTGCCAGCCCCGCCAACCATGCGCGCCCGCCCTGTCTGTGCAATAGCCGCCTCCGCTGGGGTTGTGAGTCATTATGCCCAGGTTGGCCCGGCGGGGCAAGGGCTTGCTTGACAGCCGCCGCCGGCCCTGGCTATGGTGCTGGCATCCTTAATGGGGCGGGCCCTAACACCAGCGAGGGGTACAAGCATGGACATACAGCAGGCCTTTGACCAGGCCTCCAGCGAGTACGACCGCCTGCGGCGCAAGTTCATCCCCTGCTTCGATGACTTCTACGGCGTGGCCCTGTCCCTGCTGCCCCGGCCCACGGCCTGCGGGGACGAGCGGCCCATTCCCATGCTGGAGCTGGGCGCCGGCACGGGCCTGTTTAGCGCCCTGGTCCTGGAGGCCATACCCTGCGCCCATCTCACCCTGGTGGACCTGGCCCCCCAGATGCTGGAGCAGGCCCGCCAGCGGCTGGCCGGGCAGGAGGCCCGGGTGGCCATCCTGGAGGCCGACTACCTGCGAGCCGACCTTGGCGGGCCTTACCAAGCCGTGTTCTCGGCCCTGTCCATCCATCACCTGGAAGACCAGGACAAGCGTAACCTGTTCGCAAAAATTAACGCCCTGCTGGCGCCAGGCGGGGTTTTCGTCAATGCCGACCATGTACTAGGTGCTTCACAAGCAGTGCAAGACTTCCATCACAGCCTGTGGATGAGGCAGGTGCTCCAGGCCGGCATAACCCCCGCGCAGATGGCCCAGGCGCGCACGCGCATGACCTTTGACCGCCTGGCGCCCCTGGAGGCCCAACTAGCCTGGCTGCGCCAGGCCGGCTTGGTGGACGTGGACAGCCACTTTCGCCACTACGGCTTCGCGGTCTTTGCCGGCCGCAAGCCGGGGGCAAGCGCCTGATGGCCGCCGCGCCGCCTGGCGCCGGCCCCGCCCCTGGGGGCGATGTGCTCATCCTGGGGGGCGGGCGCTTCGGCCGCCTGGCCGCCCAGCGCCTGGGGGGGCGGGTGCTGGCCCTGGCCGAAGTGGCCCCCGCGCCTGATCTGGCCGGCCTGGGGGTGCCCGTCTGGCCCCTGGAGGCGGTGGCCGCCGCCCAGCAGGCCCTGGCCAGCCCCCGCTCGCCAGCCTGGCTGGTGCCCTGCGTCCCGGTGCACTTTCTGGTCCATTGGCTGCTGGCCAGCCTGGCGGGGCAGGGCGCCCGCCCGCTGCCCGTGCCCCCGGAAGTTGAACCTGGCCTGCCCATGCTGGGACGCGGGCAGGAGGGGCAGTTGTTCTTGAGCCTTACCGACACGCTCTGCCCCGACGACTGCCCCGAGCCAGCCTCGGTTTGCCCCAAGACCGGCCAGCCTAGGGGCCTGCCCCTGTACCGGCGCCTCATGGACCTGAGCCTGCCGGGCTGGGGGGTGGCCGTGCTCAGGAGCCATCAACTGGCCCCGGGCGTGGGCGGCCTGGCGGCCAGCGAGATGCTAGCCTTGCGCCAACGCCTGGCGGGGCAGGGCGGGCGCTGGCTCGTCGCCACGGCCTGCCGCTGCCACGGGGTGCTGAGCGGCCTGGAACTGAGCCCTTCACGCGCCTAGTTTGGCGGGCCTTTTCTGTGACTGAGTGCGGTATAATCAATCACAGAACCACTAGTTGCCCTCACCTAGCCAATAGGGGACCATCTGCCCATGGTCGCGGATCAGGCCAACAGTTCGCAGTTATTCCAGCAGGTTTTCGACGCCTCGCCCTCGGCCTTGTTCGTGCTGGACGATGACGCCCGGGTGCTGAACCTCAACAAGGCGGCCAGTCTGTTGTTGGGGATGGTTGACAGCCGGCATGTTTTACGCAAGCGCAGCGGTGAGATACTGCACTGCCTGCATGCCAGCGAAACCCCGGAGGGGTGTGGCCGGGCCCCGGCCTGCGCGGACTGCGTGGTGCGCAATTCCCTGAAGCAGGCCCTGAGGGGCGAGCAGGTCTTTCGCAAGGCCACGATCATGGAATTGGTGGACCAAGGCCTGGTTTTGCCAAGGCATTTCCTGGTGACCGCCTCGCCATTCCAAAGCGGCGGCCGTAAGTTGGTCCTGCTGGCCTTGGAAGATATCAACGACCTCATCACTCTGCGCCACCTGCTGCCCATCTGCGCCAACTGCAAGAAGATCCGTGACGAAAAGGATTATTGGCAGGAAGTGGAATCCTACCTGCAAAGCCACCTGGACGTGCAATTCACCCATGGTCTCTGCCCAGACTGTATGAAGAAGCTTTATCCCCAACTTGGGTAACTCAAGGCCGTCAACACCGGTCCTGGTCAGGGGCAAGTTATGACCAACGGCTCAAAGGCGTTGTTTCCAGTAAAGCTATACCGCGAGGGCTCCCCGATCTTCAAGCAGGGCGGGCCGCCCACCTTCGGGGGCATCATCCATAGTGGCCGGGTGACGGTCATCAAGGAGGTGGAGGGCGAGGAGATCGTCTTGTGCACGCTGGGCCGGGGGGCCATCGTGGGCGAGATGGCGCTCCTCTCGGACATGCCGCGCACCGCCAGCGTGGTGGCCCTGGAGGATACCGAGCTGGTGGTCATGGACCGGGCCAAGCTCAAGGAGGCGGTGGCCGCCGGGTCGGTCCTGCTCCAGTCCACCATCTCCGGCTTGGTGGAGCGCCTGAGCCAGACCTCGGAGCGGGTGCGCCTGCAAAGGGGCCTGCCCGACCTGTGCCTGGCCCTGGCCAACCTGTTACAAGCCTGCCTGGACGACAACCCGGCCGACGACCAGGGCCAGGTGAGCATCCCCTTGTCGCGCCTGGTGGAATACAGCCGGGCCACCCTGAAGGCCACGCCGGCTGCCCTGGAGGAGGTGCTGACCACCCTGGTCAAGTCCGAGCTTATCACCCTGGGTCAGGGGCCGGAGGGGCGCGAGCTGCGCCTGAGCAAGGCCGGCAACGTGGTGCGCAAGACCGCCCAGATGCTGGCGCCCCTGGCCGAGCCCCCCCGGCCCGAGCAGCCCCTGCCCAGCCTGGCCGTGCCCCAGCGCCGCCAGGCCGACAAGTACCTCAGCATCTACGAGCTGGCCGCCCAGCTCAACACCACGCCGCCCACCCTGTGCCGCATGCTGCAAAAGGGCGAGCTGCCCGAAACCATGGTCTATTTCCCCCGGCAGGAGGCCCTGCGCTGGGCCGAGGGGCTCAAGCTGCCCCCCCAGCCGGGGCCGGAGCAGCCCAAGGCCCCGGCGGAGTCACCCGCCGGCGAGGAGGGCATATCCAGCGCCGAGGGTCCGGGGCCTCGCCGGCCAGCCGCCTGACCCTGTGGCAATACCTGGAGCCCCCGGTAGCCCGCGAGCTACAGGCCATGCTGGAGCACTGCGCCGCCCCTGGACCCACGCGTTTCGCCGGCGCGGTCAACGTGCTGCGGCGGGAAATCATTAAGATAAAAGGGTAAGGGGCTCGAGTAGGGTGATTTGATGCTTCGGCGCTGGCTCAAGGGTTCATGGCCAGTGATTCGGCCCGTTGCGCCAGGAACGCCGCGTACCCGCGTTCCAGATAAAGGACGGAAAATAGATACACTACTCCGCTAGCCGTGGGGGTAAAGGTGATGTCCTGGTATTGGGGATCCGCCGCCATGGTCCGCAGGGCATACCCGATCTCCTCCGGGGGCAGCTCGAAGGGGGGCGCCTCGAAGAGTTCCACGGGCACGGGGCGGGGGTAGTCGCGGGAGTTGGCCCGAATCTCCTCGGCCATGAGCACCAGGGGAGAGCCCTTGCGGTCCAGGATGCGCGCATAGGTCCGGCTGAGCAGGTCAGGGCAGTGGTAGACCGTCTGGCCAGACAGGCCCTCGAAGGAGGCCAACCTGGGGTGCTCAGCCAGGATGCCGGCCAGGGCGGCGAACGCCTCTTCCCCGGCCAGGGTCCGCCGGGCGTTGTCTGAGTCGCCTTGGCCCTCCCCTTGGCGGAGAATGCCGCCCGAAACCAAGGCTTGCAGCACCTCCTCCCCTGTGGTCAGCCGCCCCTCCTGGCTGGCCTGGAGCACCACCTCCGCCGCGGCCTCCGTGAGCCGGGCCTTGTCCTCGCCAGTCATGCCTTGTCTCCTGGCACCAGCGTTTTGGCCTTCAGGGACTTGCCCACCTCCGCCAGCCCCAGCCGGGAGTAGGCCTCCTGGGTGGGCGCGCCCGAGGTCTTGTCCCAGCCCATGACCTGGTAGAACAGGTCCATGGCCTTGGCCATGTCGGCCTGATCCATGCGGATGCTGCCCTTGCTGAAGGGCGGGGCGCCGGAAGGGTCCTCGAATACCCAGCGGGGCACCTGGTCATGCTGGGTGCGCATGCTCAATTGGCCCATGTCCCGGATAGTCAGGGCCCGGTGCAGGGTGAAGATGCGCTCCCCCATGCGGTCCAGTTCCTCGCGGTCCATCTTGTGGCCGGTGGCCAGGCTGTAGAACTTGGACTCCAGGCTGTCGTCGCCAGAATAGCCACGCGACTTCAGGGGGGAGGCCACCCATGGCCCCATCCAGTTGCACAACCCCAGGCTGTCGTGCAGCTCCTTGCGCACCAGGGACCATCTGGCTCGCCTGGCCTTGTGCACGTTCATGGGGGTGTAGTCCCCAACTCCATCCACGCAGTCCGGGGAGCCCCAGATCTCGGCGGCCAGCTTCTTTTGCACCTCCAGCGGCAGCCCGTTGCGCACGAAGTTGGAATGGGAATGGCACTGGGCGTCGCGGTTGTACTGGGTGTTGATGATTACCCCGCACTGGCCGTCGTCCTCGTTGGCGTGGTGCTTGGGGTGCCCCATCTTCCAATAGAGCGCGCCATGGTCCTGGGACCAGGTTTCCTCGGGGATGGACCAGTGGGTGAACAGACCGGAGGTGCCCTGGCTGAGCACCTGGCCCAACTCTCCCCGGCGCTGGCCGATGCGCGGCAGGATGTCGAAGAGAAACGCCGGGTCGCCAGCCTCGTACTTGTCCCAGGGGATGGAGGCGTACTCGGCCGAGCCGAGCTTGTTTTTTAGCAGCCCGTCATAGTAGAGCTTAATGAGGTCGCGTTGCAGTTGGCCATAGTTGCACCATAGGCCCAGGTCGTCGGCCAGGTGCATGCCCACCATGCAGGCCGGAGCCGGGATTGTAGTACTCGGACTGAGGGGTGGGGAAGCTGGGCACCACATGCTGGTTGTTGCCGCCCAGGATGGACAGGTGAAACTTGATGAGCCGCTCCCACTCGTCCTTGTCCCCGGCGATGCGCACCGCGCCGCTGCCCTGCACGCCGATGGCCTTCAGGTTCTTGGAGCCCATGACTCCGCCCACGCCACCGGCGGAGTGGGACAGGGAGTTGGCCACGATGGCCATGGGCGCCAGCTTCTCCCCGGCCTGGCCTATGGCCGCCACCACGCAGTCGGCGCCCATCTCCTGGCTGATCTCCAGGGTGGCGCGCCGGATACCCGCGCCCCACAGGTGCGCGGCGTCGCGCAATTCCACCCGTTTGTCGCGGATGAACAGCCACACCGGCCTCTCGGCCCGGCCCTCTATGATGAGCGCATCATAGCCCGCGTACTTGAGCTTGGCCGCGAACTGGCCGCCCATGTGCCCGGAGGCCACCAGCGGTCTGGGCCAGCAGGTGGGAAAGATGGTGGTCACGGCGGTGCGTCCATTGCAGGGCACGCCCGTGCCCGCCAGCACGCCCGTGGCGAAAACCAGCTTGTTGGCGGGATCGAAGGGGCCGGTGCCGGCGGGCACCTCTTCCCAAAGGACCTGGTAGCCCAGGCCCGTGCCCCCCAGCATATGCCCATGGCGGTCAATGGTGTCCTGGGTGCTGATCCGGCCCGTGGACAGGTCCACGCGTAGCGCTTTGCCGGCAAATCCGCCTGGGGTCGCGGCCATGAACTACTCCTCGCGGGGATGCTATGCGCGGCGGCAAAAGTATTTGCGCACTGTCGCCGCGCATGTGCTCGCCATGGATTCACCCCAGCCAGGACCTGGCCTGGCTGGGGACCCCGAAGATGGCGCGCCGGGCGCGTATCCGCCCGGGAGCCCAGGCAAAACCACGTTTTTGCCTGGGCGAGGCCCCCAAAATACGTGGATGTATTTGGGGGGCGTCCAGTATGGACGGCGGAAGGCTACTTGGGCGCCGTGGGGTGGCACTCCACGCAAGTCTTGGCCTTGTCCGCCGAAAGGGCGGGCAGCGTGGCCCCGCCCGCGCGCCCCTCGCGGGTGATGTCGCGCCAGGGCACGAAGCGCAGGGCCCCGGAAGGACAGGCCTCCACGCACTTGGGCTTTCCGTGGCAAAGGAAGCACTTGGAGGCCTGGTGGCGCTCTTCGTCAAAGACGGTCATGCCCCAGGGGCAGGCCCTTTGGCACATGCGGCAGCCTATGCAGCTTTCCGCGAGCACCACCCTGGCCCCGGTCTGGGGGTCGGCCTGGATGGCGTCTTGCGGGCAGGCCATCTCGCAGGGCACGGGGTGCGGGCACTGGCGGCACACGCCCGGCACCACCAGGCCGTTGCCCCAGGTGCCCTGCATGGCCGGCCCCCCAGTGGGACCCTCGGGGCCGAAGTTCATGGCCCGGCCGATCTTGACGCGGGCCAGGGAGGGCTGGGCGCGGCCATCGTTGAACTCCGTGCAAGCCAGCTCACAGCGCTGGCAGCCCACGCAGCGGGAAGGGTCGGCCAGGATCATGCCCTTGGCGTTGTCCAGGATCACCAGCGAGGCGTCGGCCCCCAGGGCCTCGCTCAGCCCCAAGGCCGTGAGGCCAGACAGCGCGCAGGCCGAAAACAGGAGGAAGCCCCGCCGGGAAAGGGTGGCGTCCATGCCCGCGGCCTTGGCCGCAAGCTTTATTAATTCCGGGTACTTTCCTTGGCTCATCGGGGTTTTTGCACTCCAGCCACGTCAGCAGCCCACGATGATAACTTAATGTCAGATGACAAACACCACAATCAAATACCTATTATACCCCACAGACCCCGGCCTCACGCGCTTGGCGGGGGCGGTCAGCATACCGCGGCGGGAGATCACCAAGATGAAAGGGCAGGGGGCCTAAAGAGGCGCGGCCCCGGCCATCGCGCCTAGGGCAACTGGAAGCTGTAGACCAGGCTCAGGCTGGTGGTCAGATCGTCCAGGTACTCGCCCTGCAGGTTGAGCCTCCAGGCGGGGCAAAAGTCCCAGGCCAGGCCGGCCACCCCGCCCCAGTTGTGGGCATTGCGGGTGACGTAATCCGAGTAGGTCACCTGTACTAGGCCGTTGCGCACGCTGGTGGTATCCCCGTACACCTTGAGTTCGGCATAGGTGTATTTGGCGCCCAGATAGGGGGTGAACTTGCCCAGACGCCAGGCGCCCACCAACTCCAGGTCGGCGGACCATTGATCCATCTTGTAGTCGCGTTCCTGGTTGATGTTCCAGGCCGGGGCCTGCTTGCGGTCATCAAAGCGCAGGTACTGGCCGGCCAGGGTCAGCGACATGCCGTTGGCCGCCTCAAAAAGCCGCCACTTACCGCCCAGGGCCCAGGCAAAGGCCTCGCGCAGGTCATAGTATTGGTCGGGCAGGGAGCCGGAGGTTTTCTTGCCGCCCCGCACCACGCCAGCCTTGGCGAACAAATTTAGCTGCTTGAGCAGGCCGTAGTTCAGGGTGAGGAAGTAGTACTGGTCCTCCTTCAGGGTCACGTCGGTCACGGCATACTGATAGGTCGAGCCGGTGCCATCGGAGTAGCGGCGCGAGGCGTCGGAAACGACGTCCTTGTACTTGACGCGGGCCTGGTAAGTGGCCTCCAACCCCAACTGAAACTGGCCGGCCTCGGCCAGGCCCACGGGGTCGGCCAGCCCGGCGGCCAGGGATTGGCCAGCGCTGGCCAGCAGCAGCAAAAAGCCCAAGCAAGCGATTTTCTTGGTCATGGTTGCCCCCCCTTGGCAGATTTGGTGCGCTGGCTCTTTCGGCAAGAATCATCGCCAGTTGCTAGGGCATGGTAGCTGGTTGGGTTGGGGCAGTCAAGCGTGGGGAGGGGCGGATAATGGTTGGTGGCAACGGTCTGACGCCGCCATATGGCGATGAGCGGGGTTGATGCGAGGCCGCTGGTAGGCCAACCGTTACCAAACCTGCTCACGGCAGGGCAGGTGCTTGCCGTTCCTCTAATATTGGTTGACTATTTATAACCAAATACTATAGGATTTATGTAATTAGGTTGTGGGGTCCAGATTGCCCTTGCCGCTGCCAGGCGGTGAGGGCCTTTTCTTTTGGAGGGATTATATGAATAAAATAACAATGTTGGTGCCAGCCATAAGACGTCAGGTGGCCGGGAAATGGCCGTAACGGGCGTCCGCCGCATACCGTCAGGTCATGCGATCTCTACCAAAAAAGAAGGAGGATATGTGATGAACGCAACCACACACGCTCCCCTTACCCTCGCGATTCGCAAAAACATGCCCACACTCGCGCAGGCGACCAGCGATTATCAGACCAACGTGGTGACCGTCAATACCTACATCAACAACGTCCTGAGTTCGAGCCTACCGGTGGTCACGCCTCAACCCAAGGACTGGCAACAATACGTCACGGCTTGGGAGCAGGCGTCATCCGACGCCCTGGTCTGGGTAAACCAGTGCATGGCCAGGCTTCTCAGCGTGCCGCAGGACGTCCAGAGCTACAACCCCATCATCAGCGCCCTGATGACCGACGCGATCAACCAGACCAACATCCTCATCAAAAACCCCAATGATAAGGCGGCATTGGCGGCGCTGACCAACGATCTCACCCAAATCCCCACCCAGCTTTATATCGTTGAAACCTTTATCACCGGCGCTATTCAGGCCTTGCAGAACTTCCAGGATGTCCTGCCCGACATGGCTGCCCAACAGATCCAGGCCTTGCAGCAACAGATCAACCAGTTGCAGAGCGACATCAATTCGCTCACCGCCGCGATTATCGGCCTGGGGATAGCCGATGCGGCCGCGATCACGCTGGGCGTCATTGCTTCGATTGTGGCCTTCCCGGTGGGGTTGGTGACTTGGTTCGTGCTGGGGCCCGCGGTAGCGGTGGCCACCACCTACATCGTGCTGGACGCCAAGCAGATTCAAGCCGACAAGGCCGCCATTGACCAGGCCCAGAGCCAGATGTCGCAGCTCACCAACGCCTGCGCCATCTTGGCGACGCTCACCACCCAATTCAGCAATCTGGCGACCCAGTCGCAGACGATTCAGACCGCGCTGCAAGCCGTCCTGGCGGCTTGGCAGACCATGGCCAGCGACATCACCGCCGCCATCACCGACGCCCAGAAAGCCATGACCGACAAGACGGCCAGTAACTTCCAGGCGGTGCTCAACGACCTCCAGGGCGCCCAGACCGAATGGCAGGCCACCGAGGCCCAGGCCGCCAGCATGGTCTTGAACCTGCAAGTGAATAACGCCAATCTCCAGATTGGCATGTCCCAGAGCAGCGTGGCCAGCGCGCTCCAGGGTGGCAAGGTGGTGCCGCTGATCCAATACTTCAACTCGGTCGGCACGGCCAAGAAGGCCGCTTAAGCCAGTCTGAGCCAGGGATGGGCCAAACCAAGCCCATCCCTGGCTCGGCCCTATCAAGGGCCAGATGCCCCGGCCAGCCATCATGGGAAGTTAAGATTTGAATTCCTTGGCTTCCTACTTGACAAGCTGATACAAGCAATGCCAGAGTAAATCGTCGGGAATGGTGCGGGGGGTGAGTTGTCGCCCTGTGCGGACCAGCCAGAGAGGCCGGGTTACGCTTCGCTGACCCGCCCTACGGCGCTGACCAAAGGCGATAGCTAACGTCTTGGCTTTGATCTACCAAGTTGAGTGGCACAGGAAAAATAATGAAAGTATTTCTTAGCTGGTCCGGGGCTAGTAGCCATAAGGTTGCTCTTGTCTTCCGGGATTGGCTGCCATCAATGATTCAGGAGATTGTGCCTTACGTTTCCTCAGAAGACATAGATAAGGGTGCTCGTTGGAGTACAGATATTGCCAAGGAACTAGAGGACTCCACTTTTGGTATTCTTTGTGTTACTAGAGAAAACATAAACGCACCGTGGCTTATGTTCGAAGCCGGGGCTCTATCAAAAACCATGGATAAATCCTTTGTAAGCCCGTTTCTTTTTGACATTAAGCGTTCGGAGATTGATGGACCTATTTTGCAGTTCCAATCTACGATTTTCGACAAAGAAGACCTAACAAAACTCATTAGAACATTGAATAAAGCCTGCGATAAAAGTGGGTTGCCACCAGACCGGCTTGATAAGGCTTTTGAGGTATGGTATCCAACTTTAGAAGCAGAGTTAAGCGCTATAAAAGATATAACTTCTGAAAATGTGGATGATGCCAACGCTTCAGGGGATGAGGGTTCAAAATCCCAAGAAATTCTGGAGGAAATACTTGATCTTTCTCGCACAAACCAAAAACTCCTGCGAAATCCAGAAGGAACGTTGGGTTCCAACCTAGAAGATATTGCTAAATTATTGCGCGATTTAATCGAACGCAATGATAGAAATGAAGATCAATTACCTTCCATAAAACGAAACAGAAAATTCCATCCATTTATGCTGGAGGAAATTCTACATTATTTTAGTGTAAAAGAAACTGGTTGGGTAGGGATAAGGATAGCTCTAGCTCTAATACGTGACCAGTTCCCCTGGATTTATGACGCAGGAGTTGAGACAATAAATATCATTAGGTCGCGTCGTTCCAAAGAAGAAAAGCATACTGCCGTTCAGGAGTTTAGACGGTTGTTGGAGTTCTCATTTGAACACCCAATGATGCGCGATATATATGGTGGTATGAAAGAGTATCGTATGTTACATCGTGAGTTACCGCACATTTTGATGGATGCCTTTGAACGCTCGCTCGCTGGCTCATTGTAGAAGATATTTGCAGCGCATAGGGCCTGTAGGGCGGGTTAGCGTAGCGTAACCCGCTCACGCCCACCCCAGCCCCCCGCCCACCCTTGACATTCCCCCCACTTCCGGCTATCCCTTTATTTCATGATATCTTCCTCTTCCTCCCACCCACCGCCGCACCCTAGCCTTGAGCCCCCCCATGCCCGCTGACCCCGCCACCCTGGAGGGCCGGGTGGAGCGCATCACCTTCGCCAACCCCGAGAACGCCTACACCGTGGCCAAGGTGCAGTTCCCCGGCCTGCCGGGGCTCACCACCGTGGTGGGGCGCATGGTGGGCGTCACCGAGGGGCAGCAGGTGCGGGTCAAGGGCCGCCAGGTGCTGCACCCCAAGTTCGGCTTGCAGATAGAGCCTTTGGCCCTGGAGGTTATCCTGCACCAGCCCCAGGCGCTCACCCAGGTGCCGGGCATTGGGGTCAAGAAGGCGCATTCAATCGCCCAGGCCGTGGCCAGCCATGGCCAACTGCGCGAGGTCATGGTGTTTTTGCAAGGCCACGGCGTGGGGGCCTCCACGGCCCTGCGCATCTGGCGTCAATACGGCGATGGCACCCTGGGCATCCTGCACAACGAGCCCCACCGCCTGGCCGCCGACGTGCGCGGCATCGGCTTTGCCACGGCGGACGCCATCGCCCAGCGCATCGGCATTGCCCACGACCACCCCACCCGCCTCATGGCCGGGCTGCTCTACACCCTGGGCCAGGCCGTGGAGGAGGGGCACTGCTTCCTGCCCTACGAGGAGCTGATGGACTCGGCGGCCCGCAACCTGCGCCTGGACCGGGGGCTGTTGGGGCCGGCCTTTGCCCGCCTGCACAATGAGCGCCGCCTGGTGCTGGAGGAGACCCCCACCGGCCAGGCCGTGTACCTTACCGGCATGCAGGTGCTGGAGGAGCGCGCGGCCCAGGCCTTGAGCGATTTGGCCAGGCGGCGCGGGCTCTTGCCCCCGGAGCGCGCCGCCAAGGCCGCGGCCTGGGTGGCGGACCAGCTCCAGGTGCGCCCCTCGCCGGCCCAAGGCCGGGCCTTGCAGACGCTCCTGACGGCAGGGGTGGCCGTGCTCACGGGCGGGCCGGGCACCGGCAAGACCACCCTGGTGCGCGCCCTGATTACCATCGCCGGGCGCATGGACCTGACGGTGCTCCTGGCCGCGCCCACGGGGCGGGCGGCCAAGCGCCTGTCCGAGGCCGCCGGCCTGCCCGCCTCCACCATCCACCGCCTGCTGGAGTACAGCCCCAAGGAGGGGCGCTTTCTACGCAACGCCGCCAAGCCCCTGGAGGCCGACCTGCTGGTGGTGGACGAAAGCTCCATGCTGGACCTGTGGCTGGCCGCCCACCTGCTGGAGGCCGTCGGGGCCGGCACCCGCCTGGTATTGGTGGGTGATGCCGACCAGTTGCCTTCGGTGGGCGCTGGGCTGGTGCTCAGGCAGGTCATGGATTCCGGGGTGGTGCCCGTGGCGGCGCTCAGCGAGATATTTCGCCAGGACGAGGCCGGCCTGATCGTGGCCAACGCCCACCGCATACTTAAAGGGCAGATGCCACTACTTCCACAACCTGGCGCTGAGTCTGACTTTTTCTTCCTCAAGGAGCCCGACCCCGCCAAGGCCGCCGAACTGGTGCGCCGGGTGGTGGTGGAGCGTCTGCCGGCCCGCTTCGGCCTGGACCCGGTGCAAGACATCCAGGTGCTGGCGCCCATGCACCGGGGCAACATGGGCTGCGCCCACCTCAACCGCCTGCTGCGGGAGGCCCTCAACCCGGGGGGAGCGCGGGCCGGCGGGCAATTCGCCAAGGGCGACAAGGTGATGCAGGTGCGCAACAACTACGACCTGGAGACCTTCAACGGCGACCTGGGCACCGTGGCCTTGGCCGGCGAGGATGGCTATCGCGTGCGCATGGGCGAGCGCCTGGTGGATTACGCCCTGCCCGACCTGGACGACCTGACCCTGGCCTATGCCGTGACCGTGCACAAGTCCCAGGGCAGCGAGTACCCTGCCGTGGTGGTGGTCCTGGGCCAGGAGCATTACATCATGCTCAATCGGCCGCTGTTGTACACTGCCGTGACCCGGGGCAAGAAGGTGGTGGTGCTGGTGGGGCACCCTGCCGCCCTGGCCCGCGCCGTGGAGCAGGACCAGCCGGTCAGGCGCCACGCCCGCCTGGATGAGCGTCTGCGCGCCCTGGCGGCCGGCTAAAGCAAAGTCTGCGCAAGCCACGCCAAACTCTCGGTTATCGTGCCTAATGTTGGCCACCAAAAAAGCCGGCGGGCAAGGCCTCTCACCTTGCCCGCCGTTGGGTGCGGCTTGTGGCCGCTTGAGAATATTGGCGTAGGAGGGGACCTGCGCCTTAGTTTCGGCCTAGCGTCCCAGGCCGGGGAACCCTACACGTAAGCCGTTGGTATCAGACTCCGTTCCGCCACCGCCTGGATCTCGGCCAGCTTCCAGGGATGGGTTTGGGCGATGACCGGCCCCAAGCCTTGCATGACCTCCCGGGCCTCCCGCCGATTCAAGGGGGCTAGGTCCTGGCCCAGGTCCTTGGCCACCGCCGAGGCCGTGGCCCTGGCCGGCGTGTCCGCCGAATCCTGCGCTTGGGCCGGGGCCTCGGGTTTGGCCTCGGTCTGCGCCGTTTGACCCGGCAGCGAGAACTCCTCCTCGCCCTGGGGGTTGCGCCGCCTTAGGTTGCCCAGGCCCTGGTAGTCGGCCGCCATGCCGCCCGCGGATGATATGGTCAGGCGATCCATGTACTTGGCCTAGCCGCCTACAGGTAGTCCCCACGGCGGAACTTGAAGGCCTCCACCCTGGCCTGGGTCACCACTTGCACGGCCAAGCTGGTCAGGTCGTCCTCGGACTGGCCGCTCAGGCCGGCCCCGCTCAGACCCTGGTCCAGGTCCTCGGCCCGCTGCTCCAGGTCCTGGGTCAGGGGCTCCAGGTCCTTAAGGCTCTTGCTGTTGTCGCCCAGGGCCGTGGCGTAGTTGTCCAGGGCGGTCAAGAGGCCGTCCACCTGGCGCCACAAGGGGGGCAGGCCGGCTTCCAGGGCCTGGCCAACCCCGGCCACGGGAGTGCCACCGCTGGTGGGCGCGCTCTCCGCGCCCTCGCCAGACACGGCCTTGGCCAGTATATCCGAGAAGCTGGCGCCACTGCCCTGGCTGGACTTGCCCCGGGCAGCCTGGCCGGCATCCACGGCCATATATGTGTTCTCTACCTTCATGGTGCCTCTCCTAAAGGAGGTCGCACTATGGTCAAGCACAGGGCATGCCAAAATATTTGTTAAAAAATAAGCATGTAATAACATGTTGATAGCAGAAAAGGCGCCCAATTTCGCCAGGCAGTAATTTCCCGCGCCCCAGGCCAGGCCACCCGCTTAGGCAAAGCTTACCGCCCAGGGCCTGGGCTGGCTGAACGGGTCGGGCGAGGTCATGGACCAGGCCGGCGCTAGCGGCTCCCGGTGAAGGCCCTGGCTAATAAAAAGTCTTCCCAGGGCCTGGGCTGGCTGAAAGGGTCGGGCGATGCCATGGGCAGGGCTAGCGCTAGCGGCTCCCGGTGAGGGACGCCATTGGTGGGCATAAGCCACCGCAAGGCGCCGGCAAACGGCCTAGCGCATGGAAGCGGGCATGGATGCTTTGTCTAGAAAAGCGTTAGGTTATCCCACGGCCCGGGCTGGTGCGCCCACCTGGTACTTGTGATCCTC
>JACQYR010000203.1 GCA_016208115.1 Desulfarculus sp.
TGCGCCCGGCAAGATTCGAACTTGCGGCCTACGGATTCGTAGTCCGGCGCTCTATCCACTGAGCTACGGGCGCTTATGTAGTCGAACCATTGGCAACGGCTGCCTATTATAACAAAAACCCCGCCTTTGGCAACCTCGCCGGCTGTTGATTATTCATCCGCCGCCTGGGCCGGCCTGGGCGCGACTCAGGCCAGGGACTCCTGGGCCTCCTGGAGCAGGCGACCTATGGCCAGGCCCTGGGGGCAACGCCGCTCGGCCCGGGCCAGGTCGCGGAGGGATATACCCTCCAGCCCCTCGGTGGGCAGGGCGGCGAAAAGCTCCCTGGCCCGGCCCAAATCGCCGTAGGAGCGGTAATACATCATGGCCCGCAGTATCTCGCCCACGGGAGCGGCCTGGCTCAAGGCGTCTTCACAGATGCCCGAGCAACCGGCGCAGTAGTCGCAACGGGTGGCCTCAGCATATTGCTTGAGCCAACCCAGGTCCTCGGCGGCCAACTGGGTCTTGTCCATGGCCGCGGCGGTGTTGGCCGAGAGGATGGCCAGGTTGGGCATTTGGGAGCAGATGTTGGCGATGCGCTGGTCGCTCCACACCGCCTTGAGCTTGGCCTGCTCGGCCGAGTAGCCCTGGGCCAGGAAACGCTCGGCCAGGGTGTCGTCGCCGTCGCCACCGGGTTTCACCGGTCCGCCACCCATGGTCTTCATGGCCGTCAGACCAATGCCCGCCTCATGGCAGGCCTTGATGGCGTCCTTCATCTTCTGGTTGTACATGAGGCGGTAGTTGTAGGTCATCATGACGGCGTCCACCCAATTGAGCTTGGCGGCGGCCAGCAGGATGTCCTCCATGTTCTTGTGGGTGCTGAAGCCGAAGTATTTGATCTTGCCCTCGGCCTTGGCCTTCTCGGCCCAGGCCTTGATGTGGGGCTTGTTGAACTCGTCAAGGGTGGTCAGGCTGTGCACGAACCACAGGTCAATGTAGCTGGTGTTCATGCGCTTGAGGGACTGATTGAGGTGCTCGTCGAAGACCTGGGCCGTGCGGGTGTTGTCGTAGGACTTGGTCACCAGGAAGACTTGGCTACGGGTCTCGGGGTTTTTCTTGAAGAACTGGCCGATGCCCTCCTCGCTGCGGCCGCCCTCGTAGCTCTCCGCCGTGTCCCAGTGGGTTACGCCCAGTTTCAGGGCCTGCTTGAGCACGATCTGGTTGGTGGGTGTGTCCCACATGGTGCCCAGGGAGAGCAGGGACACCTTGGCCCCGGTCTTGCCCAGGGTGCGCTGGGGCATGGCGCCGCTGGCCGGAGCCGAGGGCTCATTGGCGGCCAAAGCCAGGCCGCCGCTGGCGGCCACCAGACTGCCCACGCCGGCCAGGCCCACGGTTTTGAGAAAATCACGGCGGGAGCTGGATTGGTCTTTGTTGGACATGGCGCGCACTCCTTGTGCTGACTGTGCCCCTGTCTGGGTCTTGGTTGTTGCCCGAATGCCCTTCTGGGCGGCGGCCTAAAATGTACCACGGCTACCGGCGATAAGCGCCCTCAAAGCAGCAGCGACCGCTTGGCGCTGCGCGACTCGTTCTCGGCGGTGACGCGGATGGCCCGCAGCCCGCTCACCGGGCACTCGTGCTCGCAGACCCCGCAGCCGATGCAGCGGCTGGCGTCCACCTGGGGCTGTTGCAGGCGCACCACCACCTCCACATCCTGCCCCGGGGACATCCGCGCGGCCTCTTCGGGCAACAGCTTTACGTTATCGGCGCCGTTGCCGGTGAGACGCCGCCGGACGCCGGAGCCGCCTCCCGCCAGTTGCAGAAAGTAGTCGCCAGTGCCCAGGCGGCCGGGGGGCAGGTCCACGCCGGCCAGCAGGATGGTCTGGCCCTTCACGTCTTTAATCCGCGAACGTAGCAAAACGCCGTACACCTCGCGGGTGATGATGGCCTTGGGGCTCACCGGGCAGTTCTCCTGACAGACGATGCAGGGCCGGTCCATGGCCCAGGGCAGGCAGCGCCCCCGGTCCACGAAGGCGGTGCCCAGGCGCAGGGGACCAGCCTTGGCAAAGCCCCCCAGGCCGCGCTTTTCGTCCAGAGTTATGGGCCGGATGGCGGCCGTGGGGCAGATATGGCCGCAGGCCACGCAGTTGAGCTGGCAGCCGCTAGAGCCGATGCGCATGTTCAGGGTGGGCGTCCACAGGGCCTCCAGGCCCAGCTCCAGGCCGGCGGGCTGCAAGACGTTGGTGGGGCAGACGCGCATGCACTGACCGCACTTGAGGCAACGCTCCACGAACTGCGCCTCGGCCAGGGCGCCGGGGGGACGGATCAGGGCCGGCGACCAGTTGGGCCCCATGATCCCGCCCAAACGCAAGGCCGGCACCGCCGCCACGCCCGATACCAGGGACAGGACCACCCCCCGCCGGGACAGGTCGGGCAGGGGCTCCTCGCCGGCGGCCGAGCGGCGGGTGGCATAGGTCATCTGGGCGTCGCGGCAGGTGTCCAGGCAGTTCATGCACAGCACGCACTCGCTCTGGCGCAGGCGGTGGAAGGGTTCGCAGGCGCCCTCGCAGCTCACCTCGCAGAGCTGGCAGCCCTTGCACTTGGCCTCCCGCCGCCCCACCCGCCACAAGGCCCAGTGGCCCAAGAGGCCCATCAGGGCGCCCAGGGGGCAGACGAAGCGGCAGTAGAAGCGCGGCACGATGAAGTTCATGAGCAGGGCCGCGATGAAGACCAGGGCGATGAGCCAGGCCCCCTGGTAATGCCGCGCGGAAACCCACAACTGCCCGGCGGCGGCGTCCAGGGCCGGCAGCAGCACCAGATTGAGGGAGCGCTGGGCCAGGGGGATGGGGTCCAGGAGGCCGGTCAACAGGGTGGCGCCGATCACTTCGCCCGGCGAGGACCACAGGCTGAGGCCCACCATGAGGGCCAAGAGCCCCAGGCCGGCGGCCAAGGCCTGGCGGGGCTGGGGCCAGAGGCGGCGCACGGCCAGGGCCGCCAGGGCGGCCAGGATGCCCAGGAGCAAGAGCCAGCCCGAGACCGCGCCCAGGCCCAGGGGCCACTGGGCCAGATGGTGCAGCACCTGCCCGCCGGCGGCGGCCAAGAGGCCCAGCAGCAGATAGTACTTGATGGCCTGGGCCGGGTGGGGCTGGTTGCGTTCCATCCGCTGGCGGGCGCCCAGCCGCCGGCCGGCCAGCCAGCCCAGGAAGTGGTGCATGGCCCCGAAGGGGCAGACCCAGGAGCAGAAGAAGCGCCCCAGCACCGCCGTCATGGCGATGGTCAGCAAGGCCCAGGCCATGCCCGAGTACAGGCTGCCCGAGGCCAGGAGGCTGCCCAGGGCGGCCAGGGGGTCCAGTTGCAGGAACCAGTTCACCGGCCAGCCGCGCAGTTGCCAGTAGTGCTCGCCCAGGGAGCTGACCACGCAGAACCACAGGAACCAGGCCAGGAAGAAGACCTGGCTGACGCGCCTGACGGTAACTATGCCCATGACGCCCCCCCGCCCAACTAGAGGCTCACTTGGGCTGGCTTCAGGGAACGCCAGTCAGCGCTGCCCAGGCCCAGGGCCGCGGCCTGGCCGATGAAGGGCAGGTCGGCGGGGGTCTTGTCCAGCAGGGTGGCGCCCAGGGCGTCGGCGGCCACCTGGTCGGTGGAGATTATCAGGGTACCGGTGGCCTTGAGGTCGTCGGGCGATCCTCCCGTGGGGCCGTTGCTAATCATGCTCACCACGCCGTCCAGGATGACCAGGGTGGGGCGCACCAGCATGGCCAACTCGGCGATGATGGTGTGGATGTCCTGGTGGAAGATGTTGCGCCGACCGCCCAAGAGGCCGTACCAGTTCTTCATGGTCATGGAGGCCCCGGAGCGGTGGTGGTCCTTGACCGGGCATAGGCCGATGACCTTGTTTACGCCCTCGAAGGGACCGTAAAGCACCGGCCAGTCGCGTATCAGGCGGGCTCCCTCCACGGTGGTGGGCCGGAAGTAGCGCTCCAGGGGCGGCACCAGCACCCCGCCGGCGCTCTGCACGGCCTGGCCGATGCCGCTCAGGGTGAAGCAGGACTGGGGATCATTGATGGGGTTGTCGGTGATAACAACTCTTTGGGCGCCCACGGCCAGGCATTGCTTGATAAGCTCGGCCAGAAGCTCGGGGTTGGTGGTGGCCCCCAGGTTGGGCGGGGTGGCGAAGCCGGCGTTGACTTTTATCAGCACCTGGTCGCCCTTCTGGAGGAAGCTCTCCAGGCCGCCCAGGGCCTGGAGCCCGGCCCGCAGGGCCGCCACCCGCTCGCTCCCCCAGGGCGCGGCGCAGGAAATCGCGGCGGTCCATCTCCGTCGTGGCCGGTTGGGGACCATTGCCGGACGGCTGGTCCATGGGCGGGATGAGGCCGGGCTTTTCCTGGCTCATGGCTGTCCCCCGGGCAGGCGCTCGAAAATCCGCTGGCCCAGGTCCAGGGCGGTCTGACGGTCCTCGGCCCCGTGCACCCCGGCCAGGTAGGTCCCCTGGCTGAAGACCAGTTCATAGGTGCCCATGATGCCGAATAGGCGCCCGCCCTGGGGCAGGTCCTGGCCGGGCTCCTCCCGGCCGCCGGCCCCCAGCAAAAATTCCGCGTAGGCGCTGGCCAAGGCCTGGGCCTGGGCCGCGTCGGCCCGGCGGGATATGAAGCCCGTGGCCTCCTGGCCATTCAGTTGGTAGGAGCCGGCGTAGACCTGATCCAGCTTGTCGCAGCCAAAGACGTTGGCCGCCAAGAGCGACAGGCTGGCGCGCTCCAGGCCCTCGGGCGGGAAGAGATCAAGCTCGCTCTGCCCGGCCTGGGGGGCCGAGGCCGGGGTGAGGGCCAGCCAGGCCTTGGCCCAGGCCTGCATGGCCTCGGTGAGGGCCGGGGCGTCGCCGCTGTCGATCACCTCCACGTAATAGGGGCCGCGCAGGATGAACAGCGAGGTACCGCTCAGGTGGGCCACGGCCCCCAGGTCCAGGGCGCGGCCCTGGTTGCGGCGCTGGGTGCTGAAGGCGCTGAAGGCCCCCTGGTCCTGGCCCTGGTCAAAGACAAAGGCCTCGAACCAGGCCTGGGGGTCACCGGGCAGGTGATAGCGCCGGGTGGCCAGGGCCTTGAAACCGGCGGAGAGGTACAGCTCGGCCTTGCCGTTGATCTTGTCGGAGAGCGTCTGGGCGTTGAAGTTCTCGGGCGGCCCCAGGGGGGTGAGCCCCGGCACCTGCAGCCCGGCCAGGTCCAGGGGACCGCCAGCCGGGCCGGCCGCGCCCGGCGGGGGCGTGGGGCGGCCCCAGGACAGGGGGTCGTAATGGGCCTGTTTGTAGAGGATGCCCAGGGCTACCGCCACCAGCACCAGCAGGATGGCGGCCCCGCTGAGGGTCTGGGCTCGGCTTATGGGGGCCTGGGTAGTTGGCATCTTCCGCCCCGTGGGCGCCTGGGGCGCCCTTGCCCGAGTGACTATGCCCGGCCCGGGGCCGGCGCTAAGGGTGAAGTGTGAGGCATGACGGCCTTTACGTCAATGCCTGCCGCTGCGATGAAATCCTATGGTATTCTTACCAAATAAAGCCATGGGGAAGAATGTCATGCGCCCTCGGCCCATACCCTCGCTCGCCTTGGCCCTGGCCCTTTGCCTGCTGGCCGGCGCCCAGTTTGCCGCCGGGGCCGCGCCGCCGGCGGAGACCCGGCCAGCGACGCTGGCCGGCACCTGGTACCCAGCCGACCCCTCGGTGCTGGCCGGCAGCCTGGAGGCCTTTTTGCGCCTGGGGCGCGGCTCCCGCCCAGAGGGAAAGGTCGTGGCCCTGGTGGTGCCCCACGCCGGCCACCGCTACTCAGGCTCCGTGGCCGGGGCGGCCTATGCCCTGGCCCAGACCCTGGACCCGCCGCCGCGCGCGGTGATCCGGGTGGGTCCCAGCCATCACTTCCCCCTAGAAAAGCCCAGCATCTGGCCGTCCGGCTCCTTTGACACGCCCCTGGGGTCCATCCCCGTGGACCAGGCCCTGGCCGCCGAGTTGACCAGGCGCCTGGGGGCCGGCTTCCGGCGCGAGGCCGACCTGAGGGAACACAGCCTGGAGGTGCAGATGCCCTTCCTGTGCTCGGCCTTGCCCCAGGCCTCTCCGGTGACGGTGCTCACCGGCCGGCCCGACCTGCAGCAGGCCCGCCAATTGGGCGCGGCCCTGGCGGCGGTGGCCAGGGACCGCCCGGTGCTCTTGGTGGCCTCCACCGACCTTTCCCACTTCCATCCCCGGGCCAAGGCCCAGGAACTGGACGCCCGGGTGGCGGGCCGGGTGCAGGCCTTGGACGGGCCGGGGCTCTTGAGCGATGACGCCGCCGGCCGCTCCGAGGCCTGCGGGGCGCAGGCCCTGGCCGCGGTGCTCCTGGCGGCCCAGGAACTGGGGGCCACCCAGGGCCAGGTGCTGGCCCAGGCCGACAGCGGCCGCGCCACCCAGGACTACAGCCAGGTGGTGGGCTATATGTCGGCGGCCCTGGTGGCCCCTCCAGCCCCCCAGGCCGATAAACCAGCTACCGCCGGCGGCCTGGACGCGGCCCAGCAGAAGCGCCTGCGCGACCTGGCCCGCCAGGCGGTGGCTGCGGCGGTGCGCGGCCAGGCCTTGCCGGCCATCCCCCAGGACGACCCGGCCCTGCTCCAGCCCGCCGGGGTCTTCGTGACCCTCAAGAAGGGCCACGACCTGCGCGGCTGCATCGGGGCCATAGTGGCCCGCCGGCCCCTGGCCCGCGAGGTGGTGGCCATGGCCGTGGAGGCCGCCCTACGCGACCCCCGCTTCCCGCCGGTGAGCCCCGGCGAGCTTCAGGGCCTGGAGTTGGAGCTTTCGGTGCTGTCGCCCATGCAGCCCTGCCGGCCCGAGGAGGTGCGCGTGGGCCTTGACGGCCTTTTGATCGAGGGGCGGGGGGCCACGGGGGTGCTCCTGCCCCAGGTGCCGGTGGAGCAGGGCTGGGACCGCCGGCAATACCTGGAGGGCATCTGCCGCAAGGCCGGCCTGCCCCAGGGTGCCTGGCGGGAGCCGGGCGTCAGGCTCCAGTGCTTCCAGGCGCAGGTGTTTTAATGAAGTTCACTCGCCGGACATTTCTGCGGGCGGCGGCCAGCGCCTGCGCGGCCTGCGCCCTGGGGCCGGCGGGGGTGGCCCGGGCCGCCCAGGGCCTGGGCCTGAAACCCGGGCTGATCGGCAGCCGCGAGTCGCCCTTCTACCAGCCCCTGCCCGGCGGCGAGATGCTGTGCACCCTGTGTCCCCAGGCCTGCCAGGTGGCCCCCGGCCAGCGGGGGGCCTGCCGGGTGCGCCAGAACATCGCCGGCCGCTACCACACCCTGGTCTATGGCAACCCCTGCGCCGTGCACGTGGACCCCATCGAGAAGAAACCCTTCTTCCACGTGCTGCCCGGCACGCGCTCCTTCTCCCTGGCCACGGCGGGCTGCAACTTCTCCTGCCGCTTCTGCCAGAACTGGGAGATCAGCCAGCAGGGACCCGACGACACCCTGAACCTGGACCTGAGCCCCTACCGCGCCGTCAGCGAGGCCCTGGCCGCCGGCGCGGCCTCCCTGGCCTCCACCTACGTGGAGCCCACCATCTTCATGGAGTACATGCTGGACCTGGGGCGCCAGTGCCGCCAGCGAGGCTTGCTCAAGGTGATGCACAGCAACGGCTACGTCAACCCCGAGCCCCTGGCCTTGCTCATGGAGGTGCTGGACGCGGCCTGCATTGACCTCAAGTCGGCGCGGGAGGAGTTCTACGCCAAGGTCTGCGGGGGCCGTCTGGCCCCGGTGCAACAGACCCTACGCGCCCTGGTGGGGGCCAAGGTGCACACCGAGATCGTACACCTCATGATCCCCACCTTGAACGACAGCCCCGAGGAAACCCGCGACTTGGTGCGCTTCGTGCGCGACGAGCTGTCGCCCGAGGTGCCCCTGCACTTCACCCGCTTCTACCCGCTGTACAAGCTCCAGAGCCTGCCGCCCACGCCGGTGGCCACCCTGGAGCGGGCCAGGAGCCTGGCCCTAGAGATGGGGTTGAAGTACGTCTACCTGGGCAACCTGCCCGGCCACGAGGCCGAGAACACCTTCTGCCCCGCCTGCCGCGCCCTGGTCATCAGCCGCCGGGGGCTCTCCCTGCGCCAAAACCGGCTGAAGGACGGCCGCTGCCCGGACTGCGGCCAGGCCATACCGGGCATCTGGGCCGCGAGCCGCGGCGGGCTATAACGGGTCGGGTGAGGCCGTCGCCTCAACCTAGGCTATTGGCTCCCGTTGCGACGCCTTCCCTATAAGAACTTATGATCATGGCCTGACGCATAATTGACCCTGGAGATAAGACTCTATCAACTCGTTTAATCTATGAATATGTTGAGTTAGATTCAAGCTAAAATCGCGCAGTTTAATAAGGCCTTGTTCTGTGTTCAAGTGGTACCCACCTATCTGGACGGCCTTAATGCCTAACCTATGAGCTATTGCATTTCGTATGCTATTGATTACACGGAAGTCATCTTCAATCTGCTTGCTGTAATCTGCCCCTATTTGGCAACCAATTTTAATCATCAATTCAACTTTACTCCAATAGAAACACCCTTCAATAGTCCCTTTTTTCTTGACCATTTTCGACAACTTATTATCCAATAATGCACCATCTACTGCCCCTAAGCATCTAGATAGTAGCGTATTTATATGCTGTTCTGTTATCAGATGAAGCATTAGTATAACTGTTATCGCTTTTATTTCGCGATCAGTTAGCTCGGGATATGTTTCACTAAGTATTGTTTCCGCGACCATGCCAGGTTGGTATCCAGCGAGTTTGACTAAATCTTCCATAGTGCTTTGATGGTAGTTATAGAGGATTTTGTCGCCCAAAGACCATTGCTTTTAATGTCTCTCTCATCGGGTACCACTCGGTGCCAAAGCCAGCAGGGACACGATGCTAAACGCCAGGCAGGAATTTGGGCGGCAACTGGGCCTGGCCCATGAAGGCCAGGGCATCGGTGACGGTTTGCAGGCCTGGCGTGACCATCATCTTGGAGACGCCGTGGGCCAGCCACTTGTCGTTTTGGTCCATGGCGATGGCCTCGGCCAGGCATATGGTCTTGCCGATCTTGATGCGCCGGCCCTTGATGACCATTTTGCCGGCGCGCACCGGCGCCAGGTAGTCCACCTTGAGGTCCAGGGTTATCAGGCCCAGGTCCTCGGCCAGCTCACAATACACCGCCCAGTAGGCCGCCGTGTCAATGGCCGAGGCGTAGACCCCGCCGTGCAGCCCGCCAAAGGGGTTGAGGTGCTGGCGGCCGATGTCAAGCTCCACCAGCGAGTAGCCAGGGCCGATGTCCTTGACCGGCATGGACAGGTGCCGGAAGAAAGGGCTCTGGTTGATGAGTTCGATGACCGCCCGCACATGTTGGGGATTCAGGGTTGGCATCACCAGCCGTTTTCCTTAGCGCCAAGCGACCCGTTTACGCCCGCCCGGGCACCGGGCCGATCTCCTTCAGCGCCCTACGGGCCTCTTGCATGTGTTCCCAGGTGCGGGGGAAGAGCTGCTTGCCCTCGGTGTGGGGGAAGAACTGGCTGCCGGTGTAGTTGCCCATGTAGCCCGGGGCCACCGACAGCTCGAAGTTGGTCATCTTGTCCACGATGTCGCCCACCTCGGTGCGCAGTTGGTTGCTCATGGCCACCAGGCGGGCACCCAGGAGCGAGCCGTTGCCCACGAAGGTGAAGCGCTCCAGGGGCAGCTCGGGCATCAGGCCGATCATGATGGCCCGCTCCAGGTTGATGGATTGGCCGAAGCCGCCGGCCAGGATCACCCGCTCCAGGTCGTGGATGGTGAGCCCCACGCCCTCCAGGAGGGTCATGTAGGCGGCGTACATGGCCCCCTTGGCCCTGAGCAGGTTGTCTATGTCCATCTCGGTGAGGGTGAGGTCGCGGCCGATCTGGGTGTCGTCGGCCCAGGCCAGCCCGTACTCGGGGCCGTCCTCGCCCTGGCGCACCCGGGTGCCCTTGGGCTTGGCCCTGCCCACGGTGATGATGGCCGGCTCGCCGGTGATGGGGTTGACCGAGAAGTTCTCGATGGCCCCCTTGCTGGCGCGCATGCCGAACTTGATGCCCCCGCCCTCGAAGGCTGGGCCGGCGCTGGCCGCGGCGCAGGCCATCCATTCGCGGTTGCCCACCACCACCTCGCCGTTGGTGCCCAGGTCAATGAAGAGCGTCAGGCGCTCGTCCTTGTGCATGCCGCTGCCCATGACGCCGCTGACCACGTCGCCGCCCACGTAGGAGGCCACCGAGGGGAACATCAAGAGGTGGGCGTGGTCGGCCAGGTTCAGCCCGAAGCGGCTGGCCTTGATGGGCGGATAATAGGCCGCCGCCGGCACGTAGGGCTCCAGGCGGATGTACTTGGGCTCCACCCCCAGGAAGAGTTGGGTCATGGTGGTGTTGCCGGCCATGGTGGCCATGCCGATGTCCGCCAGGTTCACGCCGGTGTGCCGGGCCAGGGTTTTAAGCACGCCGTTGATGGAATTGACCGCCGCCTCTTGCAGGCGCTTCAAGCCGCCGGGCTTGGCCGCGTGCACGATGCGGCTGATGACGTCCTCGCCGAAGCTGATCTGGGCGTTGAAATCGCCCTCCGTGCCCAGCACCTGGCCGGAATTGAGATCAATGATCTGCGCCCAGACGGTGGTGGTGCCCAGGTCTATGGCCACGGCCAGATTGCAGTCGGATGTATCGCCAGGCTCCACGCGGATAACTTGGTTGCGGCCGCTTTTGCGCCCCACGGGGCGCAGGATGGTGGTGGTGACGGTCCAATCCCCCTCGCGCCAGGCGTTTGGCAGATCGTGAATGGCCTCGAAGCGGAAGACGAAGTCGCTCTCGCCCTTCTCGCGCAGGGCCGCCAGCAGCCGGGCCACGTCGTTACGGTTGTCGCTCAGGCTGGGGGGCTCGGCGCTGACCACCACCTTGGCCAGGGCCGGATCAAAGCGTCCCTCGGCCTTCAGCTCCTCGGCGCCGATTAGCTTGGCCACCTGGGCACTGCCCGCGGCCAGGGCCTTGAGGGCCACCTTGTCCAGGGCCGACTCCACCGGCACCCGCACCACCACGTCCTCCACCAGGGTGGCCAGGCAGGCCTGGCGCACCCCGGCGTCGGCGTCGGCGGCGCTTATCTGTTCACTGATGCCGCCCTCCACGCGGCCCTGCTCGATGGTCACGCGGCACTTGCAGCAGAACCCCTCACCGCCGCAGGAGGCGTTGATGTGCACCCCGGCCTCCAAGGCCGCCTCCAGCACCGTGCCGCCCGGCTGGGCCTCCACCACGATATTGAACGGCTCGAAATGCACCCTCACCGGCTTGTCTTGGCTGCTGCTCACGGCTTGACCCATGTTTGGTTAGATGTGGTCACCCCCCAAAGGCCGCTGGCCGGCCTTCCGTGCCCGCCCGGAGGGGCTAGGTTTGATAATAACCGCTAACTCCCCGGCCTTCAACGCGCTTGACGTGGGCCTTGGGAGCGGGGTGGCGCCCTGGGAGTGGGGGCGGCATCTTGCGCGGTTGCTCTGGGAATATGCCACTAAAGCATGCGCGGGGCTTATTTTTGGCCACGGTGACGCCGATAAGGAGTTAATCGGCTCCTATTGCGCCTCCTGGACCTACTTGGGCTTGCCCGGTTGCCGGCCAGAAGGCACAATAATCATTATTGCATGTTCAAAGGGCACCGCTGAGCAGGCTTCAGCGGGTCTTGCGAAGACGCACTTATTACACAGGGGATGCTATCCTTGCGGCAACTCAAGATCCTCGTGGTGGACGACTCGGCCACCGCCCGGCACTACTTCATGGGCCTGCTGGCCGGCCTGGGGCACCACCCCCGGGACACCGCCAGCGCCGCCGAGGCCCTAGGCCTGCTCAAGGACGAGGACTTCGATGTGGTGCTCTGCGACCTGGTCATGCCCGACCTGGACGGCCTGTCCTTGCTCAAGCAGATTCGCGGCCAGGGCATGGACCTGCCCTTTTTGCTCATCACCTCCTACGGCTCCCTGGCCACGGCCGTGGAGGCCGTGCGCAACGGCGCCGACGACTACATCCTGCGTCCCGTGGACGCCGGGCTCCTGGCCCACCGCCTGGAGGCGGTCCTGGAACGCAACTCCGCCGCCCGCGAAAAGACCGACCTGGAGGCCTCCAGCCAGACCCCGGAAGAGCTTTAGTGCCCGCCCCCGCCTCCCCGCCCCCGCAGGGCAGCCTGTCCACCCAGGCGCCGGGGTTCAACCTGACCGCCCGCTGGCAGAAGGCCGGCCCCGACCTTTTGGTGCTGGTCACCGGCGGAGACCTCCCCCACATCGGGGCCGTGGCCGCGGCCACGCCGCGTCCCAGCCTGGCCGACCCCAACCGCCAAAGTGCCACCGCCTCGGTGCTGTGCTTTCTGGGGCACAAGGAGGACGAGTTGGCCAAGGGCCTGGCCGAGTTCCTGGCCAGCCGCCTGGGGGCGCGGGTGGTGGTGGCCGCCGGGGCCCACTGGGAGGGCCTGACCGCCGGCCAGATAGAAACCGTGCGCCACAACGCCGCCACCCTGGGCGAGCTGCTGTTGGAGGCCCTGCGGCCGGGCCAGCCGGACCCCTGACCGCCTGGGCCAGACCGATTGACTTGTTTGCCCGGCCATGATATCTGTTAGGCGATTTGGAAGCGAGACGGCGCCCAATGGGCTTAATAGGGAAGACGGTGCGACACCGTCGCGGTCCCGCCGCTGTGACCGGGGACGAAACCCGCCAAATGGCCACTGCCGCGATTGAATGCGGCGGGAAGGCGCGGGGAGTAGGCTGATCCGGAAGCCAGAAGACCTGCCGCCTCGCAGCAACATACCCCACGGCCCGTGGAAAGGCCAAAGGGGACCTGGGTCGAAGAAAAAGGGTGCAGACCCCGGGAGTCAAAAGGCTTCCCGGGGTTTTTTATTGGCCCCGGAGAGGCGAGGAGGTATCCATGCTTCCCGTTTCTCGTTCCCGTTGGAGGTGGCGTTGGTGGGTGGCTTGCGTGGGGTTGGCGGCCTGTCTGCTGTGGTCCTGGGGCGCCCAGGCCGGCGGACATGAGGGCGCCCAGCCGGCCAAGAAGGCCATCCTGCTGGTGAGCTTCGGCACCAGCGTGCCCCAGGCCAGGCAGGTCTTCGCCAAGATCGAGGAGGCCGCCAAGACCCGCTTCCCTGGGGTGGAGGTGCGCTGGGCCTTCACGTCCAAGAAGGTCCGGCAAAAGCTGGCCCAGGAGGGTCAGGTGACCCTCTCGCCGGCTTTAGCCCTGGCCAACCTGGCCGAGGACGGTTACACCCGGGTGGCCGCCCAGTCCCTGCACATCATCCCCGGCCAGGAGTTCGAGGGCCTCAAGGAGACCGCCCGGCGCTTCGCGGGCATGCCCAAGGGGCTCAAGCAGGTGGAGGTGGGCGCGCCCCTGCTCTTGTCCCACCAGGACATGGAGCGAACGGCCAAGGCCCTGTTGGCCCACGTCCCCAAGGAGCGCCGGCCGAGCGAGGCCCTGGTCTTCATGGGCCATGGCACCACCCACCAGGCCAACGAAGTGTACCCGGCCATGGCCGGCATCTTCAAGGAGCTTGACGCATACGCCTTCCTGGCCACCGTGGAGGGCTCGCCCGAATGGAACAAAGTCAAGCAGGAGATCAAGGCCCGGGGCATCAAGAAGGCTTGGCTTATCCCCTTGATGTCCGTGGCCGGCGACCACGCCCGCAACGACATGGCCGGCCCGGAGGACGATTCCTGGGCCTCCCAACTGGGCCAGGCCGGCATCGCCAGCCAGCCGGTGCTCATGGGCATGGCCGAATACCCCGAGGTGGTGGCCGTGTGGCTGGACCACCTGCAAACCGCCTGGGACCGGCTGGGAAAGGAGTAGGGGCATGCGAAACATGACCTCAATCGGCGCCCTGGCCAAACTGTCCGTGGCCCTGCTCTGCCTGCTGCTGGCGACCCCAGCCCTGGCCGCCGAGGAGGGCGGCGCCAAGCCAAAGGACGGCGAGGACAAGGCCTGGAGCGTGGACCTTATCCTGCCCTACTACAGCAAGTACCTCTCGCGGGGGGCCTTGACCGTGGACGACCCGGTGCTGCAACCGGGCCTGACCGTGGCCGCCCATGGCTTTAGCTTCAACGTGTGGGGCAACTACAACCTCACCGACAAGATCGAGCGCA
>JACQYR010000194.1 GCA_016208115.1 Desulfarculus sp.
CAGCAATCAAAGCCATGGATGGCTTTGATTGCATATTGGTATGACGCGGCGAGAGTCGCGTCCTGGCCGCGAAAAAGGCAAGACAATAAGACAAGACCAAGCGGTTTCTTTTTGTGTCCCGCTCCGCCGCCCGGCCATACCGTGCCCTCGCGCTGCGTAGGCACTATCGCGGCGGCATATTCTTTGGGGCATCTGCGCGTACAGCGGCATCTCGCCGGCAGGGCAACGCATATTAACGCCGCCGCCATCCGGGCGATTAAGAATGGCCGGGCTAGGAGCGGGACACGGGGGCTTGGTGGGAGAAAAAGCAAGCCTAGCTGGCCTGGCCAAGACAGAGCAAGGCCAGCGGCGGTCTTGATCTCTTCTCAAGGCCCCCGCCGGCCCATTGGCCGCCTTTTGGCTTCCAAAAGACCCCGTACCCTGGCTAAAGCCCGGCCATTCTTAATCGCCGGCAGGGGCTCGGGCCATTATGTTCCCGCCCGGGGATCAGTGGCGGCCAGCGTGGCATCTGCCCCTGCGACTTCGCCATCTCGGTTGGGCCTACGCACCGGCAGGGGCTGGTATGGCCGGGCGGCTGGGTAGGGTACAAAATAAACCGCCGGGATTTATTTTCTTCCAGACTTGCCGGCTGCGGCTGGCGGCCTCGCCGCCCGACGCGCGCTGCCAGCGGGGCACCCGTCGCGGCCCCGGGGGTTTTCTGCTATACTGCGTAACCATGGATAATTCCCAGCAAGAGCGCATCCTGATCCTGGGCGTGGGCAACGTGCTGCTCAAAGACGAGGGCGTGGGCGTGCGCATTATCCGCGAGTTGGAGGCCCGCTTTGACTTCGCCCCCAACGTGCGCCTGGTGGACGGCGGGGTGCTGGGGCTGTCCCTCATGGGCACCATGATGGAGGCCGAGCAGGTGATCGTGGTGGACGCGGTGCGCGGCGGCGACGAGCCTGGCACCCTCTACCGCTTCAACTGGGAGGCCAAACCCGAGCACATCCAGTACAAGGACACTTTGCACCAGATTGACCTCATGGAGACCATGGGCACCCTGCCCCTGGTGGGCACGCCGCCCAAGGTCACGGTGCTGGGCGTGGAGTACGAGGACATAGACAACTGGGGCCTGGAGCTGACCCCCAAGGTGGAGAAGGCGGTGGAGCCCCTGCTTGATTTGGTGCTCCAGGAACTGGCCGGCCTGGGCTCCCCGGCCCGGCCCAAGGACAACCCCCTAGAGGTGCGCAATGTGTTTGGCGGTCCCGGCCAAGATAGTTGAGATCACCGGCGAGATGGCCAAGGTGGAGGTGGGCGGGGTCCAGCGCCTGGCCAGCCTGATGCTGGTGCCCGACCTCAAGGTCGGCGACTACGTGATAACCCACGCCGGCTTCGCCCTGCACCGCGTGGACGAACAGGAGGCCCTGGCCTCCATCAACCTGCTGCGCGAGCTGGTGGAATCGGTGGCCGCCGCGCAAGCCGGCGAGGTAAGAGGCGATGACTGAGAAAGCGCGCAAGGAAAAGGTCTGTCTGGAGGAGCAGTGCGCCGAGCAGTGGGAGGCCATGTCCCCCGAGCTTAAAAGCCAGTGCGGCCCTTTTGTCTACTGCCCCTTCTGCGCCGGCGACATGGTCATCCGCTGCTCGGCCTGCGGCGAGACCATCCACGACTCCACCTTCAACTTCTGCCCCTGGTGCGGCACCGGCTTCAAGGAGTAGGCTCAAAGCCTGTTGCCGTGCCCCCCCTCCCGTTGTCCTTTCGGGGCGCGGGCTGCTGCTTTTCCTGGCTCAGGATTTGCTCGCTTATATCCGGGTAGAGTTCGCGTATGCACTGCGGGCAGATGCCGTGGCTGAACTTGGCCTCGCTACGGCTGCTGATGTAGGCCTCCACCTGGTGCCAGTAGCCGGAGTCATCGCGGATGCGCTTGCAGTTGGCGCAGATGGGCAGAAGGCCACTGAGCAGGTTGACCTCGCGTTGGCTCAAGGCCAGGTCTTGCTCCAGCCGCTGCATGTTCAGGGAAACCAGGCCCGTGACCGTGAATATCTGTCCGGCGAAGGAGGCCATGAAGGTGCCCGCCTGCAGGCTGTTGCTGGCCAGGAAGTCCGTGGTTTGGGACAGGCCCAGGAGATTGGCCAGGCCGCGCGCCAGGAACAGGGCCGCCAGCCCGGCCAGGGAGGCGATCAGCATCCAGTTGCGCGAGCCCAGCAGGGTGGCCACCCCGCCAGCGGCCAGGAGCGCGGAGCGCAGGCAGTAATAGGACAAGGCCAGCGAGATGATGAAAATACGCAAGGCCACGTTGATCTGGCCGTAGGTAAACCAACTGGTGCCGGCGGTAAACAAGAGATAGATGGCCAGATCGGGCCACCAGCTCAGTCGCCGGCCCGCGAAGGCGGCCAACCCCTTGAGGATCATCAGCGGATAATAGATAATCAGCGCGCCGGATAAAACAATGGAGAGCAGGTCCGGCACCACCCCCCGCAGGGCGATGAGGATCAGGCCGGTTCCCGCGGCCAGGCTGCCTCTGGTCCAGAGGGCGAAGCCGGGATAGGTCTTGCGGGACAGATGCACGTGGAGCAGGTAGGCGAAGAGCACCACCGCGATTATGCCCGCGGCCAGGACCAGGGTCCGAATATCCACCAAGGTAGCCATGGTTAATCCTATAGGATGCGCTGGCAAGGGATGCTGGGGGCTTGGGGTGCCCGGCGGCGGGGAGAGGCCTCAATCCAGGGCGAAAATCCGCACCGGCTCGCTCTTGCCCTTGACCATGGTGGGCGGCAGCTCGCGCAGATCGAACTCCGGCCCCAAAAAGGCGGCCGTGGCGTCGCTGAGCAGCACGTCCACGCTGAACTCCTTGCACAGCCCTTGCAGCCGCGAGGCCAGGTTTACGGTGTCGCCCACCAGGGCATAGGAGAGCCGGTCGGGGCTGCCGATGTTGGCGGCCAGGGCTTGGCCCGAGTGGATGCCCACGCCGTGCTGCAAAGGCGGGTAGCCCCGCTGGGTCAGGTCCTGGTTGAGCGACACCAGGCGCTGTCGCATGTCCAGGGCGGCCCGGGCCGCCCGCCGGGGGTGGTCGTCCAGGGCCAGGGGCGCCCCGAATACGGCTTCGATCTCGTCGCCGATGAATTGCAGCACCAGCCCGCCCTGTTGCTGGACCGCCTCGGACATCTCCTTGAAATAGCTATTGATGATGCCCACCACCTCCTTGGGCGGGGTGCTTTCCACCATGGGCGTGAAATTGCGCAGGTCGGCGAAAAGCACCGTGACCTCCTTGTGCTCGCCATCCAGGGGAATGTTGCCGGCCAAAATCTCGTCGCGCACCTCGTGGCTGACGTACTTGCCAAAGGTTTCCTTGATGAGGTCGCGCTCCAGCAGGCCCTTGGTCATCTCGTTGATGGCGTCGCCGGTGAAGCCGAACTCGTCGTTGGAGGTGACCACCACTTTGCGGCTGAAGCGCCCGCGGGCCACCTCGCGCAGCACGCCGATGATCTCCTTGAGCTGGATGCGCAGGCTCATGGCCATCAGGCCGGTGAGAGTGCAGGCGGTCAGGGTGAAGAGGACGGCCTCCACCACCACCACGGTTTGCATGCGCTCCAGTACCACGTCAGCCGGCCGCACACCCATGAGCACGGCCTTGGCCGAGGCCTTGATGGTGAGCAGGACGGCCGCGAAGGGCACGATGACCGTGGTGAAAATCAGGGCCATAAGGCGCACCACCAGCCGGCTTTTCACCACGCCCTTGACCCGCGACAGGCCACCCATGGGGAAAAGAATGATGGCCAGCCGGTGCTGGATCATGTGGTCCAGCAGGAAAAAGGCCGCCGAAGAGGTGATCAGCCCGATGATGACGGCCCGCATGGCCACCATGGTGGCGACGTGCCGGGCCTCGGGCACCGTGGCCACGGCCCGTGAGAAGACCAAAGCCGCCGCGCACCACACCGCCAGGTTGACCAGAACTATGACATAGGGGGCGTTGAGCAGACGGCGCCGGCCCCGGGCCAGTGTCTTGGCCGGCAGCTCCTGGCCCAGGATCATGCCGCGAAAGGCCTGGCGGATGGGGCGCTCATAGAAAATCTGGAAGCTGGCCACCAGCAGAGAGGCGGCGGCGATGAAGGCCGGGAAGACCACCTTGAGCACCGGGGCAGCGGCCCGCAAGGTGGGGGAGGCCATGGCATAGTCCAGGATCTCCACCACCAGGATGCCGGCCAGGTTGGCGGCGATGTTGCCCAGGCCCAGGGACAGGCCGGCCAGGCGGCACTTGACGCGGAGCGGAAGTTGGAAACCGGGCGCGCGCTCCATGGGCGGGCCTAGGGCTGGCTGGCCGGCGGGGCGCCGGTCGGGGAGGGCGGGGCCGGCAGGTTCGGCAGGGGATTGACGCCCCGCAGGAAGTTGACCGCCAGCCACAGGCCCACTATGGTCACAAAGGCCAATAGCAAGGCCCCCAGGGCCTGGTAGCGGCTTAAGCCCCCGGCGGCCTGCAGGCCCACCCAGACCAGGTAGGCGATGAACAGCACGATAATGATGTTCAGCAGGCCTCCGGCCAGGGACGACAGCACCAGGGGCAGGAACTCCAGGGCCCGCACGCCAGAGGCGTAACAGACGATGCGCAGCACGTCGGGCAACTTCAGCGTGGTTTTGAAGGCCAGCCGGCAGACGCCGTGGAGCACCAGGGCGAAGGCCGCCAACATCACCGCCGATTTGAGCAGGGAGGTGGCGAAAAAGCTGAGCATGGCCAGGGGGCCTTGGGACCACTGCAGCAGCGCGTTAACCAAAGTGGGCGCAAGCATGGCCAGCAGGAAAAAGGCCACCGGCGCCAAGAAACCGCCCCCGCGCCTGATCTGGGCGAAGAACTGGCGCGGGGCGGTCACGGCGGCCCCGGCCACGGCCAGGAAGGTCTGGGGGCGGCGCCAGTCGAATTCCTGGGGCGGGGTCTCTGGGGGCACGGGTGGCTCCTGTGGTGATGGCCTTGGCTTAGGGGCAGGCTAGGCCATGGCCGGCGGGTCTGTCAATTTATTTAGGCGTGGCCGGCCCAGGCCCCCCAAACCCCGGCTAGCCAGGGCGGGTAAGAAATGATATTTTAATAACCATGAATTACTGGGATTACAAGACCAACTCCTCTGCCGGCGCCAGGGTCGTGGCTGGCATCCTGGTGGTGGTGAGCCTGTGGGTGGGTCTGTGGGCCCCGCCGGCCTGGGCCGCGGGCGTGCATTTCCCCGGCCGCGACATAGAGGCGCAGACCACCCTGCACCGGGGCGGCTCGCTCAGCGACGGCTTCGATCCCAGCGATGCGTCCTCCCTGGAGTACCTGCGTCAGGTCCACGAGGACCCCCTCATGCTCATTGACGAGATGATCGCCACCGAAAACTGGGAGGCCTGGCAGATATTCCAGGCCAGCCCCGGCCTGGGCATCCCCCTGATCGCGGCCCAGTTCTACATCGTCTACAGCGCCGAGGCCGACCGCATGAGCAAGCGGCCCAAGGTGCAGGAGAGGCGCTATCTGCCCAAGGAGTCGCGGGTAAGCGACCAGCAGTGGTTCGAGGAGCAGAAGCAGCGGGAGCGGCAGCCCCAGCAGCGCGCCTACATCGTCCAGGAGCGCTCGGTGCAGCAGGGCCTGCTCAAGATGGACACCCGCTCGCCGCGCACGGCCACCAGCGGCTTTAGGCCCCTGAACTGGCTGTTCGAGGAGGAGGGCGTCTTCTCCGGGCGGGCCTGGAACTGGGAGAACTTCATCCCCCGCGTCCTGACCGTGGCCGGCCTGGTGCTGGCGGTGCTGATGGTCATCGAGTTTTTGCACCTGGTGGTGGCCGCGGGGATGCGGACCTTGGGCCGCCGCGACCAGCGGGCCGGGCATTAGCAAGCGGCTGTAAAGAGTCCTTCCAAAGCCCGCCGGCAGGCTGTTTTTCAACAGCTTGCTACCCAAAAGCAGGCGGCCGGCCTGGGGTTGGCCGGCCGTGTTATCCTACCGCGGGCCTGGGGCTAGGCGTAGTGGTGGTCCTCCGCCGCGTAGGCGCCGACCTTCCCGCACTTGATGCACAGGTAGTAGTTCTTCTTGTGCAGCACCGAGGCCAACTGGTCCTCGGGCACTTGGTTGGACTCCGGCGCCAAGACCTCGGCACCGCATTCGGGAGTTTTGCAGGTAACGTACACTTGGGCCATGTCTACCCCCAGCTTGGCAACGGGTGTATGGGGTGCCGCCGTATTATCGGCAGGCGGTCGGGTCTCTATGGTCCTTATATCGGCGGCCCCTGTCAAGGTGAAATTTCAGGGTGGAAATGCAAGCCTTGGCCCTCCCGCGTCCTGGCCTGGTTGGCGGCGGCGAATCTTGACAAGCCCGGAACGAGGGCATATCATGCAACTCTTTAATGGCTTGCGCCCGTGGCGCCCGCCGGCCTTAGTTTGGAGTGCTGCGAAGGCTTAAGGATATGCTCCCCGCCAGCCAGAGGCCCGGCCTGGGGCATGATCCCCTGGCCGCCTACGACTATCACCTGCCCCCCGAGCGCATCGCCCAGGTTCCGGCCCGGCGCCGGGTGCAGGCCCGGCTGATGGTGTTGGGGCGGGCCGGCCAGGTGCTGGAGCACGCCCGGGTGGCCGGGCTGACTAGGTTCCTGCGGTCCGGGGATCTCCTGGTGGTCAACGACACCAGGGTGGTGCCGGCCAGGCTTCTTTGCCAAAAACCCTCGGGCGGGCGGGTGGAGGTGCTGCTCTTGGCCCCGGCCAGCCCCCTGGAGCGGCTGGGCGATGGCGGCGAGGTGCACCAGGCCCTGCTTAAAAGCCACCGCCCCCTGGCCGCCGGCCAGGAGTTGCGCCTGCCTGACTGGCCGGACCGGCCGGTCAGGGTGCTGGAGCGCGGCCCCCGGGGCTGGGCCCGCTTAAGCCTGCCCCGCCCGGCCCTGGAGTTGGCCGAGGCTTTTGGCCAGGTGCCGCTGCCGCCCTACATCAAGCGGCCCCAAGGCCCCGACGCGGCCGACCGGCGGCGCTACCAGACGGTCTA
>JACQYR010000195.1 GCA_016208115.1 Desulfarculus sp.
AAGGTGGGCTCCATCGGTACGCCGGTTTCCCTCACCGAGCAGCGCATCATGAACCCCCAGACCCTGGAGGAGGTCCCCCTGGGACAGGTGGGCGAGCTGTGGATCAAGGGTCCCCAGATCATGGTGGGCTACTACCAGGACCCGGTGGCCAGCGCCGCCACCCTGGTGAACGGCTGGCTGCGCACCGGCGACCTGGCCCGCGAGGACGAGGAGGGCTACGTCTTTATCGTGGACCGCCTCAAGGAGCTAATCAAGACCAAGGGTTTTCAGGTGGCCCCGGCCGAACTGGAGCACGCCCTGCTGGCCCATCCCCAGATCATTGACGCGGCCGTGGTGGGCCTGGCCGACGCGAAGTTGGGCGAGGCCCCGGTGGCCTGGGTGGTGCTTCGTTCGGGGGCCGTTCTCAAGGAAGAAGAGGTGATTGACTTCGCCAGCCAGGGACTGGCCCGCTACAAGCGCCTGCGCGGGGTGATATTCACCGAGGCAATACCTCGCGGCGCCTCGGGCAAGATACTGCGCCGGGTGCTCAAGGAGTCAGCCGGCGGGTGAGCGCCCGCTGCTAGGCCATCTGCCGTTTGGAGGACATGGAATCCCACTGGTGGCAGCGGGGGCACTTCCAGGTGAGTTGGTGGGAGACGAAGCCGCACTGGCCGCACTGGTAGCTGTGCCACTCGCCGTCAATCTGGCCCAGCAGGCCGCCGTAGGCCTTGAGGGCCTCCTCCCGCCGTTCCTGGGCCAGGAGTATCTGGCCGCGCAGGCGGTGGGCGTCCAGCATCTGGGGCGCTCTCTCCACGGCCAAATCCAGCATCCCCAGGGCCTTCTGGTCCTCGCCGTGGCGGTGGTAGCTCTCGGCCAGGGCCTGCAGGGTGGTGACGTCGGCCTGGCCGGGGTCAATCTCGTCGTAGAAGTTTGCGGCGGCGCGTTGCCCCAGGGTCTCCTCGGCGGCGGCCACCCGGTTGACCACCAGGTGGGCCAGGGTGGGCGAGACGTGCACGGCCTTGCGCCACACGCTTAGGGCCTTGCGGCTGCGGCCCCGGGCCAGCTCCAAATCGCCCAGGTGCAGGTAGGCATCCAGGCAGCCCTTGTACACGCGGATGGCCTGGTCAAAGGCCTCCTCGGCCCGGTCCAGTTGGCCGGCGAACATGTACTCCTTGCCCAGCTCGGTCTTGTAGTGGGCCAGCACCGCCCGGCTATCGCCGCCGGTGAGCTTGTCCAGGCGCTTCAAGGCCTCGAAGGCCTTGTCCCACTCCCGCACCTCCTCGTAGAGGGTGACCACCTGGCGGCAGGCTTCCACGTGCTGGGGGTCCATGTTCAGGACCTCCTGAAAGGCCTCCACCGCCCGGTTGAACAACCCGCCCTTGCGGTAGTCCAGGCCCAGGTCGTACATGGCCTGCAGGCGCACCGGCGGGGCCAGGTTGGGCCGGGCGATGATGGACTGGCGGATGCGCACCGCCCGCTCGATCTCCCCCTTCTGGCGGAAGAGGTTGCCCAGCACCACGTAGGTTTCCACGGTATCGGAGTTGAGGGTGACGGCGCGGGTGAATTCCTCGATGGCCTGGTCGGTGTGGTCGGCCATGAGGTGGGTGAGCCCCTTGAGGAAGGCGTCGTCGGAGGCGCTGCGTTGGGCGGCGGCCTGCCGGGGCAGCCCTCGCCGGGGGCCGGCCCCGGAGCGTCCGGCCAGCCATCCCAGCAGGAAGGCCAATAGCCCCGCCCCCAACAGCACCAGCAGGTGCCACAGGGTCAGGGTGTGGTTCCAGAGCACCAAGAGGGGGGTTTTCATCTCATGCCCGCGGCTTTCGGTATCCCATGGTTCTTACCTCTGACCGGCCCCGCCGGCCGTTTGGCGCCCCGGCCCACGGCTAGAGGCTCGCGTTCTCCTGGCTGGACGCCGCCGGGGAGGCCCCGGAAGCCGCCGGAGCGCCGGCCAGGGGCAGGTTGCGCAGGGAGCTCAGCTCCTTGTTCAGCCCCTCGATCTGTTTCTGCTGGTCCCTGATGGTCTTGCGCAGCCCGAAGCGCTCCACGATGCCCAGGAGGCTGGCGGCCAAGAGCCCCACGAAGAAGGCCAGCAGGATCAGCAGGTAGGTGGCGTAGGCCGAGGACTCGAACTTGAGGAAGACCAGGTTGAGACGGATGGACAGGGGGTGGCTCAGGGCCTCGATGTTCTGCACCATGAAGATGATGGCCAGGGCCACCAGGGCCGACAACGTGATCGCCTTGAGGTAGCTCATGCAAACTCCTGCCTGCGGCTAAAAAGCCGCTGCTTTGGCCCCCGCCGCCGATGGGCCATCAGTGGCCCTTGGATTTCACTTCATGCGGCTGAAATAGGGTTTGAGCTTTTGGTAGCTGGCCTCCAAGTGCTCGGGGATGGAGCGCACCTCGCCCAGCACGGTCATGAAGTTGGTGTCGCCGGTCCAGCGCGGCACCACGTGGAAATGCATGTGCTCCTCTATGCCCGCCCCGGCGGCGCGTCCCAGGTTGAGCCCCACGTTGAAGCCTTCGGGGTTCATAAGCTCCTGCATGGCCTGGGTGGCCAGGGTCACGTTGAATATCAGGTCCGCCTGCTCCTCAAGGCTCAAGGCTGACAACCGGGCCACGTGGCGCTTGGGCGCCACCAGCACATGACCATTATTGTAAGGATATTTGTTCATCATAGCCAAGCAGGTTTCGCCCACTCCCAGGACCAGGTTGTCATATCCCACCCCGTCGCTGGCCTGGCAGAAAATGCAGCCGTCCGGTTTGTCTTGGCCCAGGATGTAGCTCATGCGCCAGGGGGCCCACAGAGATTTCATTACGCCTCCAAGGTCAGGTGATGCCGGGGTCCCTGGCCCACGCGGCCCGGGCGGGACGTTGCGCCGCCAAAGCGTCCGGCGGTCAAAGCTTGATGATTTCGCCGCGCAGTTGTTGGTCCACCGTGATGATCCCCACGGTGCCGCTGCCTATGAAACCCTTGCCCACCGATCCGGGGTTGAACATCAGCACTCCGTTCCGCACCGCGTTCATGGGGCGGTGGGAGTGGCCGAAAACGATGCAGTCCACGCCGCTGAACTCGGCCACCACCCGGCCGGCCAGGCCCACGGGCGGCCCCCAGCCGTGGATCAGCCCTATCTTGAAGCCCTCCACCTCCACGGTCAGCTTGCGGGGCAGGGTCAGGGCCACGGTTTGATCGTCCATGTTGCCACAGACCGCGAAGACCTGGGGGGCTTGAAGCAGATCCAGGACCTTCAGGCTCACCAGGTCGCCGGCGTGCAGGATCATCGCCACCCCGGCGAAGGCCTGGGCCAGGCGCTGGCCCACCTCGGGATGATAGTCGCGCAGGTGGGTGTCGGAGAGCACGCCGATACGGGTCACGGCCGGGTCATCCCCCCAGTTCCACGAGTTCTATGTCGCCCCAGGCGGACAGGCGGTCGCCCAGCACCGCCAAGGCCCCCAGCACGCCGGGTATCCATTGGGCCACCCACTCCACGGCCCCGGCCAGGTCGCCGCGGCCCTGCACCCGGTTGCCCAGGGCCGAGGCGGCGGCGTCGGCCAGGGCCGCGTCCTTGGCCAGGATGGTGGCCGCGTCGGCCCGGCCCAGGGAGAGCGAGGGCCCCACGGTGCCCGAGCTGGTGCAGACCGCCAGCGGCATGGCCGTGGCCGGCAGCTTGAGGCCCAGCTTGCCCGAGAGCGGCGACTTGCCGGCCCACAGACCCACCACGGCCTGGCGCTCCAGGGCCAGGTATATGTCGCCGCCGTTCTCCACCACCACCTGGGGGCTCAAGGCCAGGAGGTCCGTGGCCACGAATTGGGCCACGGCCCCGGCCACGGCGGCCATGGGGCCGGTGCCGGAGGCCAGGCCGGCGGCCAGCATGGCCCTGACCAGGGGCGGGGCCAAGGGGTCCTGGGGCAGGGGGGTCAGGGAGGCGAGGAACAGCGGGTGCTCCTCGATGTAGGCCTCCAGGCCCCGGCGGTGCCGCAGGATGGATTCCAGGGCCGGCTGGCTAAGGTCCTCCTGGGCCTGGATCCACAGGTCGGTCTCCTTGACCCGCACCGTGAAGGCCTGGAGCCCCTGTTCCCGGCAGGTTACCCGGTAGGTCCTTTCCTCGTAGTCCGTCAACTGGCGCCCAATCCCTCCCGTGGCCCTGGCCATCTCTTGGCTGCGTCCCTTATAGCCCAGTGCTCCATGGGTGTCAATGACGCCTCCGGTGGGTTAACTAGCCTTGAGCGTTGGCTTCTGGCGGCCCGCCGTGGCGGGCGGCCTCGGCCGGGCGCACTGAGCCGTGGGGCGCCGGCGGGCCTAAGCGCTCAGGCGCGGCACCTTGACTTAACTTGTTTTCTCAGCTATGTATCGGCTATACGCGGGGTTGAATGAAACCATGGTGGGAGTGGCCATGAACAGCCGCCGGCTGGCCAGGCTTATGGGCATGATCTGCGACATAAAGGCTCACCCCCGCCGCAGCCCCGAGGAGATGTGCCGGCATTACCGCATCTCCCGCCGCCAGTTGTACAAGGACCGGGACCGCCTGGCGGACATGGGCTTCACCTTCCACCACTCGCGTAAGAACGGCGGCTTCGTGCTGGACAAGGAGCTGACCTTCGGCGTGGGCGGCATGAGCCTGTCGGATCTGTTCGCCCTGATCCTGGCCGTGCGCCAGCTCACGCGCCTGAGCGATTTCGCCCTGGCCATGGGCGCCCTGGCCGGCCTGGAGAGCCTGGTGGCCAACCTGCCCGAGCAGGTGCGTCCCCTGTTCCAGGACGCCCTGGAGGAGCTGGTGGTGGCCGACGGCTTCGGCTGCGCCCCAGCGGTGCTGCACCAATTGCTGCCGGCCATCGAGCAGGGCCGGCGGGTGGTCCTGGTGATGGAGTCGGCGCCCGAGGTGGAGCAGCACCTTGCCGTGGACCCCCGGCGCCTGCTTCTGCGCGAGGGCGCCCTGTTTCTGGAGGCCGGGGGCCTGGAGTCGGCCAATCCCGGCCTGGTGGCCCTGGCCCGGGTGCGCCGGGTGATCCCCACGCCCTTTTTCTCGCCGCCCCAGCCGGCCGCCGAGGGCGGCTGAGGCCCCACCGGCCTGGCGGTTGGTTCGGCTTGGCTTATTGGCCCCATGCCCACAAGGAGCGCCATCATGAAGGAAGTGGTTATCGTCAGCGCCTGTCGCACCCCCGTGGGGGCCTTCCAGGGGGCCTTCGCCTCCCTGAGCGCCCTGGAACTGGGCGTGGTGGCCATCAACGAGGCCATCGCCCGGGCCGGGATCACCAAGGAGGACGTGGACGAGCTCATCATGGGCAACGTACTGCCCGCCGGCCTGGGCCAGAACCCGGCCCGCCAGGCCTCACTTAGGGCGGGGCTGCCCTTTGACGTGGGCTGCATCACGGTCAACAAGGTTTGCGGCTCGGGGCTGAAGGCCGTGATGCTGGCCGCCCAGGCCGTGGCCGCCGGTGACGCCCAGGTGGTGGTGGCCGGCGGCATGGAGTCCATGACCAACGCCCCCTACCTGCTGCTCAAGCAACGCGGCGGCTACCGCATGGGCGACGGCAAGGCCGTGGACTCCATGATCCATGACGGCCTGTGGGACCACCTCAACGATTTCCACATGGGCATGAGCGCCGAGCTGTGCGCCGAGAAATACGGCGTCACCCGCGCCGACCAGGACCAGTTCTCCCTGGACTCCTACGGCAAGTCGCTGAAGGCCCAGGAGGAAGGTCGCTTCTCGGCGCAGATCGTGCCCGTGCCGGTGCCCCAGAAGAAGGGCGAGTCCAAGCTGGTGGACAAGGACGAAGGCATCCGCGCCACCTCGGCCGAGGTGCTGGCCCGCCTCAAGCCGGTGTTCAAGAAGGACGGCGGCACGGTCACGGCCGGCAACGCCTCCAGTCTCAACGACGGCGCGGCGGCGGTGGTGGTGATGAGCGCCGACAAGGCCCGCGCCATGGGCCTCAAGCCCATGGTCAAGATCGGCGCCCAGGGCGCGGCGGGCATTGACCCCAAGTACGTCTTGGTGGCGCCCATCAACTCCATCCCCAGGGTCTGCGCCAAGCAGGGCCTGAAGCCCCGCGACATAGACCTGATGGAGGTCAACGAGGCCTTTGCCGCCTCCTCGGTGGCGGTGCAGCGCACCCTGGACCTGGACCCGTCGCGGGTCAACGTCTTTGGCGGGGCCTTGTCCATCGGCCACCCCATCGGCGGCTCCGGGGCGCGGGTGCTCACCACCCTGATCTACGCCCTGAAGGACAAGGGCGCGGGCCTGGGCATGGCCAGCCTGTGCCTGGGCGGCGGCGAGGCCGTGTCCCTGATATTGGAGAATATGTAACGAGCTTGCCCTGGGCGAGCGAGGGAGCCTTACCCCCGGGAAGGCATCCTCTTCGCAAGAACCTCAATATATGGAGAACGACATGTTGAAGGAAGTGGTGATCGTGGGCGCCGCCCGCACGGCGGTGGGACGGTTCGGCGGCATGTACAGCGACGTCCCGGCCGTGACCTTGGGCGTGACGGCGGTGAAGGAGGCCCTGAAAAGGGCCCAGGTGGAACCCGGCCAGGTGGACGAGCTGATCTACGGCAACGTGCTGAACGCCGGCCTGGGCCAGAACGTGGCCCGCCAGGTGGAGCTGGGCGCGGGCATCCCCGTGGAGGCGGGCGCCTTCACCATCAACAAGGTCTGCGCCTCGGGCCTCAAAAGCGTCATGCTGGCCGCCCAGGCCGTGATGTGCGGCGATTGCAGGATCGTGGTGGCCGGCGGCACCGAGAACATGAGCCAGGCCCCCTACGTGCTCAAAAGCGCCCGCTGGGGCGCCCGCATGGGCGACACCAAGATGGTGGACACCATGGTCTTCGACGGGCTGACCGACATCTTCAACGGCTACCACATGGGCATCACCGCCGAGAACGTGGCCGAGAAGTACGGCATAACCCGCGAGGCCCAGGACGCCCTGGCCCTGGCCAGCCAGTTGAACGCCGAGAAGGCCGTGACCAGCGGCCGCTTCAAGGACGAGATCGTGCCCGTGCTGGTGCCCCAGAGGAAGGGCGACCCCAAGGTCTGCGACACCGACGAGCACCCCCGCTTCGGGGCCACGCCGGAGTCCCTGGCCAAGGTGGCCCCGGCCTTCAAGAAGGGCGGCACGGTCACGGCCGGCAACGCCAGCGGCATCAACGACGGCGCCGCCGCCCTGGTGGTCACGGCGGCCGATACGGCCAAGGCCATGGGTCTGCCGGTGCTGGCCAAGATCAAGGCCTATGGCTGGGGCGGCGTGGACCCGGCCTACATGGGCATCGGCCCCATCGCCGCCAGCAAGGCCGCCATGGCCAAGTGCGGCGTCACCCCGGCCGACTTTGACCTCATCGAGGCCAACGAGGCCTTCGCGGCCCAGGCCGAGGCGGTGATCCGCGAGCTGAAGTTCAACCGCGAGATCGTCAACGTCAACGGCGGGGCCATTGCCCTGGGGCACCCCATCGGCGCTAGCGGCGCCCGCATCCTGGTGACGCTCTTGTTTGAGATGCAAAAGCGTGACGCCAAGCTGGGCCTGGCCACCCTGTGCATCGGCGGCGGCCAGGGCGCGGCCCTGATCGTGGAGAGGTAGAGATATTCTGGGGACCTGGCCTGGCCCCTGGCATGGCCAGAGGCCTGGCCTACAGGCATCCTTGATTGAAGCCATCGCCTTAAACGGCGAGTGAGGGCGGCGAAGCACTGGGCTGGCACGAGTAAAGGGGAAAACCCTCTTGATGTAGGGGCGGGGTTTATCCCCGCCCGCGGGCCTAGCAATAAAAAGATGGGCGGGGATAAACCCCGCCCCTACATGAAAACCAGGAATCGTCGCCTCCCGATTAAAGATGTTCCCGGTGCAAGGCAACTGGGAACCTCAAATCCAAGGAGATAAAAAAATGGCTTACGAGACCATTCTGTACGCAAAAGACGGCGCCGTCGCCACCGTGACCATCAACCGCCCCAAGGTGCTCAACGCCCTTAATCCCCAGGTGGTGGCCGAGCTGGGCCAGGCCTTCGCCGAGATCGCCGCCGACGACGAGGTCAAGGCCGTGATCCTCACCGGCGCCGGCGGCAAGGCCTTCGTGGCCGGGGCCGACATCGCGGCCATGAGCGTGATGAACCCGGTTCAGGCCCGCAACTTCTCGCGCCAGCTCCAGGAGGTCACCAGCTTCATGGAGGCCCTGGGCAAGCCCATCATCTGCGCGGTGGACGGCTTCGCCCTGGGCGGCGGCACCGAGATGGCCTTGGCCTGCGACTTCATCTACGCCTCCGAGGCCTCCAAGTTCGGCCAGCCCGAGATCAACCTGGGGGTCATCCCCGGGGCCGGCGGCACTCAGCGCCTCAGCCGCCTGGTGGGCAAGAACTGGGCCAAGGAGCTGTGCCTCACCGGCGACATCATTGACGCCGCCCTGGCCAAGGAGATCGGCCTGGTCAACCGCCTCTTTACTTCCGAGGAACTGATGCCGGCGGCCATCAAGACGGCCAAGAAGATGGCCAGCAAGGGCCGGGTCTCCACCAAGGCCTGCAAGGACCTCATCAACTTCGGCTTCGACGTGCCCCTGGATCACGCCCTGCGCATGGAGGCTGACGCCTTCGGCATCTGCTTCGCCAGCCCCGACCAGAAGGAAGGCATGGGCGCCTTCCTGGAGAAGCGCAAGGCCGAGTTCAAGGGCGGCAAGTAGGACCAAGAGAACCGGGGCCCGGCGCGGGCGGGCCCCTATCCCTATAAGCTCCACAGGCCCGCGTGCCGGCCACGCCACCCATTGCCTAGACTTGAGAGGGGTTGCCATGAATTTCGCGCTGACCGAAGAACAGAAGATGGTCAAGGAGACCGCCGCCCGTTTCGCCGACGAGGTGCTAAAGCCCCAGGCGGCCCACTTTGACCACACCCACGAACACCCGGCCGAGGCCTGCGCCGCCCTGGGCGAGCTGGGCTTCATGGGCATCGCCGTGCCCGAGCAGTACGGCGGCGCGGGCATGGACTACATCAGCTACGTGCTGGGTCTTAGCGAGGTCAGCCGGGGCGACGCGTCCGTGGGCGTCATCATGAGCGTGTGCAACTCCCTCTACTGCTTCCCGGTGATGACCTTCGGCACCGAGGAGCAGAAGCAGGCCTTTCTCACCCCCGTGGCCAGCGGGGCCAAGCTGGGCTGCTACGGGCTGACCGAGGCCGGCGCCGGCAGCGACCCCGGGGCCATGCGCACCACCGCCGTGCTGGATGGCAACGAGTGGGTCATCAACGGCGAGAAGAAATTCATCACCAACGGCAACGTGGCCACCTACGCGGTCATAGCCGCCCTCACCGACAAGGCCGCCGGTCCCAAGGGCATATCGAGCTTCGTGGTGGACCTGGAGAACTGCAAGGGCTTTAAGGTCGGGCGCGTCGAGGAGAAGATGGGCATCTGCGCCTCGGGCACCGCCGAGCTGGTCTTCGAGGACGCCCGCATTCCCAAGGAGAACCTCCTGGGCCAGCCTGGCGGGGGCCTCAAGCAGATGCTCACCACCCTGGACAGCGGCCGCATCGGCATCGGCTCCCAGGCGCTCGGCATCGGCCGCGCCGTCTTGGAGGAGGCCCTGGCCTACTCCCAGACCCGCGAGCAGTTCGGCAAGCCCATCAGCGCCTTCCAGGCCATCCAGTGGAAGCTGGCCGACATGGCCGCCGCCCTGGACGCCTCGGAGTTGCTGCTGTTGCGCGCCGCCTGGATGGAAGACCAGCACGTGCATTTTGAGAAGCAGGCCGCCATGGCCAAGATGTTCGCCGCCGACAGCGCCATGGCCGCCGCCGTGGAGGGCGTGCAGATTCTGGGCGGCTACGGCTACAGCAAGGAATACGCCATGGAGCGCCACATGCGCGACGCCAAGATCACCCAGATATACGAGGGCACCAACGAGATCATGCGCCTGGTGATCGCGCGCAACCTGCTCAAGGGCAAGTAGCAATAACCGACCGGCGCCCCGGGACCGACCCCCCAGGGGCGCCCTTCTTGACTTACGCCACAGCTAGGAAAAAGCCTTGGACGCCGAGGGCAGGGCCCGCCAGATCATAGAGGGCGACATCCGCGCCGCCGCGCGGCTCATGCGCGCGGTGGACGACGATCTGCCCGGGGCAGTGGAGGTGCTCAAGCGCCTTTTCCCCCACACCGGCCGCGCCTGGGTGGTAGGCTTCACCGGCTCGCCCGGGGTGGGCAAGTCCACGCTCACCGATCAGGTCATCGGGGCCTACCGCGCCCAGCACAAGAGCGTGGGCGTGGTGGCCGTGGACCCCACCAGCCCCTTCACCGGCGGGGCCATCCTGGGCGACCGCATACGCATGCAGCGCCACGCCACCGACGAGGGCGTCTTCATCCGCTCCCTGGCCACCCGGGGTCAGTTCGGCGGGCTCACGGCCAGCACTCGCGGGGTGGCCACGATCATGGACGCCATGGGCAAGGACCTGGTGCTGGTGGAGACCGTGGGCGTGGGCCAGGACGAAGTGGACATCGTGCGCATGGCCGACACCACGGTGATCGTGGTGGTGCCCGGGTTGGGCGACGACATCCAGGCCATCAAGGCCGGCATCTTGGAGGCCGGCGACATCTTCGTGGTCAACAAGATGGACCGCGAGGGCGCTGGCCGCACCGCCGCCGAGTTACAGACCATGATCGCCATGCGTGGCCACAAGCAGGGCGAGCAACCGCCCTGGACGCCGCCGATCCTGATGACCTGCGCCAGCGACGGCCGGGGCGTGGACGAGCTGATACAGGCCGTGGCCGACCACCGCGCCGTGCTGGAGGCCCAGGACGGCCGGCTCTTGAAGGAGCGCCGCCGCGCGCGCGCGCGCATGGAGATACTGGAACTGGTCAAGAACCGGGCCATGGCCATTTTGCTAAAGCGTCTGGAGAACGGCCAGAGCCTGGACCTGTTGGCCGGCCAGGTGGCCTGCTTGGAACGCGATCCCTACAGCGTGGTCGAGGAGATCGTGGCCCACGCCTCACTGCACGACTAAGGAGGAACAGCCGTGGCCCGCACCGTCAAGAAGGCCTCGCTGGGCCAGCGCATCAAGCGCCTGCGCACCAGCCGCCAGATCAGCCTGGAGACCCTGGCCAACGAAACCGGCCTGGCCGCGGAGCAGCTCCGGCGCATCGAGGACGACGAGATCAAGCCCCCCGTGGCCGTGCTGCTGACCTTGAGCCGGGCCATGGAGATAGACTCCGCCGACCTGCTCAAGGAGGAGGACGAGGCCCTGGCCCAGGAGCGCCGCGCCCAGGCCGTGGCCAAGCGCACCGGCCACTACTCCTACCAGGTGCTCACGCCAGAGTCGCGGCACAAGCACTTGAAGGGCTTTTTGGTGACCATCGAGCCGGTTAGCGATCTGGAGGGGCCGGGCTATCAGCACGAGGGCGAGGAGTTCGTCTACGTGCTCAAGGGCCAGGTGCGCGTGACCGTGGGCGACAACCCCAACGACCTGGCCGCTGGCCAGTCGCTGCACTTCAACTCCAGCCTGGTGCACAAGCTGCGCAACACCGGCGACCGGCCCTGCGAGCTGTTGGTGGTGCTGTACACGCCCTAGGGCGGACTTGGCCGCCGGTTTTTGCCGTCATCCCAGGGAGGGACCCATGGCCTTCGTCTTGAGCGAAGAGCAACTGATGATCCAGACCATGGCGCGTGACTTCGCCCGCGAGGTGATATTGCCCACCGCCGCCGAGCGCGACCGCACCCATGAATTCCCGGCCGACAACCTGCGCCAGATGGGCGAGCTGGGCTTCATGGGCATGATGGTGCCCGACACCTACGGCGGCGCCGGCGTGGACGCGGTCAGCTACGTGCTGGCCTTGACCGAGATCGCCTATGCCTGCGCCTCCACGGCGGTGGTGATGAGCGTGCACAACTCCATCTGCTGCGAGTCGGTGCTCTACTTCGGCAACGAGGAGCAGAAGCGCTTCTGGCTGCCCCAGATGTGCACTGGTGAGTGCATCGGGGCCTTCGCGCTCACCGAGCCCCACGCCGGCTCCGACCCCTCCAGCCAGCGCACCACGGCGGTGGCCGACGGCGACGAGTGGGTCATCAACGGCACCAAGCAGTTCATCACCACCGGCGCCAACGCCGGGGTTACCATCGTCACGGCGGTCAGCGACCGCAGTAAGCGCCACCGGGGCATCAGCGCCTTTTTGGTACCCACGGGCACGCCGGGGCTCATCGTGGGCAAGGCCGAGGAGAAACTGGGCCTAAAGGCCAGCGACACGGTGCAGCTCATCTTCGAGGACTGCCGGGTGCCCCGGGAGGCCATGCTGGGCAAGCCCGGCGAAGGCTTCAAGGTGGCCATGGCCGGCCTGGACTGCGGGCGCATCGGCATCGCCGCCCAGTCGGTGGGCGTGGCCCAGGCCTGCCTGGACGAGGCCATGGCCTACACCAAGGGCCGCGAGCAGTTCGGCCAGCTCCTTAGCGACTTCCAGGGCCTGCGCTGGCGCATGGCCGAGATGGCCTGCGAGATCGAGGCTTCCCGGCTGTTGTGCCTCAACGCGGCCTCGCTCAAGGACCTGGGACGGCGTTACACCATGGAGGCCTCCATGGCCAAGATGTTCGCCAGCGAGATGGTCAACCGCGTGGCCGGCCAGGCCTTGCAGATGCACGGCGGCTACGGCTATTGCAGCGAGTACCCCGTGGAGCGTCACTACCGCGACGCCCGGGTCTTCACCATCTACGAGGGCACCAGCGAGATTCAACGGGTGGTCATCAGCAACAACCTGCTGGGACCGGGCACCCGCCGCTAAGGGAAGCAATGGGCATGAAGGGCATTATTCTGGCCGGGGGCAGCGGCAGCAGGCTCTATCCCACCACCAAGGTGGTGAGCAAGCAGCTCATGATGGTTTACGACAAACCCATGATCTACTACCCGCTCTCCACCCTGATGCTGGCCGGCATCCGCGAGATACTCGTCATCACCACGCCACACGAGCAGGCCCTGTTCCAGAAGCTTTTGGGTGACGGCTCCTGCTGGGGCCTGAGCCTGACCTACGCTGCCCAGCCCAAGCCCGAGGGGCTGGCCCAGGCCTTTGTCATCGGCCGCGACTTCCTGGCCGGTGACGAGGTTTGTCTGATCCTGGGCGACAACATCTTCTACGGCCACGGCATGACCAGCCTCTTGCGCCAGGCCGTGCCCGACCACCAGGGCGCCACCATCTTCCTCTACCAGGTCAAGGACCCCGAGCGCTACGGCGTGGCCGAACTGGACAAGGATGGCGTGCCCCGGGCCATCGTGGAGAAGCCCCGGGCACCCAAAAGCAACTGGGCCGTGACCGGCCTGTACTTCTACGACGCCGACGTGGTGGAGATCGCCCAAAAGCTCAGGCCCTCGGCCCGGGGCGAGTACGAGATCACCGACGTCAACAACGAGTACCTAAGGCGCGGCAAGCTCCAGGCCCAGAAGATGGGGCGCGGCTTCGTGTGGCTGGACACCGGCACCCCGGCGGCCCTGTTGCAGGCCGCCCAGTTCATGCAGACCATCGAGGAGCGCCAGGGCCTCAAGATTGCCTGCCTGGAGGAGGTGGCCTGGCGCCTGGGCTACATCAGCGCCAGTCAAGCCCTGGCCTGCCTGAACGGATACGAGAACAGCCACTACGCCGGCTACCTGAAGGGCATCATCGCCGAGGAGGGCAGGGGTGCCTGAGCCGTCGTTGGATGTGCAGGTTTCATAAAAAATACACGGGCGG
>JACQYR010000216.1 GCA_016208115.1 Desulfarculus sp.
CCCAGGAGCAGGCCCAGGGCATCGAGCACATCAACCAGGCCGTGGCCGAGATGGACAAGGTGACCCAGCAGGTGGCGGCCAACGCCGAGGAGAGCGCCGCCTCCTCCGAGGAGCTATCCGGCCAGAGCCAGACCCTAAGCGAAATGGTGGGGGACCTGGCCCGTCTGGTGGACGGCGGCAATGGCCACCGCCCCTTGGCCCAGCCCATGCCGGGACGCGCGCGCGGTTTCAAGCTGGGCCGGCGGCGGCAGCCGGAGCGCCTGCCCGCGCCTGGGCCGCAGCTCTAGGCTGGCTTATTTCTTCTTGGCGTGGCAGGCCGACTTGAGACGCTCCATGGCCAGGACGGCCTGGCCCGCCCCGGCGGCGTCACCCTGCTCCACGGCCCGTAGCAAGAGCCCGGCCTGCCGCTCCAGTTCCACGAAGCCTGGGTCCTGGGCGCCGGCCTGGGCGGCCAGCAGGCGGCAGGTGTCCCATAGACCTCGCGCCGTGCCCGCCGCCGGTAGGCCACCCGCGGCCAGGGCGGCCTTGGCCTCCTTGAAGGGCCGGCCCAGTGAGCGCTTCAATTCCTTGAAATCCCGTGCGGGGGCCTCTCCCTGGCCGCTGGCCGGCACGCTGGCGCGCGTTGGGTGGGGGTGAGAGGCCGGGCCGCCGGCGGGCCGGTATTTGAGCTTGAGCTTGTAGGCCAGGCCCTGGTCCTCGGGCTTGAGGGACTGCTCCAGGACCAGGGCATGCTCCAGGCGCACCTCCTGGTTCTCCAAGGTGAGGACGCCCTTTTCCAGTTGCTCGGCCAACTCCCGCAAAAGCCGCGCCGCCTCCTGGGGGGACAGCGCCTGCTCGTTCTTATGATCGGCGGAGTCTGACATAGCCTTGATCCTTTCCTTGGCGGCCCGTCTACGCTTCAGACCCTAGGCCGGGCTGGCCGCCTGGCGCAGGCCCTCCAGCATGCGGCCCCTCTCCCGGGCGGCGGCCAGGGCCTGGCCCAGGCTAACGGCCGCGAAGCGCACGCTATCGCCGGGCAGGGCCCGGGCCAAGAGGTCCAGGTCCGGGCCGATGATGGTGGCGATCTTGGCATAGCCGCCCACGGTCTGCTCGTTGAGGAGCACCATGGGCGCCCCGCCCGGCGGCACCTGCACGATACCCGGCAGGTTGGGCTCGCTGACGATGCTGCTGGGGCCGCCGGGCCTAAGCTCCACCGCTGGCCCCTCCAGCACCACCCCCCGGCGGTCGGCCCGGCCGCTCATCCGGTATTGGGCGTTAAGGAAGGTCTCCAGTCCGCGCTGGCTGAAGAAGTCCTGGTTGGGGCCGGGCACCACCCGCAGGGTGATGGCCCGTCCCAGGCTGGGCCGCGCCTCCGGGGGCAGGGCAGGGCCAGGGGAGGGCAAGGGGGCTGGCAGGGTCTTGATTATCTCGCCGGCCAGAAGCGGCCCGCCCAGGCGGCCCAGGGCATAAGTGGAGCGGCTGCCCAGGAGGGGTAGGGCGGCCAGGCCGCCGGCCAGGGCCAGCACGGCCCGGGCCCCGTCCTGGGGGCCGCGGAAGGAGAGCACCTGGCCAGGGGCCAGGGCCAGGGGCGTCCAGGCCGGGGCCGGCCGGCCATCCGGCTTGAGCCCCAGGTCAGCTCCGCAGACCGCCGCCAGGGTGGGCGCCAGCACCTTGAGCTTGGGACCCATGAGGGTCAGCTCCAGGCCGGCGGCCTCCGGCGGGTTGCCCACCAGGGCGTTGGCCGCCGCCAGGGCGTAGCGGTCCAAGGCGCCGGAGACGGGCACCCCGTGCTCCAACTGCCCCGGCCGCCCCAGGTCCTGCACGGTGGTGCAGGCGCCGGGGGCCAGCACCTCCAAAACCGGCAGGCCCTCATCCTGCCAGAGCTGGCGGGCCGGCGGCGGGGGCGGGAAAACTCCCCCCGGCACGGGCCGGAAGCGCACCCTATCGCCGGCCTTTATCAGGCAGGGCTCGGCCCGGCGGGGGTCGTAGACCATGAGCGGGGTGCGCCCCAGGATGCGCCAGCCGCCCGGGCCGCCCAGGGGATAGAGCCCGGTCTGGTCGCCGCCGATGCCCACGGCGCCAGGGGGCAGGTCCAGGCGGGGGCTGTCCAGGCGGGGGGTGGCCAGCAGGGGGTCCAGGCCGCCCAAAAAGGGGAACCCCGGCGTGAAGCCCACCAGGTAGCACAGGTAGTCGCGGGCCGCGTGGCGTTCTATCACCTCGCCTGGCGTCAGGCCGGCGCGGCTGGCCACGCCCATTAGATCGGGGCCGTGCTCGCCGCCGTAGACCACCGGCACCTCCACCAGGCGCCCGCTAGATTCCCGCTCCGGGGCCAGGCCGGCCAGCACCTCCTCCACCCAGGCCTCCACCTGGCCGTGGTCCGTGGCCAGTGGGTCCAGTTGCACCAAGAGCGAGCAGTAGGCGGCCAGTACCTCCGTCACCCCGGGCAGGGGGGCGCTGGCCAAGGCCTGGGCCAACTGGCGCACCCGGGCGTTGAGGGCCGGGTCAATGCCCTGGCCCAGGTAGACCATCAGCCCGCGCTCGCCCTGGGGCCGGAATTGGGGGAAGCCCTGCTCCACGGCTAGAGTACCCGGGCCATGGGCACCACGGCCACGCCGGCTTTCTCCAGGCCGGCGCGGATGGCCCGGGCCAACTCCACCGCGCCCTGGGTGTCGCCGTGCACGCAGATGGTGTGGGGCCTGAGCGGCACCGGGGTGCCATCAATGGCCTCCACCACGCCCTCGGTGGCCATGCGCAGGCAGCGGGCCGCCACCACCTCTGGGTCGTGTATCACCGCCCTGGGCTGGCCCCGGGGCACCAGGCGGCCTTCTGGGGTGTAGGCCCGGTCGGCGAAGGCCTCCTGGGCCACGCGCTTGAGCCCCGCCTGGGCGGCCACCCGGCGCATGGTCTCGCCGCCAGGGCCGGCCAGGGTCACCAGGATCAGGTCAGGGTCCCACTGGGCGATGGCCTGGCAGATGGGCCGGGCCACGGCCTCGTCGGCCATGGCGGTGTTGTACAGGGCGCCATGGGGCTTGACGTGTTGCAGTCCCGCGCCGGCGGCCTTGGCGATGGCGTGCAAGGCGCCGACTTGATAGAGCAGGTCGCTACGCAACTCCTCGGCGGAGCACTCCAGGCACCGCCGGCCAAAGCCCCGCAGGTCGGGGTAGGACGGGTGGGCGCCTACCCCCACGCCGTGGGCCAGGGCCAGGCGCACGGTGCGGTCCATGACCAGGGGGTCGGAGGCGTGGAACCCGCAGGCCACGTTGGCGCTGGTGATGTGGCCGATTATCTCGGCGTCGCGGCCCAGATTGTAGTTGCCGAAGCTCTCGCCCATGTCGCAGTTCAGGTCAATCTTCATGTGGCCCTCCCGTGGGGTGCCCCCAGTGTAACCAAGCCCAGCCCCCCGAACAAGCCCCGGCGGCGCGCCCGGGCTGGGCATTGACGGGGTCGGGTGGGGTTGTTCCAGTGGCCAAGGCCGGCGGCTCCCAGTAAAGTTTGTCAATGCCGAAAGCTTGGGGGCGGGCCCCCGCTGTCCCTTGCAATCATCGCCATTTTGGGGGTGGCGGGCGGTTGAAGGTTTGTAATCCCGGCGCGCCTTAACTATAATGAAGCTTCCACGCAGCCGATAGCCAACCCCTTGGCCGGCCTGAAAAACCCTGGCCGGCCCCGGGGATGCCCCCGCGCACGGTAGCGGGTGGCCGCCAGAAAGGAAGCTCGTGCCCCCCAGCCCCAGTCAACTGTCCCCGGCCCAGGCCCGCGCGGCCATGGCCAGCGGCCAGATAACCGGCAACACCAGCGCCCTGTGCCCGGGCTACGCCCAGGCCAACCTGGTGATCCTGCCCTCGGACTGGGCCGAGGAGTTCGCCCTCTTCTGCCAGCGCAACCCCAAGCCCTGCCCCCTGCTGGAGAGGCTTCAGCCCGGCGACCCCTTCACGCGCTTTTTGGCCGATGGCGCTGACGTGCGCGACACCCTGCCGCGCTACCGGGTCTGGGAGCACGGCGTCTTGCAGGACGAGCCCACGGACATTCGCGGCCCGTGGCGCGGCGATCTGGTGAGCTTCTTTCTGGGGTGCAGCTTCAGCTTCGATTTGTCGCTGCAAAGGGCTGGCGTGCCGGTCAGGCACCTGGAGCAGGGGCGCAACGTGCCCATGTACCGCACCAACCGGCCCAACCAGCCGGCCGGCCGCCTGGGCGGCCCCCTGGTGGTTTCCATGCGCCCCATGGCCCCGGAGCTGGTGCCCCAGGCCGCAGAGATATCCGGGCGCTTTACGCGCACCCACGGCGCGCCGGTGTACTGGGGCGACCCGGCCGGCATCGGCATCGCCGACATCGCCCGGCCCGACTTCGGCGAGGCGGTGGATATCGGCCCCGATGAAGTGCCGGTCTTCTGGGCCTGCGGGGTCACCCCCCAGGCGGCGCTGATGGAGGCCAAGCCCCCCCTGGCCATCACCCACGCGCCGGGCTGCATGTTCATCGCCGACCGCCTGGCCGAGGAGCTTGACTGATAAAGGCCCATTAACCGGGCGCCGGCAAGAGGCGCCTTGCCAACAGGTTGTATAGCGAGGGAGAAGAAGCATGCGCAAACTAGCCCTGTTATTGACGGCCCTGATGCTGGCCGCCCTGATGGTGCCCGGCCTGGCCTTGGCCCAGGCCAAGGAGATCAAGCTGGGGGCCATCTATCCCCTGACTGGCGGCGCCGCCGCCGAGGGGCGCGAGCTCAGGGCCGGCGTGGAGCTGGCCGTGGAGATCGCCAACGGCGTCATGGCCGGCATTGACATGGACATGGCCAAGAACGGCGGCATCAAGTCCCTGGGCGGGGCCAAGATCACCGTGATCTTCAAGGACCACCAGGGCAACCCCCAACTGGGCGCCGACCTGGCCAAGAAGCTGATCGAGGACGACAAGGTAGTGGGCATCCTGGGCTGCTACCACAGCTCGGTGACCAAGACCGTGGCCGCCGTCTGCGAGCGCTTCGAGATACCCATGATAAACGACTCCTCCACCAGTCCATCCCTGACCAAGAGCGGCTTCAAGTGGTTCTGGCGCACCACCCCCCACGACACCCAGTTCACCAAGGACCTCTTTGAGTTCATGAAGGGGCTCACCGAGGGCAAGGCCAAGGGCGTGCCCGCCGTGCCCGTGGCCGACATCAAGACCCTGGCCGCGGCCTGCGAGAAGACCGAGTGGGGCACCAACGTCAGCGAGACTATCAAGCAGTTCGCCGGCGAGTACAAGTTCGACCTGGCCGCCAACCTGCTCTACGCCGCCAAGAGCCCCGACCTGTCGGCCGAGGTGCAGAGCCTCAAGGCCGCCAAGCCCGGGGCCATGCTGTTTGCCTCCTACACCTCCGACGCCATCCTGATGATAAAGACCCTGCAATCCATGAAGGCCTCGCCCAAGCTCTTGTGGGGCCAGGACGCCGGCTTCGAGGCCCCCGAATTCGTCACCACCCTGGGCGACTCCACCGTGGGCATCCTCACCCGCACCGTCTTCACCCCCCAGGTGGCCCAGGTGAAGAAGGTGGCCGGCCAGGTCAACGAGCTGTACAAGAAGAAGACCGGCATTGACCTCTCCGGTCCCAGCGCGCGCTCCTTCACCGGCTTGCACGCCTGGGTGCACGTGCTGGAGAAGGCCGGCTCCACCGAGCCCAAGGCCATCCAGGCCGCGGCCAACGCCATCACCATCCCCGGCGAGCAGTTGGTGGTGCCCTGGTTCGGTATCAAGTTCGCCACCATGGGCGACGACATCGGCCAGAACACCCTGGGCACCGGCATGATCGGCCAGTACCAGAAGAAGGGCGACAAGATCACCCTGGAGATCGTCTATCCCTTCAATCTGGCCACCTCCAACATGGTCTACCCCTTCAAGGGCTTCTGAGATTGAACGCCAGGACTGGCCTGGTGGGGCGCTCCCCCGCCCGGCCAGTCCTGCCCAGCGCGGACGACCCATGGAAACGCTATTACCCGAACTGCTGAGATCGCTGGTCTCGGGCCTCTTGATGGGCATGGTCTTCGCCCTGGTGGCCCTGGGGCTGACGGTGATCTTTGGGGTGATGGACATCGTCAACTTCGCCCACGGCGAATTCTTGATGATCGGCATGTACACCACCCTGGTCACGGCGCCCTTCTTGGGCGTGGACCCCACCCTGACCCTGCCCCTGGCCGGGGTGGTGGGCGCGGCCCTGGGCCTGGCCTGCTACTTCGGGGTGGTGCAATTCTTGTTGCGCGGCCCCATGGTGGCCCAGCTTTTGGGCACCTTCGGCCTGATGCTGGTGCTGCGCAACGTGGCGCTGTTGTTCATGGGCTCCGAGCCCCGCTCGGTGCACAAGGGTTGGCTGGTGGGGCAATCCTGGCTGGTGGGGCCGGGGGTGGTGCTGGAATCCACCAAGCTGGCGGCGGCGGTATTGTCCATCGTCTCCTTCGTGGCGGTGTGGTGGCTTATCAGGCGCACCAAGACCGGCATGGCGCTTACCGCCACCAGCCTGGACAAGGAGGGCGCTCGCTACGTGGGCATCTCCACCGAGCGCATGAACGGCCTGTCCTGGGCCATCGGCGGGGCCAGCGTGGCCATCGCTGGCGGACTCTTGGTCAACTTCTGGCCCGTGGACCCCAACGTGGGCCTGTTGTTCACCATGATCGCCTTCGCCACCGTGGCCCTGGGCGGCTTCGGCAGCATCCGGGGGGCCTTCCTGGCCGGCATCCTTATCGGGCTGATCGTCTCCCTGCCCACGGTTTGGGATGCCTTTATCCGCTTCGCGGGCCTAGGCGACTTTTCCATCCATAGCTTCAAATACACCTTTGTCTACATCATCTATTTCTTAATCATGGTGATCAGGCCGCAGGGGCTTTTCGGATGGAAGCAGTAAGAAACGCTTTTGATTTTTCGGATTTCCCCCGCCTGGACCTGTGGGTGGCCGGGGGCGTGCTGGCCTTTTTGCTGGTGTTCCCGGCCCTGCCGCACTCCAGCTTCGCCATGACCATCATGATCCAGTTCCTGATGTTCAGCCTCTACGGCATGGGCTGGAACACCATCGGCGGTTACGCCGGCCAGGTGGACCTGGGCAAGGCCCAATACAACGGCATCGGCGCCTACACCACCGCCGTGATGATGGTGCGCTGGGACGTGCCCTTCTGGGTCTCCATGCCCGTGGGCATGGCCTTGGCCGTGGGCTGGTCCTTCATCATCGGCTACCCGCTCTTCAGGCTCAAGGGGCACTACTTCGCCATCGCCACCATCGCCACCAGCCTGATATTGAAGGACGTCTTTGAGGTGTGGGACTTCGTGGGCGCGGCCAAGGGCATGGAGATACCCATCCGCAAGAACCTGCCCGACTTCCTGTACCTGCAATTCAAGCAGGACTACTACTATTACTACATCCTGCTGGCCCTGTTCCTGGTGGGGCTGTTGTACTTGAACGCCTTCAGGCACTCGCGCCTGGGCTTCCAACTGCGGGCCATCAAGGACAACGAGGACGTGGCCCGCAGTCTGGGCATTGACGCCCACTGGTGCAAGATCAAGGCCTACGCCGTGGCCACGGCCTTTGTGGCCGTGGTGGGCTCCTTCCACGCCTGCTACAACTTCAACATCGAGCCCGAGGACGTGATGAGCCTGGACCTGTCCATCCTCATCGCCATGATGGCCCTCTTGGGCGGGGCCGGCTCCCTGTGGGGACCCATCATCGGCGCGGCCATCCTGGTGCCCTTGAAGAGCTACCTAGGCGACTGGCTGGGGGCCTCGGCCGGCCTGGTGGGGCTCAACCTGGTCATCTACGGAGGCATCATCATGCTCATCGCCGCCGTGCAGCCCAGGGGGGTCTGGGGCATGGTGGAGGCGGCCCTCGCCCGCCGGAGGGGCGACCATGGCGCTGCTTGAGGTAACCGAGGTCAGCAAGGAGTTCGGCGGGCTCACCGCCAACCAGGACATCTCCTTTTGCCTGGACCAGGGCGAGGTGCTGGGGCTCATCGGCCCCAACGGCGCCGGCAAGACCACCCTGTTCAACTGCATCGCCGGGCACTTTCCGGTCACGCGGGGCAAAATCGTCTTCGATGGCCGCGACATCACGCCGCTCAAGGCCTTTGACGTGGCCCGCCTGGGCCTGGCCCGCACCTTCCAGATTTTCCAGGCCAGCGGCGACCTCAAGGTGGCCGAGAACGTCATGGTGGGCGCCTTCATGCGCACGGGGTCCCGCCGTCAGGCTAGGGGACGGGCCGAGGCCTGGCTGGACTTCCTGGAGATCGCCGAGACCGGCCAATACATGCTCAGCGAACTGCCGGTGGCCCGCCAGAAGCGCGTGGCCCTGGCCACGGCCCTGGCCACCGAGCCCAAGCTCCTGCTATTGGACGAGGTAGCCGCCGGCCTCATCCGCGCCGAGATCGAGGGCATGGTGACTCTCCTGCGGCGCATCCACCAGGAAAAGGGCATCGCGCTGCTCTTGACCGAGCACGTGCTGGAGATGGTCATGGCGCTCTCCCACCGCGTCATCGTGCTGGAGAGCGGCCGCAAGATCGCCGAGGGCGAGCCCCAGGCCGTGGTAAAGGACCCCGAGGTGATACGGGCCTACCTGGGCGACCACTTCGTCAAGCGCGCCGGGGAGGCCTCCCATGCTTGAGGTGCAGGACATCACCGTGCGCTACTCGGGCCTGCCGGTCTTGCGCGAGGCCTCGCTGCGGGTCGAGGAAGGCCAGACGGTCAGCGTGGTGGGGGCCAACGGCGCCGGCAAGTCCACCCTGCTCAAGGCCATCATGGGCGCCGCCCGCCTGGCCCCCGAAGGGCGCGTCACCTTTCGCGGCCAAGCCATCAAGGGCCTGCGCACCGAGGAGATAGTACGCCTGGGCCTGATCTACGTGCCCGAGGACCGCAAGCTCGTCAAGCCCTTGTCGGTGGAGGAGAACCTCCTGCTGGGCGCCTTCGTGGTGTATGACGAGGCCAAGAAGCGCACCAAGCTGGAGTATGTCTACGACCTTTTCCCCCGCCTGCGCGAACGACGCCGCCAGGCCGCCGGCTCGCTCTCCGGGGGCGAGCAGCAGATGGCGGCCATTGGCCGCGGCCTGATGAGCAACCCCAAGATGCTCATGCTGGACGATCCCAGCCTGGGCCTGGCCCCGCTAATGGTCTCCGAGGTCTTCGCCACGGTGCGCCGGCTCCAGCGGGAAGGGCTTACCGTCCTTCTGGTGGAGCAGAACGTGCTGGAGGCCCTGGAGCTGGCCGACTACGGCTACATCATGCAGACCGGCCGCCTGCGCCACGAGGGCCAAGCCCAGGAACTGCTGCAATCAGACTTGGTGCGCAAGGCCTTCCTCAGCATCTAACCGAGTGCCTCGGTTCCCATAAACGGGTCGAGTGGCGCTATTGCACGGGCCTGTCTTGCGGGCTCCCGTTGTGGGGCGATCCTTCAGATGGTCTTTCTTGATGGGCGGGGCTTAGCTCCGCCCATCCTGCTTTGATCAACCGCCAATAGACGGGTAGGGCGGCACCTCTCCCTGACCTGCCTTTTGCCATCTTTTCACGACTGCCCCATCAACCACAGGCGGGGCTAGCTCCATCATTTCCCCTGCCCAGCCGGCCACGTCCGTGGCGCTATTGGTCCCTCCCGCCGCCAGCCGTTATACTCCGCCCCGCTCTCCAATGGCCCAGGGCGCACTTATTGCACATTAACGGACCCGCCACCCCGGAGAGGCCAAGGCCGGGCGCGCAGTCAAAAGAGGCGGTTTGTGCAATTTTTCTTTTTTACGCTATCCCCCGCCATTCCCAGGGGTTGGGCCTGGAAGCATCGAATTGTGCGATGAATGGCAGTCATTTCTATTGACACACCTAGGTGCCCTTGCTATGAATGTGCCTCAAGAAGATATTGCACAAAATGCACACCAGATAGCTAAACTATAGCCGCGCGCGGCGCAACCCGGTGCCTGCCCATGATCCATGAGCTTTACAGCAAGCCCTTGCTGGTCTTTGGCTGTGGCAATACCCTTTTTGGCGACGACGGCTTCGGTCCGGCGGTGATCGAGCATCTGCTGGCCCATCACCAACTGCCGCCCGAGGCCGTGGCCATGGACGTGGGCACCAGCAGCCGCGAGTTCCTCTTTGACCTGCTCATCGCCCCGCAAAAGCCCCGCATGCTACTCATCGTGGACGCCGCCGACCAGCCGGGGCTGGAGCCGGGCCAACTATGCGAGTTGGCCCTGGACCAGATCAGCCCCCAAAAGGCCAACGACTTTTCTTTGCACCAGTTCCCGTCACTCAACCTGTTGCAGGAACTCAACACCCTAGGTGGCGTGGAGGTGCGAGTGCTGGCCGTCAAGGTGGGCTGCCTGCCCGACCACGTGCAACCAGGGCTCACCGCCGCCGTGGAAGCGGCCATACCCGGGGCCTGCGCCTGGATTTTAAGTCAACTGCGCGAGGAGAGCCCCTCGCCCCAGGCCGGCCCGGCCGGACAAGGAAGCAAGCATGGAGGCCGCTAGCCTGGCGGGCTCCGTGACTGGTTACCCAACAACCCGCTTGGAGGGGGATGTGGCATGATAGTCATCGGTGTGGGCAACCTGGCCCAAAATCTGGGTGTTCACCGCAACACCATCCGCAATTGGATAAGGGACGGCAAGCTGCCGGCCCGCTCGGCCCCCGGCA
>JACQYR010000094.1 GCA_016208115.1 Desulfarculus sp.
ATGGCCGACCTGGAGGACCTGGGCTACCTGGCCCAGCCCCACGTCTCGGCTGGCCGGGTGCCCACCTCCCAGGGCCTGCGTTTCTACGTGGACTCCATCCTGGAGGTGCGCGAGCTGGACCAGCAGGCCAAGGCCCAGATAAACCAAGCCCTGCACGAGCGCCAGCCCCTGGACCTGCGCGAGGTGCTCCAAGCCGCCAGCCGTTCCCTGAGCATCCTGAGCCAGCAGGCGGCGGTGGTGGCCGCGCCCCTGCCCGAGCAGGAGGTCTTCAGGCATGTTGAGTTCGCGCTGTTGCAGCCGGGGCTGATCCTGGTGGTCCTGGTGACCAAAAGCGGCGGGGTCCAGAACCGGATTATCGAGGCCGATAGCGACCTTAAACAAGATGACCTGGATAAATTCACCAGGTACTTGAATGAACTGCTGGCCGATCTTACCTTAAGCGAGGTCAAGGAGCGGGTGGCCCGGGAGATGGCCCGCGAGAAGGTGCGCTTTGACCGGGTCTTGAGCCGGGCCTTGCGCTTGGGGCAGAAGGCCCTGCCCGGCGGCGGGCCGGGCGACGTCTACGTGGAGGGGCAGACCAACCTCATGGGCGCCCCCGAGTTCGCGGACGTGGCCCGCTTACGCCTTATATTCCGGGCCTTTGAGGAAAAATCCACCCTGCTGCGGCTCTTGGAGAAGTCCCTGGCCGCGCAAGGGGTGCAGATCTTCATCGGCGCCGAGAGCGATCTGGCCGGGTTGGAGGGCTTGACCGCGGTGACGGCCTCCTATGGCGGCAGGCGCGCGCCCCTGGGGGCCTTGGGGGTGATCGGCCCCACGCGCATGGATTACTCCAAGGTCATCCCCATCGTGGACTACACCGCCCAATTGGTCAGCCGCATCCTGGGGTCCCGGGACTAGGGCGCCGTCAGCCTGGAGGATAATTTGGTCAAGCAGGATTCACCGGCGGGCGAGAAGAGCAAGCAGCAGGCGGTGGCCTCCGAGGCGGCGCCTCAATCCGAGCCGGCCCCCCAGGCCGGGGATGCTCCCAAAGTGGAGGCTGATCCTCTGGCCGCGTGCGCCGCCGAGCGCGACGAGCTCAAGGACCGCATGCTGCGCCTGGCCGCCGAGACCGAGAACTTCAAGAAACGCCTGGAGCGCGACAAGGCCGAGTTCTTGCGCCGGGCCAACGAGGGCATGGTCAAGGACCTCTTGCCGGTGTTGGACAACCTGGAGCGGGCCTTGAGCCACGCCGCCGAGCCCGGCGGTCAGGGCACCCTGGCCGAGGGCGTCTCGCTGACGGTCCAGGAACTGATGAAGGTGCTGGAGCGCCACGGTCTGGAGAGGATCGAGGCCCTGGGCCAGCCCTTCAACCCCGAGTTCCACGAGGCCATGATGCAGCAGGAGGACCCGGCCCAGGATGAGAACACCGTGCTCATGGAGCTGCAAAAGGGCTACATGTTCCAGGGGCGGCTCCTCAGGCCGTCCATGGTGGTGGTTAGCAAGAAACCGGCGCCCAGCGACGACGAGGGCACCGAGATAAAGATCACGATCAATTAGAAGCCAGCGGGCCGCGCAAGGCCGCCGGTCAACCTGTTTCGCGGGGAGGCACTTAACAATGGGCAAGATCATCGGTATTGACCTGGGCACCACCAACTCCTGCGTGGCTATCATGGAGGGCGGCGAGCCCACGGTGCTGACCAACCAGGAAGGCAGCCGCACCACCCCCAGCGTGGTGGCCATCACCGACAGCGGCGAGCGCCTGGTGGGTCAGGTGGCCAAACGCCAGGCCATCACCAACCCCACCCAGACCGTGTTTGCGGTCAAGCGCCTGATCGGCCGCAAGTACGCCTCCAAGGAGGTGCAGGACGACATCAAGATCCTGCCCTACAAGATCGCCCAGGCCAGCAACGGCGACGCCCATCTGACCATCCAGGGCAAGGACTACTCGCCGGCCGAGGTCTCCTCCATGGTGCTGGTCAAGATGAAGCAGACCGCCGAGGACTACCTGGGCGAGAAGATAAGCGACGCGGTCATCACCGTGCCGGCCTACTTCAACGACTCCCAGCGCCAGGCCACCAAGGACGCGGGCAAGATCGCCGGCCTTAACGTGCTGCGCATCATCAACGAGCCCACGGCGGCGGCCCTGGCCTACGGCCTGGACAAGAAGAAGGACGAGAAGATCGCGGTCTTCGACCTGGGCGGCGGCACCTTCGACATCTCCATCCTGGAGCTGGGCGACGGCGTCTTCGAGGTCAAGTCCACCAACGGCTTCGACCTCAAGGTCATTGACTGGTTGGCCGACGAGTTCAAGAAGGACCAGGGCATTGACCTGCGCGGCGACAAGATGGCCCTGCAGCGGCTCAAGGAGGCGGCGGAAAAGGCCAAGATGGAGCTAAGCACCTCCATGGAGACCGACATCAACCTGCCCTTCATCACCGCCGACCAGTCTGGCCCCAAGCACCTGAACATCAAACTGACCCGGGCCAAGCTGGAGGCCCTTGTGGACGAGCTTATCACCCGCCTGGATGGCCCCTGCCGCATGGCCCTCAAGGACGCGGGCCTGAGCCCCAGCGAGGTGGACGAGGTTATCCTGGTGGGCGGCATGATCCGCATGCCCCGGGTGCAGCAGAAGGTCAAGGAGCTGTTTGGCAAGGAGCCCCACAAGGGCGTCAACCCCGACGAGGTGGTGGCCATCGGCGCGGCCATCCAGGGCGGCGTGCTGGGCGGCGACGTCAAGGACGTGCTGCTCTTGGACGTGACCCCCTTGAGTCTGGGCATCGAGACCCTGGGCGGGGTGATGACCAAGCTCATCGAGAAAAACACCACCATCCCCACGCGCAAGAGCCAGATATTCAGCACGGCGGCCGACAGCCAGCCGGCGGTCTCCATCCACGTGCTCCAGGGCGAGCGCGAGATGGCCGGCAACAACAAGACGCTGGGCCGCTTCGAGCTGGTGGGCATCCCGCCGGCCCCCCGGGGGGTGCCCCAGGTCGAGGTCACCTTTGACATTGACGCCAACGGCATCGTGCACGTCAGCGCCAAGGACCTGGGC
>JACQYR010000192.1:0-16359 GCA_016208115.1 Desulfarculus sp.
GCAATCCTCGCGCTGGGGGCAGCGGCCGCCCAGGCACTGCTCGCCGTTGCTGGTGATCTCGCCGATGAGCGCCTGGCTCAGGCCCTGGCCGCGCACCTCGTCCAGGTCGCCGCCGTGGGTGGCGCGGCTCCAGGGCCGCAAGATGGCCAGGGCCCCGGCCACGCCGGGCAGGGCCAGGTCGGGCTGGCGGGCCAGGGAATCGAAGCGCCGGCGGCACAGGTAGTTGGCGCGGCCCTTGAGCACCGCCCAGCGCAACTGGGGCGCCAGGCTGTGTTTCAGCAGGGGCAGCTCCTTGCTGCTTATCTGGTCCTGCAGGGTGCGGGTGCCCGTGCTCACCACCAGCTTGAGGCCGCTCATGAGCGCCGGCAGCAGATAGGCCAGGGTCTTGCCGGTGCCGGTGCCGGCCTCCACCAACAAGGGCGTCTCCTGGGCCAGGGCGCGGGCCACGGCGAGGGCCATGTCCAACTGGCCGGGGCGGGGGGCGAATCCCTTAAGCTCCCGAGCTAGGGGGCTTTCTGGCCCCAGCCACAGGGCCAGGCGCTGTGGGTCCGCCCTTGATTTGTCGCCGTCGTTCATTGGTTTCGCCACCGGCCTCCGCTGAATCTACTTGACAACTCACCAGGGGGGAATTGTATCTTAAAATACAAAAGCTTCTCAAGCGCGCCCAGCCCCTTGCCCTTGGCCTACCGCCGCAAAAGCCGGCGGCGTCAGCTTGAGCGTGTACGTCACAACCTATCAGCCCCCCAAGCCAAGAGGAGTTGCCCATGCTGGTCAAGGATTGGATGACCACCGACCCCATTACGGTCACTCCAGACACCTCGGTGATGAAGGCCTCCCAGATCATGAAGGAGAACAACGTCCGCCGCCTGCCGGTCATCAAGGAAGACGGCTCCGTGGCGGGCATCGTCACCGACCGCGACCTCAAGGAGGCCAGCCCCAGCAAGGCCACCACCCTGGACGTGCACGAGCTTTACTACCTGCTCAGCGAGTTGAAGGTCAAGGACATCATGAGCCGCCGGGTCATCACCATCCCCCCCGAGGCCACGGTGGAAAAGGCGGCGGTCATCATGCTGGAGCACAAGGTCACGGGGCTACCCGTGGTGGAAAACGGCAAGCTCATTGGCATGCTCAGCCAGGGCGACGTCTTCCGGGTGCTCACCTCCATCACCGGCATCTACCGGGGCGGCACCCAGTTCGCCTTCTCCCTGGCCGACCGGCCGGGCTCCATCAAGGAGGTGGCCGACGTTATAAGGAAGCACGGCGGCCGCCTGGTGAGCATCCTCACCTCCTATGACATGTGCGAGGAAGGCACCCGCAAGGTCTTCCTGCGGGTGGCCGACATGCCCGTGGACAAGATGAAGGCCCTGCAGCAGGAGTTGGAGCACGAGTTCACGGTGCTCTACACCACCCACGACGAGCTATCGGACATCTAAAGGCCGGACAAATCCGCCGCTGGTTGTCCTGATCCGCGAACAAATACACGGGCGGGGATAAACCCCGCCCCTACGAAATCCAAGGAATACACGGGCGGGGTTTATCCCCGCCCGTTTTTTTTGCGGTAGGCCCACAACGGGAGCCGGCAAGGCAGGCCCGAGGCACGGCACCACTCGACCCGTATACGCCCGCCGCGGCGGGCGGTCTATTCCTGGTCCTGGGTGGCGAAGGTCTCGCTTTGCAAGAAGTCCTCGGCCTCGCTGGCCCGGCTGTGGGGCAGGGGGGTGGGGGGGGCCACGCCGGGCTCGCTGCCGGCCTTGAAGGCCTCGAAGTAGCCACTCCCGCCGTCGGCGGGCAGGGCCTGGCCGGATTCCTTGTGCACCCGGGCGAAGACCACGCCCTCGGGCACCGGGAAGTCAATGGGCGGCAGGCCGGCCAAGGCCTCCTTCATGAATTCCTTCCAGATGGGGCCGGCGGCCCGGGCGCCGGTCTCCCGGGAGCCCAGGGACTCGTTCTCGTCGCGGCCCACCCATACCCCGCAGACCAGGCTGGGGGCGTAGCCGATGAACCAGGCGTCGCGCAGGTCGTTGGTGGTGCCGGTCTTGCCGGCCAGGGAGCGGCCGGGCAGCTTGAGGCTGCGGCCGGTGCCGTTGTCCACCACGCCCCTCAGCAGGCTGGTCATGACAAAGGCGGTCTGGGGGGAGATGACCTCGCGGCTGTTGTCGGGGTTGGCCTGGTAGATGGTCTTGCCGTCGCGGTCGAAGACCTTCTCCACCAGGACCGGCTCCACCAGACGGCCCTGGTTGGCGAAGACCGAGTAGGCCCGGGTCATCTCCAAGAGGGTCACCCCGCCGGAGCCCAGGGCCAGGGACAAGGTGCCGGGCAATTCGCTGCTTATGCCCAACTGGCGGGCGTAGCGGATGGCGTAGTCCACGCCCAGGTCGGCTAGCAGCTTGACCGTGGGGATGTTGCGGGAGTGCTCCAGGGACTCGCGGAAGGTGGTGAGTCCCTTGAAGTCGGCCTCGTAGTTCTTGGGCCGCCAGAGGCCGTCGGGTTGGCTGGGGTCCTCGTAGACCACCGGCGAGTCAATGAGGATGCTGGCCGGGGTGTAGGGGTGCTGGGGGCGGTCCAGGGCGGCGGCGTAGATGAAGGGCTTGAAGGCGCTGCCCGGTTGGCGGTGGGCCTGGATGGCCCGGTTGTACTGGCTCTGGCTGAAACTGCGGCCGCCGATCAGCACCCGGCAGCGGCCGCTGCCCGCCTCCAGGGCCACGATGGCCGCCTGGGCCACCGGTTCCTGCACCAGGCCCAGGTCCCAGGTCTTGGTCTTGTCCTGGTACTTGACCGCGCGCACCCGCACGATGTCGCCGGGGGTGAGCATCTTCTCCACGTCCTTGAGGGACGAATACCAGCGCCTCAGGTCGGCCAGGGTTAGCTGGCCGCGCTCGGCGCCCATGCGCAGAGTGAGGGTCTGCTGCTGTTTGTTGACCTGGGTCACCAGGCCGGTGACCACCTGCCCCTGCTCCAGGCCGCTCTGGCTCACCGGGCGCTCGCTGGCCGCCTGCAACTCGCTGGGCGAGGCCTTGGCCACCGCCCCCTGGAAGCCGTGGCGGTTGGTCAGGTCGTTCAGCCCCTGCTCCAGGGCCTTGAGGGCGGCCTTGGTCAGGCCGGGGTCGCAGGCGGTGTGCACGGTCAGCCCGCCCTCGTAGAGGGTGTTGGCCCCGAACTTCTCCTCCAACCACTGGCGCACCGTCTCCTCGTAGTAGGCGGCGGGCACGGTGTCGGGCCGGTGCAGGCGGATGTTCAGTTGGGCGTTCAGGGCTTCCTCGGCCTGGGCCGGGGTGATGTGGTGGTCGCTGACCATGCGCTCGATGACGTAGACCTGGCGGGCGCGCGCCCGGCGGGGGTGCCTTAAGGGGCTGTAGCGGCTGGGGGCCTGCACCAGGCCGGCCAACAGCGCCGCCTCGGCCACGTCCAGGTCGCGGGCGTGCTTGCCGAAGTAGGTCTGGGCCGCCGCCTCCACCCCGTAGGCGCCGTTGCCCAGGTATATCTGGTTCAGGTAGAGGTAGAGTATCTCTTCCTTGTTCAGATAGCGCTCGATGCGCCAGGCCAGGATCATTTCCTTGATCTTGCGGCCAAAGGTGCGCTGGGGCGTGAGCAGGAGCGTCTTGGCCACCTGCTGGGTGATGGTGCTGCCGCCCTGGACCACCTTGCGGGCCTTGAGGTTGGCCCAGGCCGCCCGGGTGATGCCCCACAGGTCTATGCCCGGGTGGCGGAAGAAGTCGCCGTCCTCGGCCGAGACAAAGGCCGTCACCACCAGGCGCGAGACGTCTTGCACCGGCACCACGTAGCGCCGCTCGCGGTAGAACTCGGCCATGAGCTGGCCGTCCTGGGCCAGCACCTGGGTCACCGCCGGGGGGCGGTAGTCGGCCAGGCGCTCAATGCGCGGCAGGTCCTGGCTGATCCAGAACCAGGCCCCCACGCCCACGCCCACGCCGAGCACGCCCAGGAAGAAAAGCAGGAGCAAGAGCCTCAGCAGTATGCGGCCCAGCCAGCCACGGCGCGGCCGGGGGGCCTGGGGGCCTTGGGTGGCCTGCTGGTCTTTGGGCTGTGGTTTTCGAGGCTTAGGAGGCAAGGGCGTCACTCCGAATCGTTGTAGGCGATTGTACCAGAGGCCGGCGGCGGCTGCCAAGGCGAGGCGGGGCCTATTCCTTGACCACGTAGGCGCGCCGTGTTAAGTTTGCAATTCTGGCCTGATCCCCTAACCCTGCGAGATGACAGCGTGCACGAGCTTTCCATCGCCCAATCGCTTTTGGATATCGTGGTGGAGGAGGCCATTCGCCATGGCGTGAGCAAGGTGCGCCGGGTGGGGGTGCGCGTGGGGGCCTTCACCAACGTGGTGCCCGACTCCTTGAGCTTCTGCTTCGACCTCATCAAGGAAGGCACCGTGGCCGAGGGCGCCGAACTGAAGCTGACCCCCGTGCCCCTGGCCGGCCTCTGCCAGGACTGCGGGGCCGAGCTGGACATGAGCGAGGCGGTGTTTTCCTGCCCCCAGTGCCAGTCAGCCAACGTGAAAGTGACCCAGGGCCAGGAGCTATTGATAGACTACATCGAGACAGACGAGGGCTAATAGTTGTCGGAGAAAGCCATCCGTGGCTTTCTCCTCTTGACGCTTGCCAAAAGTAAATTTTGGCAAGCTTACGAAACCACGCCAAATGGGAAGTTGGCGTGGTTTCGTGCGGGCCGTCCATGGCCCGCTTGGGAGCCCTAGGTCCCGATTTTGCCGTGCCAATTTCCCCCCGCGAGGAGCGTCATGGCCGAGCTAGAGGTAAGCCGTCCCATCCTGGAGGCCAATGACCGCCTGGCCCAGGCCAACCGCCAGTGTTTCAAGGACGCCGGGGTCAAGGTCATCAACATCATCAGTAGCCCCGGAGCCGGCAAAACCACCCTCCTGGAGCAGACGCTCACCCGTCTTAAGGATCGCCTGCGCCTGGCCGTGGTGGAGGGCGACGTGCAGACCACCGAGGACGCCCAGCGGGTGGCCGCCGTGGGGGTCAAGGCGGTGCAGATCGAGACCCGGGGGGCCTGCCACCTGGACGGGGGCATGATCGCCCGGGTGCTGCCGGCCTTCGACCTGAACAACCTGGATCTGCTCATCGTGGAGAACGTGGGCAACCTGGTCTGCCCGGTGGAGTTCGACCTGGGCGAGGACCTCAAGGTGGCGGTGCTCTCGGTGACCGAGGGCGATGACAAGCCCAGCAAATACCCGGTGCTCTTCCGCGAGGCTGGGGTACTTTTGGTCAACAAAATTGACCTCTTGCCCTACATTGACTGCGACATCGAGCGTATCCACGCCACCTGCCGCCAACTCAACCCCAGCCAGGTGGCCTTTGACCTCTCCTGCCGCACCGGCCAGGGCGTGGACGCCTGGGCCGACTGGCTGGAGGCCTGGGTCAAGGCCTAACGGGCCTGATGGCCCCGACCATGGCCGCGCCGCCAGAGCACAGCAGGGAGCGAGTCCGGATAGGCGGCGTGGTGCAGGGGGTGGGCTTCCGGCCCTTTGTCTTCAACCTGGCCCATGACCTGGACCTGACCGGCTGGGTGACCAACACGGCGGCCGGTGTGGAGCTTGAAGTGCAGGGGCCGGCCTTGGTGGTGCGGGAGTTCTTCCGCCGCCTTCATGCCCAGGCCCCGCCCCTGGCCCTGATTCAGGAGGTCAGCCGTCAGCCGGTGGGGCTGGTGCCAGGGGAGGGCGGCTTCGCCATCCTGGCCTCCCAGGCCGGCACCCGGCGCACCCTCATCAGCCCCGACAGCGCCGTGTGCCAGGCCTGTTTAAGCGAGATGCGCGACCCCTCCGACCGGCGCCACGGCTACGCCTTCATCAATTGCACCCACTGCGGCCCCCGCTACACCATCATCAAGGACATCCCCTACGACCGGCCCCTGACCACCATGGCCCCCTTCGTCATGTGCCCGGCCTGCCAGGCCGAGTACCACGACCCCGCCGACCGGCGCTTCCACGCCCAGCCAAACGCCTGCCCGGTCTGCGGCCCACGCCTGTGGCTGGCCGACGCGGCGGGCCAAGAAATAGCCTGCGCCGACGCAATCGCCGAGGCGGCCTCGGCCCTGCGCGAGGGCCGCATTGTGGCCATCAAGGGCCTGGGCGGCTTCCACCTGGCCGTGGACCCCTTCAACGAGGCGGCGGTGGCGCGCTTGCGGGCGCGCAAGCATCGCGAGGAAAAGCCCCTGGCCCTGATGGTGGCCGATTTGGCGGCGGCCCACCGCCTGGCGGTGCTGGACGAGGCCGCCGTGGAGGCGCTAACCAGCCGCCAGCGCCCCATCGTGCTTGCTACCATGAAGGAGGGCACCGGCCTGGCGCCCTCGCTCAATCCGCGCAACCGTCTCCTGGGCCTGATGCTGCCCTATACGCCCTTGCACCACCTGCTTTATGACCAGGGCTTCACCGCCCTGGTCATGACCTCGGGCAATGTCAGCGACGAGCCCATCTGCCTGGACAACCGCGAGGCCCTGTGCCGCATCGGCGGGCAGGCCCCGCGCGGGGCCATTGCCGATCTTTTTCTGCTGCACGACCGCGACATCTACCTGCGCTCCGACGACTCGGTGGTGCGCTCCCTGGGCGGGGCTTTAAGGCAGATACGCCGCTCGCGGGGCTATGCCCCGACGCCCATCACCCTGGCCCCGGGCCTGGTGGCCGAGGACGCGCCGCCGGTGCTGGCCGTGGGCGCCCTGCTCAAGAACACCCTGTGCCTGTTGCGCGGGCGCCAGGCCTTTGTCAGCCAGCACGTGGGCGACCTGGAGAACCTGGAGACCCTGGGGTTCTTCGAACTGACCGCCGGCCACCTGGCCCGCATCCTGGAGGCAGAGCCCTCCCTGCTGGCCTGCGACCAGCACCCCGACTATCTCTCCACGCGCTGGGCTTTGGAGCAAGGCCTGCCAGTGGTGATGGTGCAGCACCATCACGCCCACGCCGTGGCGGTGATGGCCGAGCACGGGCTCATTGGCGAGGTCTTGGCCCTCAGCCTGGACGGCACCGGCTTTGGCCCCGACCGCACGGTCTGGGGCGGGGAGCTTTTGGCGGCCCGGGCCGAGACCTACCGCCGCCTGGGCCGCCTGCGCCACCTGCCCCTGCCCGGTGGCGACAAGGCCGTGAAGGAACCCTGGCGGGTGGGCCTGGCGCTCCTGCTGGCGGTCTTCGGCCAAGAGGCCGCTGGCCTGGACCTGGGGCTCATCAAGAGCCATGGCCAGCACTTGCCCCTGATCGGCCGCATGGTGGCCCGGGGCCTCAACACCCCCTTGACCTCCAGCCTGGGCCGGCTCTTCGACGGCGTGGCGGCCATCAGCGGCCTGCGCGGGGAGGTGGCCTACGAGGGCCAGGCGGCCATCGAGCTGGAGCAGGCCCTGGACACGGGCGCGCGGGGGGCCTACCCCATGGCGGTGCTTGACGAGGGGGGCCTATTGGTGTTGGATTGGCAGCCAGCCGTGGAGGCCCTGGTGGCCGACCTCCTGGCCGGGGCCTCGCCGGGCCGGGTGTCGGCGCGCTTTCACCAGGGGCTGGCGCAAGGCCTGGCCGCCTGGGCGTTGCGGGCCGCCGGGACCACGGGCCTGGGGCGGGTCTGCCTGGGCGGCGGCTGCCTGATGAACGCCTATCTGCTGGAGCGCCTGCCGCCCCTTTTGGAGGCCCAGGGCCTGGAGGTCTTCACCCCGGCCCTCTTGCCCGCCGGCGACGGAGGCTTAAGCCTGGGCCAGGCCCTGGCCGCGGCCCAGGCCCGCGAGCTGGGGCTTGTCAGGGGAGACCGCACGGTGCTGGGTCATGCCGCAGAGGAGTAATGGCCATGAAACACGTTGACGAATACCGCGACCCCGAGCTGGCCGGCAAGCTGGCCCGGGCCATCGCCGAGAGCAGCACCAAGCCGGTGCGCTTCATGGAGCTGTGCGGCACCCACACCATGGCCATCGCCCGCCATGGCCTGACGCAAATGCTGCCGCCCACGGTGGAGCTGGTCAGCGGGCCGGGCTGCCCGGTCTGCGTCACCGCCACCGAGGAGATAGACCGCGCCGTGAAGCTGGCCCAGACCCCGGGGGTCATGGTGGCCACTTTCGGCGACCTGGTGCGGGTGCCCGGCAGCCATAGTTCCCTGGCCAAGGAGCGCGCCCAGGGCGCTCAGGTCAAGGTGGTGTACTCGGCCCTGGACGCCCTGGATCTGGCCACGGCCCACCCCCAGGCCCAGGTGGTCTTTTTGGGCATCGGCTTCGAGACCACCGCCCCCACGGTGGCCGCCGCCGTGCTCATGGCCCAGCGCCAGGGGCTAAGGAACTTCAGCGTGCTGGCGGCCCACAAGCTGCTGCCCCCGGCGCTCACCGCCCTGTTGACCGGCCCCCAACTGGGGCTCTCCGGCTTCATCTGCCCCGGCCACGTCACCACGGTCATCGGCACCGGGGTCTATGAGGCCGTGGCCAAACACTACGGCCTGGCCTGCGTGGTCTCGGGCTTCGAGCCCGCCGACGTGCTGGCCACCATCCTGATGCTGGTCAGGCAGGTGGAGCAGGGCCGGGCGGAGGTGGAGATTCAATACGCGCGCGGGGTCTCGGCGGCGGGCAACCCCCAGGCCGTGGCCCTGATGAACCAGGTCTTCAACACCGTGGACGCCCCCTGGCGGGGCCTGGGCTGGATACCTAAGAGCGGCCTGGATTTCTCGCCGGCCTTTGCCCAGTTTGACGCCCGCAAACGCTTCGACCTGGAGGTGCCGCCGGCCAACGATCATCCCGGCTGCCAGTGCGGCGACGTGCTCCGGGGCTTGGTGCGGCCCAACCAGTGCCGGCTCTTCGCCAAGGTCTGCCACCCCGAGAACCCCCTGGGTCCCTGCATGGTCTCCATGGAGGGCACCTGCGCGGCCTGGTACAGGTACCGGCGCTAATAGGAGTCAGCATGGCCTCTGATACCATCCTCCTGGACCACGGCGCCGGCGGCCGCGCCAGCCACGAACTGGTGGGGCGCGTCTTTGCCGGGCGCTTCGCCAACCCGCTCTTGGACCCCCTGGACGACGCCGCGGTGCTCACCCCCCCGCCAGGGCGGCTGTCCATCAGCACCGACACCTTCGTGGTGGACCCGGTGGTCTTCCCGGGAGGCGACATCGGCTCCCTGGCCGTGCACGGCACGGTCAATGACGTGTGCATGCGCGGCGCCAAGCCCCTGTGGCTCACCGTGGGCTTCGTGCTGGAGGAGGGCCTTTCCATCGCCCTCTTGACCACCATCGTGGAGTCCATGGCCCGGGCGGCCAAGGAGGCCGGGGTGGGCATCGTGGCCGGCGACACCAAGGTGGTGGGGCGCGGCCAGGCTGACAAGATATTCATCAACACCTGCGGCATCGGCGTCATCCCCGATGGGCTCGAGCTGGGCGCCCATCTGGCGCGCCCCGGCGACGCGGTGCTGGTCTCCGGCAGCATGGGCGACCACGGCGTGACCATCCTGGCCCAACGCGAGGGCCTCAACCTGGACGCGCCGCTCAAGAGCGACTCGGCGGCCCTGAACGGCCTGGTGGCCGATCTGCTGGCCGCCTGCGATGGCGTGCACGTCTTGCGCGACCCCACCCGGGGCGGCCTGGCCACCACCTTGAACGAGATCGCCGCCACCAGCCGGGTGGCCATCGAGCTACAGGAAGGCGCCATCCCCGTGGACCCGGTGGTGCAGGGCGTGTGCGAACTACTGGGCCTGGACCCATTCTATCTGGCCAACGAGGGCAAGCTGATCTGCATCGTGGAGGGCGGCCAGGCGCAAGCGGCCCTCCAAGCCTTGCAGGCCCATCCCCTGGGCCGGGGCGCGGCGGTCATCGGTCAGGTCAAGGAGGCCCCGGCTGGCCGGGTGTGGATGCACACCCGGGTGGGCGGCGGACGCATCCTGGACATGCTCAGCGGCGAGCCTCTGCCAAGAATCTGCTAGAGGCCGCTTGCGCCGGCCCTGGCCGGTGCTTAGGTTTTCCCCATGCGGCCTGGCCGGGCCGCTCCACGAGGGGGAGACACATGCAAGCCTCGGGCTATGTCCACGGTTATTCGCCACGCGAGGCCCAGCGCCTGGCCGATCAGGCCGGCACCCTGGCCGACCTATTGCACCACGACACCGCCTACCAGCCCGGCGCGCGGGTATTGGAGGCCGGCTGCGGCACCGGCTGCCAGAGCCTGATCCTGGCCGAGCACAGCCCCGGCGCGGCCATAACCTCGGTGGACATCTCCGAGGCCTCCCTGGAGCAGGCGCGCCAGGCCGTGACCCAGGCCGGCCACGTCAACCTGCGCTTCCTGCGGGCCGACCTCTTCAACCTGCCCTTTGCCCAAGAGAGCTTTGACCACGTCTTTGTCTGCTTCGTGTTGGAGCACCTGGCCGACCCCCTGGGCGCGCTGAGGGCATTGAAGCGCGTGCTCAGGCCCGGCGGGACCATCTGCGTGGTGGAAGGCGACCACGGCTCCTGCTACTTCCACCCCGAGACCGCCGCCGCCCGCCAGGCCTGGCAGTGCCTGATCGAGAGCCAGGCCCGCCTGGGCGGCGCCTCGCTCATCGGCCGGCGGGTGTCTCCCCTGCTGGAAGAGGCGGGCTTCCGGGACATCCAGGTCTCGCCGCGCATGGTCTACGTGGACCAGGGCCGGCCCGCCCTGGTGGAGGGCTTCATCCGCCGCACCATCATCGCCATGGTGGAGGGCGTGCGCCAGTCCTCCCTGGAACAGGGGCTGATTGACCAGGCCACCTGGGACCGGGGAATTGCCGACCTGCACCGCACGGCCCAGGCCGGAGGCACCTTCTGCTATACCTTCTTCAAGGGCCTGGGTATTCGCGCGGCCTGACCCCAAAAACCCGCATGGCGCCAGCATGATTATGTTGACAAGGCCGGCCCAGGGCGGTATGAACTAATCCTCACAAGCTCTGGCCAGCCCGGCCAGGGCCGGCGTGAAGAGGTGAAGGCGGCCCTGGGGCCGCGCGGCAAGGCCGGGAATCTCCGGCCTGGGAGTTGCCAGGTAAAAATCATGCGCCAGCAGCCCGCCGCCCACCTCTATTACGCCTTTGCCTATTAGTATCGGCCCTCCCGCCGATAACCCCCCTACCCCCCGCATAAGTCACGGGCACACCCTGCTGGCCACCCAGTGGGCCGAGGAGGTGGAAAAGCGCACCGATGGCGCCGTGAAGATCAACATCTTTCCCGGCGCCACCCTCACCCCGGCCGACCAGAGCTACGACGGCGTGGTCAAGGGCATCTCGGACCTGGCCATGGGCGTCTTGAGCTACGTCAAGGGCCGCTTCCCCCTGTGCGAGGTGATTGACCTGCCCCTGGGCTACCAGAGCGGTCTGGAGGCCACCCGCCTGAGCAACGCCTTCCACCAGAAGTTCCAGCCCAAGGAACTTAGCGACACCAAGGTGATGTACCTGCACGGCCACGGCCCGGGCATCCTGCACACCAAGACCCAGCTGAGCAACCTGGAGGAGCTGAAGGGCCTGAAGATACGCTGCACCGGCACCAGCGCCAAGATCGTCAAGGCCCTGGGCGCCACCCCCGTGGCCATGCCCCAGACCGAGACCTACGACGCCCTGCAAAAGGGCCTGGTGCAGGGCACGCTAACACCCATCGAGGGCCTCAAGGGCTGGAAATTCGCCGAGGTGCTGGCCTCCACCACCAAGAACCTGGGCTCTTCCTATTCGGTGGCCTTCTTCGTGGTGATGAACAAGAAGAAGTGGGACGCCCTGCCCCAGCAGGCCCAGGCGGCCATTGAGCAGGTCAACCGCGAGTGGATGGACAAGACCGGCCAGGCCTGGGACCAGTTCGATCAGGCCGGGCAGGAGTTCACCCTGGCCAAGGGCAACAAGGTCATCGAGCTGACCCCGGCGGAGGACCAGCGCTGGGCCAAGCTGGTGCAGCCCATCCTGGATGAGTACGTGGCCGCCTCCCAGGCCAAGGGCCTGCCCGGCCGGGAGGCCCTGGAGTTTTGCCAGCAGTGGCTTAAAAACAACCGCTAGGAAGCGACGGCCAAGGCCCGCCGGGGCGTTAGGCCCTGGCGGGCCAGGGGCCTGCGCGCCAGGTTAGTGTCCCGGATTTTTCATGCTGCTTGGCCCCCGCCGTCGCGCGGGGCGGGGGCTCTTTCGGAGGTGACCGCGATGCCCATGCTTGATTTCCTGGCGGCGCTGACGGCCCGCCTCAGCCGAGTAATGTTCTGGGTCGCCGGGCTGGCCCTGGTGGCCATGATGGGCCTCACCGGGGCCGACGTGGTGCTGCGCCTGTTCCGCTCGCCCATACTGGGCACCTATGAGCTGGTGGGGCTGTTGGGGGCCGTGGCCGTGGGTTTCGCCATCCCCCAGACCACCCTGCAAGGGGGCCACGTCAAGATGGACTTTCTCGCCGGCCGGCTGGCCAGCCGGGGCAAGGCCCGCCTGGGGCGCCTGACCAACCTGCTGGGCCTGGGGTTGTTCGCGGTGGTCGGCCTAAACCTGTGGGAGCTGGGCGACGATCTCAGGCGGGCCGGCGAGGTGACGCTGACCCTGCAACTGCCCCAGTACCCCGTGGCCTACGGGGTGGCCCTGTGCTGCCTGGTCCAGTGCCTGGTGCTCCTCCGCGGCCTGGCTGGCCAGGGAGGTACCAGATCATGAGCGAGGCGGTCATCGGCCTGTTGGTCATAGCCCTGCTGTTCGCGCTCTTCGGCCTGGGCCTGGAGATAGGCTTCGCCATGGCGTTGGCCGGGTTCATCGGCTTTGCCGCCGTGGTCAACCTGGAGGCGGCGTTCAATCTGGTGGCCAAGGACTTCTTCAGCGTCATGAGCTCCTACGGCTTCACGGTGATACCCCTGTTCGTGCTCATGGGCCAACTGGGGGCCAGCGGCGGCGTGGCCAAGGACCTCTACGACGCGGCCTATCGCTTTTTGGGGCACGTGCCCGGCGGCCTGGCCATCGGCACCGTGGCCGCGGCCACGGCCTTCAAGGCCATCTGCGGCTCCTCGCCGGCCACCGCCGCCACCTTCGCCACCGTGGCCATACCCGAGATGGACCGCTACGGCTACGACAAGCGCCTTAGCTGCGGCACCGTGGCCACCGTGGGCACGCTGGGCATCCTCATGCCGCCCAGCGTAGTGCTCATCATCTACGGCATCCTCACCGAGACCAGCATCGGCCAGTTGTTTTTGGCCGGCATCCTGCCCGGGCTCCTGATCGCCTTCTCCTTTGCTCTGACTCTGTGGCTGTGGACCAGGCATGACCCCAGCCTGGGACCGCGTGGTCAGCGCTCCACCTGGCGCCAGCGTCTGGCCAGTCTGCCGCCGGTGCTCCTGGTGGGCGGCGTCTTCCTCTTGGTGGTGGGCGGCCTCATGGGCGGGGTGTTCTCGCCCAGCGAGGCCGGCAGCGTGGGCAGCCTGGCGGTTCTTTTACTGACCCTGGCCAAGGGCGAGATGACCCTCAAGGGCTTCGTCAAGTCGGTGCAGGACACCCTGCGCATCGCCTGCATGGTCATCACCCTCATCGCGGGGGCCACCATCCTGGGGCATTTCTTTTTGGTCACGCGCATGCCCTTTCACGTGGCCCAGTGGCTGGGCGGCCTGGGCGCCCCCAACCTGGTGGTGATGCTCATCATCGTGGCCGTGTATCTCATCGGCGGCTCCTTCATCGAGGACTTGGCCTTTTTGATCCTGGCCACGCCCATCTTTTTGCCCCTCGTGGTCAAGCTGGGCTACGACCCTGTGTGGTTCGGGGTCATCGTCTGCGTGGTAACCATGATCGGCATCATCCTGCCGCCAGTGGCCATCAACGCCTTCGTGGTGGCCGGCGTCACCGGCACGCCCCTGACCATCATCTACCAGGGCATCTACCCTTTCCTGATCGGCCTGTGCCTGTGCTTGGCCATTCTGCTGCTGTTTCCCCAGATCAGCCTGTGGCTGCCCCAGGCCTTCATGTGACCCCGGCTGTCTTGAGCGCGCGCCTCGTGGTATCCTCGATAATCATCGGCGGCCCCGGCGGCTTTCCAGGACCGGAGAGCCGGGCGGCCGCCGTTGGCCAAGCTGGGAGGCGCGAGGTCCATGGTCACACTGCTTATCGCCGCCGTGCTCTCGGTGGGCATCTCCTTTTTCTGCTCGCTGTTGGAGTCGGTGCTCTACTCCACGCGCATCATCACCCTGGAGGCGGCGGCCAACCGCGGCTCCCGTCAGGCCCTGGCCATGAAGAAGCTCAAGGCCAGGGTGGAGCAGCCCTTGTCGGCCCTGGTCATCGTGGACACCATGGCCGACATCGGCGGGGCGGCCCTGGCCGGCTGGGCGGCGGCCGAGCTGTGGGGGCCGGCCTCCTTGATCTTCGTCTCGGCGGCCTTCACCCTGGCCACCCTGTTCGTGGGCGACATTCTGCCCAAGACCCTGGGGGCGGCCCATTGGCGCAGCCTCTGGCCCTGGACCCTGGCCCCCCTGCAAACCATGGTGGCCCTGCTGCGCCCCCTGATCTGGCTTAGCCAGGCGGTCACCAGCCTGGTGGTGCGCGGCCATGGCGGCGCGCCCCGCATCAGCGAGGATGAAATCCTGGCCGCCGCCCGCCTGGGCGCCCGGGGCGGGCAGATCAGCAAGCTAGAGCACGACCTCATCAAGAACATCATCCTGCTGGAGGAGGTGAGGGCCAGCGACATCATGACTCCACGCACGGTGATGTTCGCCGCCGACGGCAACCAGTCCCTGGCCCAGGCCCAGGAAGACGCCCGCGCCTGGGCCTTCTCGCGGGTGCCGGTGTATCTGCGCGACGTGGAGGACGTGGTGGGCTACGTGCTCAAGGCCGAGGTGCTGGCCCTCAAGGACCCCGCCCCAGGAGGTAAGCTGAAAAGCCTGGCCAAGAAGGTGCGCTTCGTGCCGCCCTCGGCCAACGCCCTGGACCTCATGAACTCCTTCCTGCGCCGCCGCGAGCACCTGTGCCTGGTGGTGGACGAATACGGCGGGCTGATGGGCCTGGTCACTCTGGAGGACGTGCTGGAGAGCCTGGTGGGCTCGGAGATCGTGGACGAGAAGGACCAGGTGGAGGACCTGCAGGCTTATGCCCGGCGGCGGGGCCAAGAGGTATTGAAAAACAGCGAGGGAGGCCAACCGTGAGCGGCTTTGACCTGGACGTGCTGGTGATCGGCGGGGGCGGCAGCGGCGGCTTCACGGCGGCCACCACGGCCATGAAGAGCGGCGCCCGGGTGGGTATGGTGGAGGCCGGCCGCCTGGGGGGGCTGTGCATCCTGGCCGGCTGCATGCCCAGCAAGACCCTGTTGCACGGGGCGGCCCTGTTCAAGGAGATGGGCGTGCCGGGGGCCAAGGCCTACCCCCGTTTGCTGGCGCTGAAGCGGGCCGTGGTGGAGCACCTGGCCGGCGGCCGTGAACGCGCCGTGGCCGAGAAAGAGGCCCAGGGCCTGGAGCTGTACCAGGGCCGCGCGGTCTTCGTGGACCCCCACACCGTGGAGGTGGAGGGCCGGCATCTGAGCGCCGCCCAGATCGTCATCGCCACGGGCAGCCGCGAGGTCTGGCCGCCCCTGCCGGGCATCGAGCAGGCCGGCTGCCTGGTGGCCGAGCAGTTCATGGACCTGGAGGAGTTGCCGGTCTCGCTGGCGGTGCTGGGAGGAGGGGCCATCGCCTGCGAACTGGCCCAGTACGCCGCGCGCATGGGCGTGGCCACCACGCTCATCCAGCGCGGGCCGCGCCTCTTGAGCCAGGAGGCCCCCCGGGTGGGGCGGGTGATACAAGAGTCCCTGGAGGCCGACGGCGCGCGGGTCTTCACCGGCACCGAGCTGGTGGCCGTGGAGGCCGGGCCGGCGGGCAAGACGGTGCGCTTCCTTCAGGACGGCGCCGCCCAATCCGTGCCGGCCCAGGCGGTGCTCCTGGCCCTGGGGCGCAGGCCCAACATCGAGGAGCTGAACCTCCCGGCCGCCGGGGTGCGCGTGGCCAACGGCGCGCCAGTGGTGGACCAGTTCATGCGCACCAGCGTGGAGCACATCTGGGCCGCCGGCGACGTCACCGGCCAGGCCCTGGTGGTCAACCTGGCGGTGCTGCAAGGCCAGATCGCCGGTTACAACGCCACGCACCCGGAGGCCAAAGCCCTTGACGGCCGGGTGCTGCCCCGGGCCATCTTCACCGACCCCCAACTGGCGCGGGTGGGTCTGAGCGCTGCCCAGGCCCGCCAGGCCGGGCTGGACTTCCTGGAGGTGGAGCTGGACCTGGCCAGCCTGGGCGTGGCCCGCACCTACCCCCAGGAGCCGCGGGGCTTTTTGGCCCTGCGCGCCGAACGCGCCAGCGGGCGCATCGTGGGGGCCGAGCTGGTGGCGCCCGAGGCCTCGCTGATGATCCACGACATCGCCGTGGCCATGAAGCTGGGCGCCACCGCCCAGGACCTGGCCGAGGTGCCCTACATCCACCCCTGCCTGGCCGAGATCACCA